>NZ_JAFCTU010000013.1:0-178995 GCF_049896185.1 Massilia sp. TSP1-1-2
CATCCACCCGCCCGCCATCACCCCTCATACCGCTTCATTGATGTCCCGTTTAATCGGGTAGGGAAACCATTGCTCGCAACATTGCAATCGCTGCCGATGAGGCCCCGCGTCGGCCAGCGGGAGACGCAGTGGCAGTTTATGAAACATCCAGGCTAGAATGCAATGACTTCTCTCCCTTCCTTGAAAACGGGATCTGTCCCCACCGCAGCGACCGCGCTCTTGCTCTTTGTTCTGTCGGCAGCGTCGCTGGGATGCGCCTACGCCGCCTGCTTCGGCGTCACCGCGTCGACCCCGGCGCCGCGCCCCACCGCGCCGGCGGCCAGATTGCAAGAAGCCGACCCGATGGCCGGCGCCGGCGCGCACATGCGCTGTTCGCCAGGTGCGCGCTTGCGCCGTCCTTACTGCCGCACGGCTGACCTGCCTGCTGTCTGATCGCCGCGGCGGTTAACCTTGCTGCGGACGAAAAAAAAGACCTGCGCCGCAATGCGACCCAGGTCTTTTTTCCTACGAATGTTGGTGCGGCTGGCAGGAATTGAACCCACGACCCCTTGGTTCGTAGCCAAGTACTCTATCCAACTGAGCTACAGCCGCGACGAGCGAGATTATAGCAGCGCCGCGCCAAATTACCAAGGCCGGCGCGCAACCTCCCGCGCGCGTGGCTTGGCGGCCCACCCTCCGGGCCGGGAAGCAGCAAGCGCGCCGCCCTGCGGAACCGGCAATGGCGGATCGTCAAAGTGAATAATTTACTACGATTATTGACGCATTCTCCCGTATAGTAAGCAAAAAAGTTTCCATAATGGCCAAGTCGAGCTTCACTTAACCAGGAGTCCACCATGTACGCCAAATTGCTGATCTCGTTTTGTCTCGTTGCTGCCGCCTTGCCCGTCTGCGCCCAACAGGCACCGGTCATGAAGGAGGGACAGGTGACTGAAAATGCGCTGGTCGACGCCTTGACCCCGGCCGAAGAGCCGATCCGCACGCGCGGCATCCGCGTCATCCGCGACGAGCAACCGGGCGGCGCGGCGCCCAAGCAGCCGGCCAAGCGCGCCGCTGCATCGTTGCTGATCACCTTTGAGACCAATTCAGCCGCGCTCACCGCGCACGCCAAGCGCTCGCTCGACGTGGTCGGCCAGGCGCTCGCGTCCGAGAAGCTGGCCGCGTTCCGTTTCGGTATCGAGGGCCACGCCGATCCGCGCGGCGGCCAGGAAGTCAACCTGAAGCTGTCGCAGGCGCGCGCCGAATCGGTGCGCGACTACCTGGTTTCAGCCAAGCAGATCGATACGGCGCGGCTGGAGCCAATCGGCAAGGGCGCAAGCGAGCTGATGAATAAAACCAGTCCGGCCGCCCCGGAGAACCGCCGCGTCACGATCGTCAATTTGTCCAAGTAAGCGTGCAGCGCGGATGTGGCGCGCGCGTCAGTTCGCGTATTCTTCCACCGAGAACATGCTCGCGCCATACAGCGGCGAGCACTGTGCCGGGTCCGGGCACACCGGGACCCCGGCGAACACGGGCGCCGCGCCCGTGTAGCTTTGCAGCGCCCTGGCCGCGCCGGCAGGGGAAAAGTCCAGGAAATCCCCACCCTTGACGCCGCCGGTGGCGCTGAAATCGCGCTCTACATCGGAGACGATGACCAGCACATGATCCTGCCCGGCGGGCCCGGTCATTTCAAGCTTGAAGCCGCGCGGCAGCTTGATCGTTTCGCCGGCCTTGATCCGATTGCGCGTGTCCGAGCGGTTTGGAAACAGCATGACAAAGGTTTTCGGGTCGGCCCCCAGCAGGTGGACGTACAGGTAGCCTGCGTGCGAAGCGGTCACTGAAAAAGCGAGACGGTCGCGTTTGATCAGCAACCGCCTGGGGCCGCTGTCTATGCCCACGCTGCGCTGCTCGCTGGCGCCGGCCACCACGTGCTGAAATGCGGCGAGCGGGTTGAACGGCGCGCTCGCCGCCGTGGCCGGGGGCGGGGCGACTGGCGGCGCCACGCCGGGATGCACTACCGGCACCACCACTGGCTGCACTGCCGTCGGCGGAGCCACGGCTACCGCCGGCGCCGGCAGGACAGCTTGATTCACGCGGGCCGGTTTTCCCATCATCAAGTAGCCAAGCCCGGCCGCCACCGCCAGCGCGCCGGCGACAGCGCCCCCGATCAGCATACCCTTGCGCGCATGTGGCGCCGGCGCCGGCATCGGCGCGGCCAGCGGCGGCGGCGGCGGCGGCTTGGGCGACGGCGGGCGCACCGACGCCGGCGGCGCGTACGTGGTGGCGCCGGGCGGCAGGCCCAGCAGCGCGCGCATCTCGGCCGCGCTTTGCGGGCGCTCTTCTGGCCGCACCGACAGCGCCTGGTCGATGGCGGTCAGGAAAGCGACGCTGTAACGGTCGGCGTAGCGCTGCGCCAACGGCACGTACGGGTCCGAGATGGCGCGCCCCACCGCCGGCGGCGGCGCCTTGCCGTCGATTGCGAAATGCACGACCGAGGCGAGCGCGAACAGGTCGGTCCAGGCGCCCTGTTGCATGCCCGGCGTTTCGGCGTACTGCTCGATGGGTGCGTAACCCTGCTTGAGGATGACGGTAAACGCCTGATCCATGCCGCTGATGGCGCGCCGCGCGGCGCCGAAGTCGAGCAGCACCGGCTGGCCTTCATCAATCATCATGATGTTGTCGGGCGCAATGTCACGGTGAAAGCATTGCTGGTCGTGAATCAGCGTGAGCGTGTCGAGCAGCGGGGCAAGCAAGCTTTTCAGCCACGCTTCGTCCGCTGGCGCCGTGCGTTCGCGCAAAGCCTGCTTGAGCGTGATGCCCTGGTAGTACGGCATGATCATATAGGCCGTGCCGTTCGCTTCCCAGAAGCGGTAGACCTTGATCAGCGACGGATGGTCGAACTGGGCCAGCATGCGCGCTTCATTGACAAAGCTGCGCAGACCGGCCTGGAAGGTTTCCAGGTGGCGCTCGGACTTCACCCGCACTTCCGAGAGCAGGGTGCGCGAAGCGAATGCGGAGGGCATGTATTCCTTGAGGGCCACGTGGCGCTCGAGCGAGCTGTCGTAGGCCAGGTAGACGATCCCGAAGCCGCCTTCGCCGAGCAATCCCGTGATCTCGAATTCTCCCAGGCGCGTGCCCACGGCCAGCGCATTGTGGGGTCCGTCGTCGGCCGGCGCGCCGGTGGCCGGCCCCGTCACCGGCATGTGGCCGGGGCCGGCGGCGCCGCTTGAGCCGGGAGCGGACGCCGCCTTGTTGGCCGCAAGGACAGTACGTTCGTCGTCAGAAGGAAGTGTCATGAAGGGGCTCTGGTTGGCCAGGCGGCGGCACGTTGCCGCCTGCTCGCATTTTTATTCTAGGGGCAAGCGCTCGCCGGCGGCATGATCGGCGGCGCTGTCCGCGCTCTTTTTACGGGCATCGGTCCGCCCGCAGCAAATGTTGAGGCCGCTATTTTAGGCTCGTATATTACAGAATATACGCCCTTGTAAAGATGTTCTAATAAAAATATTTTTTTGTAATTTTTTGAGATTTTTTGCCGTATAGTGAGGTTTCTGTCCCGTGTCCATACAACAATTCTAAATGCGGATGACCATGACCATAATTGCAAGGTATGCGCACTCACGCGTACTGTCCGAGCCCGCCTTCGCCGTCGATGTTGACGCACCAGTCTGCCTGGCGGGAGTGCTCCTTTGAGTCAGATTGACGTGGAGAGCCTGCTGCAGGAACTCGATCCGGCAGCCCCTTGCGGCCCCAACCTTGAATACGATCCCATCTTTGTCGCGCTGGAGCTGGAAGCGATTGGCAAGCCCGAAGTGCAGTACGGCGAGACTATCACGCCGGCCGTGCCGCCCGACTGGAAAGCAGTGCGCAAGATGGCTGCCGGCTTGCTCGAGCGCAGCCGCGACCTGCGCCTGGCGGTCTACCTGCTGCGCGCCGAACTGGCGCTCACTGGTCTGGCCGGCATGGCCGACGGCCTGCGCCTGATCGAGCGCCTGCTCGACGAGCGCTGGAACAGCGTCCACCCCGAACTGGACGCCGACGACGACAACGACCCGATGTTGCGGATCAATTCGCTGGCCATCCTGGCCGACGCCGGCACCGTCCTCAAGGACTTGAAGGAAGCGTCGCTGATCGTGCTGCCGGGGCTGGGACCGTTCAGCCTGCGCACGCTCGAGATTGCGAACGGCGAATTGCCGCCGCCGCCGGGCCAGGACAAGGTCTCGCTCGATTCGTTGCAACGCTCGCTGGACGACGTTGACGCCGCCGCGTTGAGCGCCGCGGTCGATCTGCTCGGGCGCGCGCTGGAAAGCGTCGTCGGCATTGAAACCTTGCTGGTGCGCCAAGTGGGCAGTTCGCAAGCGCTCAACCTCGATGCGCTCACCCGCCCCCTCAAGCGCGGGCGCGACTTCCTGGCGCTGCGCGAAAGCGCGCGCGCACCGGCCGAGCTCGCCAACGAAGAAGCCGGCGCCGTCCCACGCGCAGACGGCGCCGCGCACGCCGCCCTGATCAGCGGGGCCGTCGCCAACCGCGACGACGTGGTGCGCATGCTGGAAAAATTGATTGCCTACTATCACAAGTATGAGCCTTCCAGCCCCTTGCCCATCCTCCTCGAGCGCGCCAGGCGCCTGGTGCCCAAGTCGTTCATGGAAATCATGGAAGACCTCGCGCCCGATGGCATGGCGCAACTGATGGTGATCAAGGGCCCGGATGGTTCTCAGCAAGAAGACAGTTACTAGCTGCCAGGTTAGGACCGGGCATTGGGCGGGTGGGTTTGTGTGTGTTCATTCAAGGAGGTATCAATCGTGGGTAAAGAGAGTAGCCAGAAGTTCATCGCACGCAACCGTGCACCGCGCGTGCAGATCGAATACGACGTTGAAGTCTACGGCGCCGAAAAGAAGATCCAGCTGCCTTTCGTGATGGGTGTGATGGCCGATCTGTCGGGTCAGCCCGCCGATCCGCTGGCGCCGGTTGCCGAGCGCAAATTCCTTGAGATCGATGTCGACAATTTCGACGAGCGGCTAAAAGCCATGAAGCCGCGCGTTGCCGTGCAGGTGCCCAACACGCTTACCGGCGAAGGCAATCTGTCGGTCGAAATGACGTTTGAAAACATGGATGACTTTACTCCGGCGGCCATCGCCCGCAAAGTCGGCTCGCTCAACAAGCTGCTGGAAGCGCGCGGCCAGTTGTCGAACCTGATGACCTATATGGATGGCAAGACAGGCGCCGAAGACCTGATCGCCAAGCTGCTGGCCGAACCTGCCCTGATGCAGGCGCTGACCTCGGCGCCCAAGCCAAAAGACTAACACCTGACGTCCTGGAGAACTACGATGGCTGAACTTCAACAAGATACCCAGCAGACCGGCGGCACGCTCGAGATGAGCGAGTTCGGCAGCCTGCTGCAAAAAGAATTCAAACCGCAGTCGGACAAGGCCAAGGAAGCGGTCGAGAACGCCGTGCGCACGCTCGCCGAGCAAGCCCTGATCGGCAGCAACGTCATCTCCGGCGACGTGCTGGCCACGATCGAAGGCTTGATCGCCCAGCTCGACAAAAAGCTGTCCGAGCAAATCAACCTGATTTTGCACACGCCCGAATTTCAGGCGGTGGAGGGCGCATGGCGCGGCTTGCATCACTTGGTCAATAATACCGAGACGGATGAAACGCTGAAAATTCGCGTGCTCAACATTTCCAAGAATGACCTGGGCAAGACGCTCAAGAAGTTCAAGGGCACGGCCTGGGACCAAAGCCCGATCTTCAAAAAGATGTACGAAGAAGAATTCGGCCAGTTCGGCGGCGAACCATTCGGCGCCATCGTGGCCGACTATTATTTCGACAACAGCGCGCCGGACGTCGACCTGCTCTCGAACATGGCCAAAGTGGCCGCCGCCGCCCACGCCCCGTTCATCGCCGCCGCTGCGCCGTCGGTCATGCTGATGGAATCGTGGCAGGAACTGGCCAACCCGCGCGACCTGACCAAGATTTTCCAGACGCCGGAACACGCCGCCTGGCGCTCGTTTCGCGAGTCCGAGGATTCGCGCTACGTCGGCCTGGCCATGCCGCGCTTTTTGGCGCGCCAGCCGTACGGCGCCAAGACCGACCCGGTCGAAGCGTTCGATTTTGAAGAAGATACGTCCGCCCCCGGCAGCAAGAATTACACCTGGGCCAATGCCGCCTACGCGATGGCGGTCAATATCAACCGTTCGTTCAAGGAATACGGCTGGTGTTCGCGCATTCGCGGCATCGAGTCCGGCGGCGCGGTGGAAGGCTTGCCGGTGCACTCGTTCCCGACCGACGATGGCGGCGTCGACATGCAGTGCCCGACCGAAATTGCCATTTCCGACCGGCGCGAAGCGGAACTTGCCGCCAACGGCTTCATGCCGCTGGTACACAAGAAAAACACCGACTTCGCCGCCTTTATCGGTGCCCAGTCGCTGCACAAGCCGGCCGAATACGACGATCCAGACGCCTCGGCCAACGCCAACCTGGCGGCCCGCCTGCCGTACCTGTTTGCCACCTGCCGCTTCGCCCACTACCTCAAATGCATCGTGCGCGACAAGATCGGCTCGTTCAAGGAGCGCGATGAAATGGAGAAATGGCTTTCCAAGTGGATCGCCCAGTACGTCGACGGCGACCCGCAAAACTCGAGCGAAGCGACCAAGGCGCGCAAACCGCTGGCCGCGGCCGAAGTGCTGCTTGAGGAAGTCGAAGGCAATCCCGGCTATTACCGCTCAAAATTCTTCCTGCGTCCCCATTACCAGCTTGAAGGTTTGACCGTGTCCCTGCGTCTCGTGTCGAAAATGCCGTCTGCCAAGGGCGGTTGATGTGCCTGCAGTAAGCATCACAACTGTCACTATCGTTGTATAACTTGCCGGCGCTGGTCGCCGGTCAAAATTAGGGAGAAAAATCATGGCATTAGATATGTTCATCAAGTTCGACGGCATGACCGGCAGCTCGCAGGACAAAGCGCAAAAGGGCAACTCCGACGTTCTCGCCTACAGCTGGGGCATGTCGCAGTCGGGCAGCTTTCATACGGGCGCGGGCGGCGGCGCAGGCAAGGTCAACATCCAGGATCTGTCGTTTACCAAGTACCTCGATGATTCGACCACCGCGCTGATGATGCATTGCTGCACCGGCAAGCACATTCCCAAAGTCGTCATGCTGATCCGCAAGGCAGGCGGCGAACTGGGCAAGCCGGGTGACAAGGAAGTTGAAATCACGATGACCAAAGTGATGGTCACCTCGGTGTCGACCGGCGGCAGCGGCGGCGAAGACAAGTTCACCGAAAACGTCACCTTGAATTTTGCCGAAATTAAATTCGAAAACTTCAAGCAAGACGCAAAAGGCGTCGTCAGCACAGCTGGCAACCTGGACTGGAACATCGCGGAAAACGCCGGCAAATAAACGCCGCGCAGTAAGTCGGAACCGACCGTGGGAGCCTCTGGCCCCCACGGTGTCTACTTCGCGCCGCAGGCCAATGCCCGCGCACTAACGAAAGCTGCCGATGCTCGCTGAACAATCCCTTGAAGCGGGCAATCTGCCCGCCGCGCTCACTGCGCTGCAAGACGCCGTGCGGCGCGAGCCGGCCAACGTCAAACACCGTATTTTCCTGTTCCAGCTGCTGTCCGTCATGGGCCAGTGGAACCGGGCCTTGACGCAATTAAATGTCGCTGGCGAACTAGACGCCGCAACCTTGCCGATGGTCCAAACTTACCGCGAAGCCATCCAGTGCGAAGCCTTGCGCGGCGCCATATTTTCCGGCGCCCACGCCCCGCTCGTGTTTGGCCAGCCGCAACCGTGGCTGGCGCTGCTGCTGGACGCGCTGCAGTGCGACGCGGCCAATGCGCCCGAACGCGCGGCCAGCGCCCGCGCCCAGGCATTCGAACTGGCACCGGCGATTGGCGGCAGTATCGACGGCCAGCGCTTTGCATGGTTGGCCGATGCCGACCAGAGCTTAGGTCCGGTGCTCGAAGCGGTCGTCAATGGCCGCTATTTCTGGATTCCCATGCAGCGCATCAGCCGCATCGAGATCGACGCGCCGGCCGACCTGCGCGACGCGGTCTGGATGCCCGCCTCGTTTACCTGGACTAATGGCGCGCACACGGTGGGCTTGATTCCCACGCGCTACCAGGGCACGGTGGCCCATGGCGGCGACGCGCTGTTGCTCTCGCGCCGCACCGAGTGGGTGGAAGAGGGCGCTGCGGCCGGGCGCGGCCTTGGCCAGCGCACGCTGGCCACCGATGTGGGCGATTTTGCGCTGATGGACGTGCGGGTGATCGAATTTGACGCCCAGGAGGAAGTTGAGCAAGCTGAACCGGGCGCGGTGCAACATGGCTGAGTTGGCCCCGCGCGAGCGGCTGCAGCCGAGCTTGCTTGACCGCCTGTGCGACGACGAGCCGGCCAACGGTAGCGAGTCGCGCGAGCGGCGCGTGCTGTCGCTGCGCACGCTGCGCGAAGGCGTGCTGCGCGACCTGGCCTGGCTGCTCAATACCACCAATTTGCTCACCGTCATCGATGCTGCCCCCTTGCCTTACCTGGCCAATTCGGTGATCAACTTCGGCGTGCCCGATATCTCGGGCAATTCGGCGGCGAACATGAACGTGACCAAGCTCGAACGGGGCATTCGCCAGGCCATCTGGGACTTCGAGCCGCGCCTGATCCGCGCCACGGTGGTGGTGACGGCGCGCGCGGGCGGCGCCATCGAGCAAAACAAGATTACCTTCGATATCGAAGCGGACCTGTGGGCCCAGCCCTATCCGGAACGGCTGTACCTCAAGACCGAGCTCGACCTTGAGCGCGGTGCCGTCGTTGTTGCCGAAGCGAACGGCAGGGGCCGGCCATGAATCCCCGTTTTTTGCGTTATTACAGCCAGGAATTGCAACACTTGCGCGAAGTGGGCGGCGAATTCGCCCAGGACTTCCCCAAGATCGCCGGGCGCCTGGGCCTGGACAGTTTCGAGTGCGCCGACCCGTATGTGGAGCGCTTGCTGGAAGGCTTCAGCTTCATGGCTGCGCGCGTGCAGATGAAAATCGACGGCGAGTTTCCCCGTTTTACCCAGCATCTGTCGGAACTGGTGTATCCCCATTTGCTGGCGCCCACGCCGTCGATGGCGGTGGTGCAGCTGCAGCCGGATTTGAGCAATCCCGCCTTGCAGACGGGCTTTGTGGTGCCGCGCGGCAGCAGCATGCGCAGCGTGCTGGGCAAGGGCGACAACACGGCCTGCGAGTACCGCACCGCCCACGAGCTCACCTTGTGGCCGATCGAGCTCGTTGACGCCAAGTTCTTCACGTACGGCGGCAGCCAGGCTGGCCTGAACGTGCAATTGCCCGACACCGTCAAGGCCGGCATCCGGCTGCGGCTGCGCAGCAGCGGCGCGCCGTTCAATGCCTTGCCGCTGGAGCGCTTATGCCTGCACCTGCGCGGTGCGGACGATATGCCGGCGCGCATCTACGAAAAACTGCTTGGCAGCGTGGAAGGGGTGCTGGTGACGCCGCCGGGGCGGCCCGCCGCCTGGCACCGCCTGCTGCCAAAAACGGCGCTGCGTCCGCTCGGCTTTGCCGAGAGCGACGCACTGCTGCCCAGCGGAAAGCGCACCTTCCAGGGCTACCGCTTGCTGCAAGAGTATTTTGCCTTCCCGCAGCGCTTCCAGTTCGTCGAGATCGGCAGCCTGCAGCAAGCGCTGCGCCAGTGCGACGGCAATGAAGTCGAGATCACGATTCTGCTCAACCGGGCCGACGCGCAACTGGAAAAAACGCTCGACGCCGCCAATTTTGCGCTGCATTGCACCCCCGTGGCCAACCTGTTCCAGCGCCGCGCAGACCGCATCAACGTCACCGGCGAGCAGCTTGAATACCACGTGCTGGTGGACCGCACGCGGCCGATGGACTATGAAGTATTCCAGATCGAGTCGGTCACCGGCTACGGCAGCGGCGCCGCGTCCGAGCAAAGCTTCCAGCCTTTTTATGCGGCCAAGGATATCGGCACGCTCAATCAGGACCAGGCTTTTTTCCAGCTGCGCCGCGAAAAGCGCGTCATCTCGCAGCGCCAGCGGCGCGACGGCCCGCGTTCGAGCTACATTGGCAGCGAAGCGTTCATCGCCATCGTCGACGCGCGTGAAGCGCCGTACCGCAGCGACCTGCGCCAGCTTGGCCTGGCGCTCTGGTGCACCAACCGCGACTTGCCGCTGTCCATGCCGCTGGGGACCGGCAAGACCGATTTCATCCTCGACGCCGGGGCCCCGGTCACGGCGCTGCGCTGCGTGGCGGGACCGAGCCAGCCGCACCCGTCGTTTGCCGAAGGCAGCGTGGCCTGGCGCCTGCTCAACCACCTCTCGCTCAATTATCTCTCGCTGCTCGACACCGACGCCGCCCAAGGCGCGGTGGCGCTGCGCGAAATGCTTTCGCTATACTGCCATCCGGCCGACTTGAATGCGCAGCGCCAGGTGGAAGGGGTGCGCAGCATCGCCTCCAAGGCGATTACCCGGCGCCTGCCGTCGCCCGGGCCGATCACGGTCGGGCGCGGGATCCAGATCACCGTCACGCTCGACGACGCCGCTTTTGAGGGCACCGGCGCCTTTATGCTGGGCGGCGTGCTGAGCGAGTTTTTTGCCCAGTACGTGTCGATCAATTCGTTTACCGAAACCGTGGTCAGGACGCTCGAGCGGGGCGAGATCATGCGTTGGCCGGCCAAGGTGGGCGCATGCGCGACCCTGTAGAACTCGACCTCCTGCTTGAAGCGCAGGTGGCGCGCATGGATTTTTACCAGGTGCTGCGCCTGATCGAGAACGCCCATCCGGAGCTGCCGCGCATCGGCGCCTCGCTGCGCGCGCGCGACGACGCGGTGCGCTTCGGGCAAGACCCGGCGCTGGTCTTTCACGCCACCATGCTGGGCCAGTTCAAGCGCGCCGACGGCGAGGCGCGCGCGCGCCTGGCGGTCAATTTTTTCGGCCTGCTGGGCGCCAACGGGCCGATGCCGGTGCATATTACCGAGTATGTGCGCGACCGCCTGCGCCATGGCGGCGACGCCACCATGCTCGCCTTTCTCGACGTTTTTCATCACCGCATGCTCTCGCTGTTTTACCGCGCGCGGGCGGCCGCCGAACCGGTGATCAGCCTTGACCGAGTTGACGGCGACCGTTTTTCCGTCTTTGTCGGCAGCATGTTCGGCATCGGCGCCCCGGCGCTGCGCGAGCGCGACGAGATCGGCGACTTCGCCAAGCTCCATTTCGCGGGCCTGTTGGCGAACAAGGCGCGCCCCGCCTCGGGCCTGGCGACGATCCTGCGCCAGTACTTTAAGCTGCCGCTGCACATTGAGCAATTCGTCGGCCACTGGATGCGCCTGCCGACCGAGGCGCACAGCCGCATCGGCAGCCAGGACGCGTCCAACCGCCTGGGCAGCACGCTTTTGCTGGGCAAGAGCGTCTGGGATTGCCAGCACAAGTTTCGCATCGTGATCGGCCCGGTGGGCTACGCCGACTACCAGCGCTTTCTGCCCGGCGGGGCCAGCACCCGGCGCTTGCTGGCCTGGGTCAAGAACTACGTGGGCCTGACGCTGGACTGGGACGTGCGCGTGATTTTGAAGAAGGAAGAGATGCCGCCGCTGCGCCTGGGCGGCGCCACCCGGATGGGATGGAGCACCTGGCTGGCGAGCGCGGCGCCGGTGCGCAACCTTGACCAGATGTTGATTAATCCCGTCCTGATCGAAAGCAGCACCCGAGAACCGGCCGCACCAGGCCGGCATTAGAAAACCATCTGAGGGGAAGTCATGGCCGACATCAGTCGCGTTGCATTGTTTGGCAAGCTGAACAGCCTGTGTTATCGGGCGATCGAAAGCAGCACCGTGTTTTGCAAGCTGCGCGGTAACCCCTACGTGGAAGTGCTGCACTGGATGCACCAGATCTTGCAGCTGCAAGACTCCGACCTGGTACGCATCATCCGCCAGTACGACCTTGATCCGGCCACGCTGGCGCGCGACCTGACGGCGGCGCTCGACCGCCTGCCGCGCGGCTCCACCTCGGTCACGGATTTGTCGTCGCAGCTGGAAGAATCGGTCGAACGCGCATGGGTGTACGGCACGCTGATGTTCGGCGAGTCGCAGGTGCGCTCGGGCCACCTGATCATTGGCATGCTGAAAACGAACGGTCTGAAAAACGCGTTGTACGGCATGTCCAAGCAGTTCGAGAAAATCAAGCTGGAGCACCTGAGCGACAATTTTGCCAGCCTGCTGGCCGAGTCGCCCGAAGCAAAAATGGTCGCCACCGACGGCTTTACCGGCGGCGGCGCCGCGCCTGGCGAAGCGTCCGGCGCCATCGCCCCGGCGGCGATGGGCAAGCAGGAAGCGCTGAAAAAATTCACGGTCGACCTGACCGAGCAGGCCCGCAGCGGCAAGATGGACCCGATTGTCGGGCGCGACGACGAGATCCGCCAGATGGTCGACATTTTAATGCGGCGCCGCCAGAACAACCCGATCATGATCGGCGAAGCGGGCGTGGGCAAGACCGCCGTGGTGGAAGGCTTCGCCCAGCGCATCGCGCGCGGCGACGTGCCGCCCGCGCTCAAGGAAGTGCAACTGCTCACGCTCGACGTGGGCCTGCTGCAGGCAGGCGCGAGCATGAAGGGCGAGTTTGAGCAGCGACTGCGCTCGGTCATCGACGAAGTGCAGGCCAGCCAGAAGCCGATCATCCTGTTCATCGACGAAACCCACACGCTGGTGGGCGCGGGGGGCGCCGCCGGCACCGGCGACGCGGCCAATTTGCTCAAGCCTGCCCTAGCGCGCGGCACCTTGCGCACCATCGGCGCGACCACCTTTGCCGAGTATAAAAAGCACATTGAAAAAGACCCTGCGCTCACGCGCCGCTTCCAGAGCATCCAGGTCGACGAGCCGAGCGAAGAGCGGGCCATTCTCATGATGCGTGGCGTTGCCTCGACCATGGAAAAGCACCACAAGGTGCAGATCCTGGACGAAGCGCTGGAAGCTGCCGTCAAGCTGTCGCACCGTTACATCCCCGCGCGCCAATTGCCAGACAAATCGGTGAGCCTGATCGACACCGCCTGCGCGCGCGTGGCCGTCAGCCTGCACGCCACGCCGGCCGAAGTGGACGACAGCCGCAAGCGCATCGAGTCGCTCGACGTTGAGCTGGGCATCATCGGTCGCGAGAGCGCGATCGGCATCGACATCGGCAAGCGCCACAGCGACGCCACAGCCTTGCTGGAAGAAGAAAAGAGCCGCCTGGCGGGCCTGGAGACGCGCTGGAACGACGAGCGCGCGCTGGTCGACCAGTTGCTCTCGCTGCGTGCCCGCTTGCGCGACGGCGCGCAGCCGGTCGAAGGCACCGGCAGCAAGCTCGAAGCGCAGGCCGATTCCGTGGCGCCGGCCGCGCCCTTGTCGGTCGAGCAGCGCGCCGACTTGATGGAGCAGCTAAAAGGCGTACAGTCCAGGTTGACCGAGCTGCAAGGCGAAACGCCGCTGATTTTGCCCACCGTCGACTACCAGGCCGTCGCCGCAGTGGTGGGCGACTGGACCGGTATTCCGGTCGGGCGCATGGCCAAGAACGAGATGGAAACCATCCTCAAGGTCGCCTCGCTGCTCAGCCAGCGGGTGATCGGCCAGGACCACGCGATGGAGATGATCGCCAAGCGCATCCAGACCTCGCGCGCGGGGCTGGATAATCCGAGCAAACCGATTGGGGTGTTCATGCTGGCCGGGACTTCGGGCGTGGGCAAGACCGAAACGGCACTGGCCTTGGCCGAAGCGCTGTACGGCGGCGAGCAAAACCTCATCACCATCAACATGAGCGAATACCAGGAAGCGCATACGGTGTCGACTCTGAAAGGCGCGCCGCCCGGTTACGTGGGTTACGGCGAAGGCGGCGTGCTGACCGAGGCCGTGCGCCGCAAGCCGTATTCGGTGGTGCTGCTCGATGAAGTCGAAAAAGCGCACCCGGACGTGCACGAGATGTTCTTTCAAGTGTTCGACAAGGGCTTCATGGAAGACGGGGAAGGGCGCTTCATCGACTTCAAGAATACCCTGATCATCCTGACGACCAACGCCGGCACCGATTTGATCGCCGGCTTGTGCAAGGACCCGGACCTGATGCCGGACCCGGAAGGCATGGCCAAGGCACTGCGCGCGCCGCTGCTCAAAGTGTTCCCGCCGGCGCTGCTGGGGCGCCTGGTGACGATTCCTTACTATCCGCTGTCGGACGAGATGCTGGGCCAGATCGTCAAGCTGCAACTGAACCGCATCAAGAAGCGGGTCGAGGCGCGCTACAAGATTCCGTTCATGTATGGCGAGGACGTGGTCAAGCTGGTGGTGTCGCGCTGCACCGAGGGCGAGTCGGGCGGGCGCATGATTGACGCGATCCTCACCAACACGATGCTGCCCGATATCTCGAAAGAGTTCTTGACGCGCATGATGGAAGGCAAAGCCGTCGAGCGCGTGCAGGTCGACGTTGCCGATGGACAATTCCATTATCAATTTTAAACGGCGAGGGAGGAATCGATGGCTACCGTTGGTGATTAGAAACAAAGGCGCCAAAAAAGTTGCGGCACGATTGTCCACCAAGAACCGGCTGTACTATTACGAGACAGACAATCTGTCGCTGGTTCCACCGTCGGTGTATTTGCACGACTACATGTCGTCGCTGAAGCCTGGCTTGCTGGTAAAAGGCAAGCTGCTGGTGAATTACCCCCGGACGGAATGGGTGAACAACAAAGAGGGCGCAAAGTTCGAGTTTGACTGGAACGATGAAAAGGACACCGAGTTCCAAGGCGCGCCCATCCTGGTCAAGCCGACGATGGCGCACTACAAGCAGTTTTCCCTTGAAAAACTCGGCGCGCCGCCGAACTTGACCTCAATCTACGAGGAAACGGTGCCGTACGGCGAGAGCAAAGCCAGGCGCATCTACATGCTGGCGACCTTCTGCGTGCTGAAAAAGCATGGGTTTGTGTATTACCACAAGACGGAAGGGCATAACATCGGCGCGATCTTGACGTCCAAGCACGGCGATGTCCTGGCCTGGGGCGTGAATACGGGGGAGCACCGGCATGCCGAGGTCAATACCGTCATCAGCTATTTCCTGCGCAATCCTGGCGCCACCAGGTTGCCGGTAGACTCAGTGCTGTTCTCGACCTTGAAGCCTTGCAAGATGTGCTCCAGTCTGATCAAGGCCGCGTCCGATGCCGCGCGCACCCGTGTTTGGTACGGCATGATGGATGAAGGGAAAAGTGGCGCCAGCAAGTTGCTGGGAAATATGGCGTCCAGTTTCACCGGCGTCGATCTTGCCGAGCTAGACGTGTTCGAATTGATGAGCGAGAGCGGCACGCTCGACACGGCCATCACGGCCAAGGGCACCAAGCCGGTATGGGTGCCGGTCGACGGTGGCAAGGTTGACCTGTACGCGACCTTGAACGCCAGCAAGAAGAACGACCCCATCAATAAATCGGCCGCCGACTGGGTCGACGACAGCGCCGACATGATGAAGCTGGTCGAGGCAGCGCTGGTCAAGTTTCAGGGCAAGGCCGACAAGAAGAATCGCGCCGACAGCGCCGTCAAGAAAGTGCTTGCGCACTTGCAGGAATTCGTCAAGTAGGAATCAAGGTAACGGTCCCGTTTTGCCAGGTGCGCAAGGCAGGCCGGCGAGGTCAATCAACAAAAGGATAGCTTATGCGATACGGTGATGCAGCCTGCGAGGAAACCGGGATTTCACAGCGCCACGCCGCCGTGTTCCAGGAGGTGGCTAACGTCACCAAATGCATCATCGCATGCAGAGCGGTGGGCAAGTTCGCAACAGGACTGATCAGTGAGAGCTACTCATCGAAAGGCTTTCACAACAAGGCCAAATCGTGCAACTGGGGGCCGATGGCTGGCTTTGTACTGGCCGATCCGCGCTTTACCAAGTCGCCCGACTTGAAAGGGCAAACCAAGACGCTGGTCGCCGCCTATCTGGCGGGCGCGACCCAGGTGCCATTGTTTATTTCCGAGCAGCGCAGGATCTGGCTGCAAAACGCCGGCTTGTTCCAGTTCCGGTACGGCGACGAGCGGGTGCAGGAAGTTCGCGCGCAGCGGGAGGGACTAGTGATCGATTTTGAGTTGCACCGGGATGTGGGCGAACCCAAAGCTTTGACCTGGGGCATGTGGGCCGTCATGTACAGCATTAACGATCGTGTTGAAGCCTTGGTTCCCCCATTGGCAAGAGCGGCCGCGCAGTCCACGGTTGAAAAGGTAGGCACCCGTGCGCTCCCCAAGCCGCCCAGCGATCGCGCCCAGCCCAGTTCCGGCAGAATCGGCCCGCCGCGGCCGGCGCTGAAAGTGGCTGTGCAAAGCAGCAGCAGGGAACAAATCGAAGAGCGTCTTGCGCGCATCAATGCGCCCCCCGTGCAGCAGCGCATGGCCGACCCGCACCTGGTGCCCGTGATGGCGGTGCGCGATCCGCACTGTACCGTGGCGGCCAGCGACTATCGTTCGGCGACGACGGGTGATTATGATTTGTTCGCCGTATGGCCGCGCGTCGGCCCCGCAGAACTGATGAACCACCTGGACAGGCGCATGATCCAGACCCACGAACTCGAACAACGCATCACTGCAAGGAAAACCTACAGCTACGAAAGCGAGCACCAGGGTAATCTGACGCCGCGCATCTCCGAGGTTAAAAGCTTGCTCAATGGCGGCTTCATGCGCGCAGGCTACACCGGCGGCAACATGGTGCACCATAGCGACGAGGGTGGCCGCCCGTTCGTGACCTCGATCGACTTGCCTGTGTTCGCCGTTGTTCCCGGCGAAACGCAACCGTATTGCATCGAGTCGGCGCAAGACATGCGCGCCTTTGTCCGGGGGCGCGACGACTATGAATTCCCGATGAACCAAGGGTGGGTGCATGAGATGCGGAACTGAGGCAGACGGCTGCCTCAGCCCGGGCCGGCAGCATTGCCGCCTCAGTGCGCGGCAGCGGCAATTGCGGCGAACGTATCGAAGATCGCCGCATTCGGGTTGCCCGCCGGTGCGGCCGGCTCGAGCGCCGTCACGGGCGTGCCGTCATGCTCGAAGATAGCGAAGATCAGGCCGCCGGTCGGATCGTTGTGCGAGCCGAGCACCAGGCCGCTGTCGCTGTCGGCGCGCGACGAGGCTGCGCACACGCCCGCATTGCCGGTGCTGTGGCGGCGGTCGAAGACGGCGTCGGCCAGGCCGCGCGCGGCGCTGTAGTCTTGCGACTCGCTGGCGGCCGAGACCAGCATGTCGAACGGCGCCCAGTCGACGATGCCGTAACGGCTGCGCGCCTCGCCGCTGGCGCGCAGGCGCTGGAACAGGGGCGCGAGCGCGCTTAGGCGCAGGTCGGCAAACTGCAGCGGGTGGCGCAGCCGGAACAAATGAAAGCGTTGCGCCGACAGCGGCAGGGCGCCGCTTTTTTGCTGCTGCATGAAGGCGCCGGTCTGGTCGGGCGTGCCGGGTTTCCACAGCGCCGGCGCCGCCTGCTGCAGTGTGGAGGCCGGGTAAGACTGCAGGGAATAGTGGGCGTGCTCGCGCAAGATGCCGCCCACCGTGCCCACGTACAAGGCGCCCTGGCCGTTGCGCCCGTCAAGGCGGGGGCCGCTGAAACGGTTGTTGCCGTTCATGGAGCTGCCCGGGGGAATGGTGCGCGCTTGCTGGATGCTGAGCGCGCTGTTGACCACGCGCAGCACCAGGCGCCCTGCGCCCAGCGTCATGGTCGGCAATTGCTCGCGCAGCATGGCGTCGTAGGCGATGTCGTAGAACACGTCATACAGCGAAGGATTGCGGATTTTGCCGGCGACCGTCATTCGGCGGCGCGGCTGGTGGCGGCTTTGATAGGTAGTCATGGGCCTCTCGATGTGTTTGTGTCGGACAAAGCCTGGCCAATTGCGGCAGGCGCCGTGCTGTCGAGTATGCCATTGTTAAGGCCGGCCGCAAACGGGAATTGACGGCGCAGCGATCTTGTTGCGTTGCTGCCCAATAGTTGATTGCCATGCCTGCCGCATGCAGCAAAATATTGCATAAATGTACTTTTCCCGACATACTGAACACGAGCGCCACGCAGCGCTCACATTGCAAAGGACGACACATGGCAAGCCAGGTTTCAATGGGAGCGATGATGATGTGCACGATGGGCGCGGCGCCATCCTCGCTGGTCGTGCTGCCCAAGAACAAGGTGCTGTGCGAAGGGCCGCCAGCGGCCAACATCATGGACCATGTGCCGATGATGAACATCATGCCTTTTGGCGTGTGCATGTCGCCGGCCAATCCAATGGTCGCCGCAGCCACCGCAGCCGCGCTCGGCGTGCTCACGCCCATGCCCTGCATCCCCGTCACCGCCGCGCCCTGGGCGCCGGGCGCGCCGACTGTCTTGATCGGCAATATGCCTGCGCTGAACAATATGTCCAAATGCATGTGCAACTGGGGCGGCGTGATTTCCTTCACCATGCCCGGCACCGTCAAGACCATGATCCCGTAGCCGCGCCTTGGCCCGGCCGCAACCGCAGCTCCCTTCCACTTTCAGCACACTCCTATGCCACTAGCCCGCCAAGTTTCCGTCACTTCCGCACTGGCAACCGACGTGCTGCTGTTCAAGTCGATGAGCACGACCGAGGCGCTTGGCCGCCTGCCGGAGTTTCGCGTGCAATTGCTCAGCAAGGATAGCGAAATCAAGATCGCCGATGTGCTCGGCAAGGCCATGAGCATCGAACTGCTCGGCGGGCTGGGCGAGGGCGAGCGCCACTTCCACGGGATCGTCACGCGCTTTGGCAGCACCGGCTGGAGCGGCGAATTCGCCACCTACGAAGCGACCATCCATCCCTGGTTGTGGCTGCTCAAAAAGAGCGCGAACTGCCGCATCTTCCAGGATTTGAAGGTCACCGACATCGTCAAGAAAGTGTGCGCCGTGTATGGCGGCCTGGTCAGCCTGTCGCTCGACTCGCTCAGCGGCGAGTATCCCGTGCTGCCGTATTGCGTCCAGTACCGCGAGAGCGATTTCGATTTCGTGTGCCGCCTGCTCGAAGACGCCGGCATCTATTTTTACTTTACCCATACGGCCGACGCCCACACCATGGTGCTGGCCGACTCGCACAATGCCCATGAGCTCATTCCCGGCTACGGCAGCCTCAAATACGCGGTCCACAAAAACCCGGGGGAACTCGAAGAAGAGGCGATCTACCAATGGTCCGCCGGCGGCGAAATTCAGTCCAGCAGCTACGTGCTCAACGACTTTGATTTTGAAAAAACGGCCGCCAGCAACAGTGCCGGCCTGTTGACCACCAGGACCATCGCCGCCTTGTACCAACAGGAAGCGTTCGAGATGTTCGACTATCCCGGCGCCTACACCGATGCCGACGTTGGCAAGGCGCTCGCGCTGGCGCGCATCGAGCGCCTGCACGGCCAGTGCGAACAGATTGAAGCGCAGACCGATGCGCGCGGCCTGTTTGCCGGCGGCGTGTTCGCGATGGCCGACCATCCGCGCGACGAGCAAAATCGCAAATACCTGGTCACCAGCGCCCGCCTGGAAATCGGCGGCGGCCAGTACCGCAGCGGCGAAGAGGCGCAGCCGTTCACGGTGCTGTGCCAATTCACCGCGATCGGCAACGCCTACCCGTACCGGCCGAGCGCCACGGTGACCAAGCCGATCGTGCAGGGGCCGCAAACGGCGATGGTGGTCGGCAAGGCCGGTGAAGAAATCTGGACCGACAAATATGGCCGCATCAAGGTCCAGTTCCACTGGGACCGGCTGGGCAAGGAAGATGAAAACAGTTCGTGCTGGGTGCGCGTGTCGCAAGCCTGGGCCGGCAAGGGCTGGGGGGCGATGGCCGTGCCGCGCATCGGCATGGAAGTGATCGTCAGTTTCCTCGAGGGCGACCCGGACCGCCCCTTGGTGACCGGCTGCGTCTACAATTCCGACGCCATGCCGCCGTACGCGCTGCCGGCCGAGCAGACCAAGGCGACCTTCAAGACCAACACCAGCAAGGGCGGCGGCGGCTTCAATGAACTGCGCTTCGAAGACAAGAAGGGCGCCGAAGAAATCTTCATCCAGGCGGAACGCGACTGCAACCGGATCGTCAAGAACAACGACACGCTCAAGGTCGGTTTCGAGGTCGCCAAGAAGGGCGACCAGACCATCGACATCAAGAACGACCAGGCCGAAACCATCGGTAATGACCAGACGCTCAAGGTCGGCAACGACCGCAACGTCACGGTCACGCACGACGAGACCGTCAAGGTCGACAACAACCAGACCATCACCATCAAGGTTGACCAGAAACTCGATGTCGGCGCCAACCAGACAGTGTCGATCGGCGCCGACCAGGAAACGGCCATTACCGGCAAGCAGAAAGTCGATATCGGCAGCACGCTGGTGATCGAAGCGGGCACCTCGATACTGCTCAAGGTGGGCGGCAGCAGCATCAAGATCGAGGCCGCCAAAATCACCATCAAGTCGGCTGAAATCGAGATTTCCGCCGACGCCAACGCCAAGCTGAAGGCGGGCGCGATGATGGAAGTAAAAGCGGGCGCGATCATGACGGTCGAAGGGGCGATGGTCAAGATTAATTGATGCCGTTAGACATTTTTATTGTGTAAATTAATTGTTTGTGCAAAGTATAATCATCTGACTCGGTCGGCTGGCGGCGCGTTTTGCGATCGTGGCGCGACCGCAGGCAACCTTACCTATCTCATCCGATGCTGTTGTACCTACGAATCCTGACGTATCGCAATCAGCCCGTGCCGCCCGCCGGCCCTGTCGGCTTTGCCAAGGCCGGCGGCACCATCGGGCGCGCACCCGACAACGCGCTGGTGCTCGACGACGCCTCCAAATACATCTCGCGCGTGCACGCCAAGGTCGCCTTGCGCGACGGCGTGTTCATGCTTGAAGACGTGGGCAGCAATCCGAGCGTGGTCAACGACCGGCCGCTGGGCAAGGGCAAGGAAGTCGCGCTCGCCCACGGCGACCGGGTCACCATCGGCGACTATCAATTGATGGCCGTGATTGAAGCGGGCATGGCCGCGCTGAACTTGCCGCAGGCGCCACTCAACAATCCCGACTTGCCCCTGTTCGTGCCGCCGCCGCCACCGCCGCCGGTTCAGCTGCCGCCGCTTGAGCTGACGCCGCGCCCTGCATCCGGCATTCTGTCGGCCTCGACACCCCCGCCGGCCATCGGCATGCTCGACGCATTGTCTGCCGCAAGCATCCTGGACGTGGGGCCGGGCGACAGCTTCCAGGTCGGCGGCGCCGATCCGCTGGGCCTGAATTTGTTCGGCGATGGCGCCGACGTGCCGCGTCACGCGGCCGAGAGCGACCATGTGTCGCCGGAACTGGCTGCGTTTTCCATGCCCGCGATGTTTGCCGCAGCGCCGCCTGTACCTGCGAGCGCGCCGGCGCTAGCACCGGCTGCGCCTGGCAGCTTTGCCTTCCCGGCCGATTACGATCCGCTGGCCGACTTTTTCGCGCCACCGCTGGCCAAGCCGGCGCCGCCGGTGTATGCGCCGCCTCCCGTGCCCACCTCCGCCCCCGCATTCGTGCCCGACGAACTGGCGTCGTTCGACCTCGGCGGCCTGACCGACGCAGCGCCGTCGCCCGTCGCGCCGCCCATGGAGATCGCGCCGCCGGCCGCCGCGCCGGCGCCATCGACGGGCGCCGCCGACAGCGAAATCCTGCAAGCGCTGCTGCGCGGCCTGGGCTTGCCCGAACTGCGCTTTCACCGTCCGGCTACCGAAGTGGCCGAGATCGTGGGCAGCATGCTGCGCGAAGCGACCGCCGGCACCATCGACGTGCTCATGGCGCGCGCGCTGACCAAGAAGGAAAGCCGGATGGACGTGACGATCCTGTCGGTGCGCGAAAACAATCCGCTCAAGTTTTTTCCCAACGCCGAGGGCGCGCTGACCCAGATGCTGACCGGCACCATGGCCGGCTACATGGCGCCATCGCAAGCGATGGCCGGCGCCTTTGACGACCTGCGCGCGCACGAACTGGCCGTCATCGCCGGCATGCGCGCGGCGCTGGCAGCCGTGCTGCACCGCTTCGACCCGGACCAGATCGAGGCGCGCCTGGCCGTGCCGACGGTGATGGACAAGATGCTCAGCTCGAACCGCAAGGCCAAGATGTGGGACCGCCTGGTCGAGCTGTACGGTGAAATCGCGCGCGAGGCCGACGACGACCTGCAGCGCCTGTTCGGCGAAAAATTCGCGGAAGCGTACGAAGACCAGGTCGCGCGCCTGCGCCAGGCTAAAAAAGCGGCACTCAACTGAAAGAGACACGATGGCGTGGAAAAATAAGGTAGTGTGGTCGGAAGGCATGCTGTTGCAGCCCCAACACTTGCAGCAGCACGACCGGTACTGGCAAAGCCAGCTCGAAGCGCGCGTGGCCGGCTTGCGCCCGTACAGCTGGGGTTTCATCGACGTCAAGATCGACGAACAGCAACTGGCGCTGGGCAAGGTTGCCTTGCAAGCTTGCAGCGCGGTGCTGCCCGATGGTACCCCGTTCGCGCTGCCGGCCGAAGATGAACTCCCGCTGCCGCTGGACATTCCGGCCGATGCCCGCAACGTGATGGTGATGCTAGCCTTGCCGCTGCGCCGCCACGGCGTGCCCGAAACACGCTTTGACGGCGGCGCCGACAGCGGTGCCGATAACTTCGCGCGCCACCGCGCCGACGAATACGAAGCCTGGGACAGCAATGGCCTGGACAACAGCGCGCTGATGCAAGTGGGCAAACTGCGCCTGCGGCTGGCCCTCGAAAGCGAGGTCGCCAACGCCTACGCCACCGTGGGTGTGGCGCGCATCATCGAACGGCGCTCCGACAACCGCGTAGTGCTCGACCCGGACTATTGCGCGCCATGCCTCGATTTCCGGGCCGCGCCGCGCCTGGCGGGCTTCGCCGACGAACTGGTGGGCCTGTTGCACCAGCGCGGCGACGTGCTGGCCAGCCGCCTGTCGCAGCCGGGCGCTGCCGGCGCCGCCGAAATCGCCGACTTCCTGCTGCTGCAACTGCTCAACCGCGCCGAGCCGCTGTTCATTCACCTGGCTGCGGCCACCGGCGTGCATCCCGAAACGCTATACCGCGCAATGCTTGGCTTGGCCGGCGAACTGGCAACCTTTACCGATGCCGGCAAGCGCTGCAGCGCTTATCCGCCGTACCGCCACACCCACCTGGGCGAGACGTTCGCGCCCTTAATCGCGGACCTGCGCAAGTCGCTGTCGGTGGTGATGGACTCGCAGGCGGTCCCGATCCCGCTCGAGGAACGCCAGTTCGGCATCCGCGTGGCGGTGGTGCCCGACAAGGAGCTGCTGCGCTCGGCCACGTTTGTGTTGGCGGTCAATGCGCAGATGCCGCCCGAGACGCTGCGGGGCGCGTTTCCGTCGCAGGTCAAGATCGGTTCGATCGAAAAAATCCGCGACCTGGTCAACCTGCAGCTGCCGGGCATTGGCATGCGCGCGCTGCCGGTCGCGCCGCGCCAGCTGCCGTTCTATGCCGGCTACACCTACTTTGAACTTGACAGCAAGAGCGAGTATTTCCAGCATCTCCATCAGTCGGCCGGCGTTGCGATGCATGTAGCCGGGGACTTTCCAGGCTTGCAGATGCAATTCTGGGCCATCAGGAGGTAGCACCGCGTGAGCAATCGAGAGAGCAACCCAGAGAGCAACCCAGAGGGCCAGGATCCGCCCCAGGATCCCGACAAGACGATGCTGGTGCCCACGCCGGGCGGACGGCGCGCCGCTGCCGCGGCCAGTGCGGCGCCGCCCGCGCCGGCTTACAATCCCGGCCACGCGGGCGCGTCCGCCGCGCCGCTGGCCACGCTGCCGGGCAGCGGCGTCAATCCCCTGGTGCGCGCCGCTAATGGGCTGCTCGACCTGGTGGTCCCGCTGCGCATGACGGCCCAGCCGCCCGACCAGCAGCAGCTGCGTGAAAAGCTGGCCACGGCCATCAAGGCGTTCGAGAACCAAGCGCGCGCCGCCGGCATTGCCGTCGACACCATCGCAGCAGCGCGCTACGTGCTGTGCGTGCTGCTCGACGAAACCATCTCCAGCACCGCCTGGGGCAGCGGCGTGTGGGGTTCGCGCAGCCTGCTGGTCGCCTTTCACAACGAAGCGTCAGGCGGCGAAAAAGTTTTCCTGATCCTGCAAAAGCTAAGCCAGAACGTGGCCGCCAATATCGACCTGCTCGAACTGATGTATCTGTGCCTTTCGCTTGGCCTGGAAGGGCGCTACCGCGTGATCGACCAGGGCCAGGCCCAGCTGGCCACGCTGCGCGAACGCCTGCTCAAAATGATCCAGGACCAGCGCGGCCCGCGCGAGACCGACCTGTCTCCGAACTGGCGCGGCGAGGCGTCCAGGCTGGTCTCGCCGCTGTCGGGCGTGCCGGTATGGGTGATGGCCGCTGCCGCCTGCGCGCTGCTGCTGGTGCTGCAACTGGTGGGCAGCACGGTGCTCAACCGTGCTTCCGACCCGGTGTACGCGGGCCTGTCTAAAATTCGCGTAGCCGTGCCGGCGCCAACCGTGACCCCCGCCGCCGCCGCCCCCGCGCCGGCCAAATTTGCCACCTTCCTCGCGCCCGAAGTCGCGCAGGGCCTGGTGAGCGTCAAAGAGACGGCCGAACGCAGCGTGATCACCGTGCGCGGCGACGGCATGTTCGGTTCGGGCAGCGCCGAGGTGCAGGACAAGGTCGCGCCGCTGCTGGCGCGCATCGGCGACGCACTCAAGACCGAACGCGGCAAGATCATCGTGATCGGCCACACCGACGACACTAAGCCGGGCCTGTCGGCGCGCTTTCCCTCGAACTTTGACCTGTCCAAGGCGCGCGCGGCAGGCGTCATGGTCGAACTGGCCAACCGCGCCGTCACGAGCGCGCGCTTTAGCGCCGAAGGGCGCGGCGACACCGAGCCGATGGTACCCAATGTCTCGCCGCTGAACCGCGCGCGCAACCGGCGCGTCGACATCGTTGTCCTTGCGCCGCCGGCGGCGCCATGATCGCTTACCTTTTCCCGGGCCGCCACGGCGCGCAACCATGAAAAAACTATTTACCTGGATGTTCAAGCCGGCAGTCCTGGCGCTGGCGGGCGTTTTCCTGCTCGCGCTGGTGATCTGGTTCGAGGCGCCGCTGCTGGTATTTGACGGCAAGGTGCCGTTCGGCTCCAGCGGCGTGCGCTGGTTCATCATCGTGCTGCTGCTCGCGCTTTGGGCTGGATACTTTACCTGGAAGGTGGTCGCCGCGCGCCTGGCCAACAAGCGCCTGATGGCGAGCCTGGCGCCGCCGCTTGATGCGCCGCCGGCAAACGCCGGCGCGCCGGCCCAGCAGGCGGCACTGGCCGAACAGGCCGCACTGGCGCAGCGCATGCAGCAGGCCGTGGGCCTGTTGAAAAAATCGGCATCGGGCAAAAAGCAGTGGGGCGGCCAGTACCTGTACCAGCTGCCCTGGTATATGTTTGTCGGCGCGCCAGGCAGCGGCAAGACCACCACGCTGCTCCATTCGGGATTGAAGTTCCCGCTGGCCGAAGCGATGGGCCCCGGCGCCATTGGCGGGGTGGGCGGCACGCGCCAGTGCGACTGGTGGTTCACCGATGAAGCCGTGCTGCTCGATACCGCAGGGCGCTACACGACCCAGGACAGCAACGCTGAAGTCGAC
The DNA here is from genome assembly GCF_049896185.1 of Massilia sp. TSP1-1-2. Lineage (NCBI taxonomy): Bacteria > Pseudomonadati > Pseudomonadota > Betaproteobacteria > Burkholderiales > Oxalobacteraceae > Massilia > Massilia sp. TSP1-1-2. Next base: position 25,581 of record NZ_JAFCTU010000013.1, read on the forward strand.
CAGGCCGGCTGGCAGGGCTTTTTGGGGCTGCTAAAGAAACACCGGCCGCGCCGCCCCGTCAACGGCATCATCGTCGCGCTCAGCGTGGCCGACCTGCTGCAGCAAGGCCCGGCCGCGCGCCAGGCGCAGGCGCTGGCCATTCGTGCCCGCATCAAGGAGCTGCACGACACCCTGGGCAGCAGCTTTCCGATATACGTAGCCGTCACCAAGTGTGACCTGCTGGCCGGCTTCGTGGAGTTTTTCGATCACCTTGGCCGCGACGAGCGCGCCCAGGTCTGGGGCATGACGTTCCCGCTGGCGCTTGAGGGTCAGGCCAGCGCTGCGCTGGCCAGTTTTCCCGAGCGTTTTTTGGCGCTCGAGCAGCGCCTGCAGGTGCGCGTGCTTGACCGCGTGCAGCAGGAGCGCGACCTGCAGCGGCGCGCCTTGCTGTACCGCTTCCCGCAGCAGTTCGCCGCGCTTGGCGACGTGCTGGGCGGCTTTTTGACGGCCGTGTTCGAGCCGAATCGCTTCGAGAGCGCTTCGTTGCTGCGCGGCGTGTACTTCACCAGCGGCACCCAGGAAGGTAGCCCGATCGACCGCGTCATGGCGTCGCTGGCGGCGGCCTTTGGACTGGACCGCAAGGTGCTGCCGCCGAACGCGGCCAGCGGGCGCAGCTACTTCATTACGGCACTGCTCAAAGAGCTGATGTTCAAGGAAGCGGGCCTGGCGGGCACCGACAGCCGTTTTGAAAAGCGCCGCAGCCAGATGCGCCTGGCGCTGGGCGCAGGCGTAGCCTTGCTGGTGGTGTTGGTGGCGACCGGACTTGGCGTGAGCTACTTTCGCAACCAGGCGTACGTGGCCCAAGTGGCCGCCAAGAGCGACCAGCTGGGGCAACTGGCCGGGGCCGCGCCGCAGCACGGCAGCGTGGTGGGCGTGCTGCCGCTGCTGAACGCCGCGCGCGAGCTGCCCGGTGGATATGCCGAGCGCGATGCCGGCGTGCCGGTCATGAATCGCTTCGGGCTGTCGCAGGCTGACAAGTTGGGCAATGGCGCCCAGAACGCCTACCGGCGCCTGCTGCGCAGCGCGCTGCTGCCGCGCGTAACGAGCCGGCTCGAAGAAGTGCTGCGCCGCGGCGACGCCAATAACCAGGAATATTTGTACGAAGCCTTGCGCGTGTACCTGATGCTCGGCCAGAGCGGCCATCTCGATCCCGATTCGGTGCAAGCCTGGCTGGCGATCGACTGGGCGCGCAACCTGATTGATGCCACACCCGAGCAGCGCGACCAGCTGGCGCTGCACGTGGGCGCCATGCTCGCGCCTGGCGCCGACAGCGAAGAACCGGCGCCGCTGGACGCTGCGCTGATTGCGCAAACGCGCATGACGCTGGCGATGATGCCGCTGCCGCAGCGCCTCTACAACCGCCTGAAGCGCCAGGTGGCAACGGCCAAGCTGCCGGAGTTTAGCGTCAGCAGTGCCGTGGGCCGCGACGCCACGCAAGTCTTGGCGCGCAAGAGTGGTGAGCCGCTCACGCGCGGCATTCCCGGCCTGTACAGCGTGGCCGGCTACAAGGAATTGTTAAAAGAAGCGCCCCAGGCCATGCTCGACATCGCCCAGGACAGCTGGGTGCTCGACAAGCGCGAAGCACAGGGCGCGCTGGACGCTGTCAGCGGCGACCAGATGCGCGCCGCCGTGCTTGCCTTGTACTACGCGGACTACATTGCGCAGTGGGATGCGATGCTGGCCGACGTGCGCATCTTGCCGTTTTCCAGCCTGGACCAGGGTGCGCGCATCACCAATGCGTTGGCGGCGGGCGACTCGCCGCTGCGATTGTTCCTGCAGGGCGCGGCCAGGGAAACCAAGCTTGCCGCAGCAGCGGGCAAGGCGCCCGCGCTCGACCAGGCGGTACTTAACAAACTGGCCGCCGCGCGCAAAAAGCTGGAAGCGGCGCTCGGCGCCGACGCCGCGCCTGCCGCCGGGCCGGCCGCCACCAACCCGGTCAACCAGCATTTCGAACCACTGCACAAGCTGGTGGGCGCGCCGGGGGCCACCACGCCAGCGCCGCTGGACGCCATGCTCGCCATGCTCAAGGAAGCGTCCGTGTATTTTGACGCCGCCGAAAACGCGCGCAAGGGCGGCCTGCCGCCGCCGCCTGCGGAAGTGCTGCAGCGTATCAAGCGCGAGGCCGACGGCAAGCCGGCGCCGCTGGGCGAGATGATGCAGACCATCGACAGCGCCGGCGCCGGCCTCACGCTGGGCAGCGAGCGCGCGCGCCTGAAAGCGTTGTGGGATGCCGCCGGCGCCACCTTCTGCCGCGAAGCGAGCAGCGGGCGCTATCCGCTGGTGCGCGGCGCCACCAAGGATGTGACGCTGGACGACTTTGGCAAGTTGTTCGGGCCGGGCGGGGTGATGGAGGACTTCTTCAACAAGAACATGGCGACCCAGGTCGACATGTCCGGGCCCCAGTGGAAGTGGCGCGATGCGGCGATCGGCATCCCGCAAGACACGCTCAACCAGTTCCAGCGCGCCGCGCGCCTGCGCGAGATGTTCTTTTCCGCCGGCGGGCGCCAGCCGGGCCTGCGCTTTGACCTGACCCCGGTCAGCGCCGATCCCGTGCTCACCAAAGTCACCGTCGACATCGACGGCCAGCCGGTGGTGTATGCGGCCGGCGCGGTGGCGCGGCCCACGCCGATCACGCTGCCAAGCGGCAAAGGCGGCGGCCTGGTGCGGCTGGAAGCGACGCCGGCGCAAGGCGCCGAGCTGCGCGGCGACGGCGCCTGGGGCTGGTTCCGCATGCTTGACCAGGGTGTGCTGGCGCCGACCGGCCAGGGTGAGCGCTACAAGCTGACGTTCGACCTGGGCGGCCACAAGATTGTCTATGACCTGACCGCCAGCAGCGTGATCAATCCATTCCGGCGCGACGGCCTGGAACAATTCCGCTGCCCGAGCGCATGGTAGACATGGTGGATCCACGGCCAGGCTTTTACGGCAAAGTCACCAGCCATGGCGACTTTGTCGGGCGCCGCCTGGCGCCTTCGTTCCAGCAGGGCTGGGATGGCTGGCTGCAGGCGGGCATGCAGCAAAGCCGGCAGACGCTGGCCGAGCGCTGGGTCGCCACCTGGCTGAGCAGCCCGATATGGCGCTTTGCGCTGGCGCGCGGCGTGTGCGGCGAGAACGCGTGGGTCGGGCTGATGATGCCCAGCGTGGACCGGGTGGGGCGCCATTTTCCGCTGACGCTGGCCGCCTGCATCGACGCTCAGGAGTCGCTGCTCGACTGCGCGAGTTTGCATGACGACTGGTTCAAGGACCTGGAAGAACTGGCCCTGTCGTCCCTGGGCGAAGGGTTTTCGCTTGACGCTTTTGACACGGCCTTGTGCAACCTGGGTCCGCCCGATCAATCCGGTGCTGCCAACGCGGCTGGCGGCAGCGAGGCCGGCACCGTGATTGCGCTCGATCCGGCGCTTCAATTGCATCAGCAGTTGGCAACGCCCTCACCAGGCTTGGTGAAAGCGGTGGCCGGCGCCGCGCTGCATGGCCACAGCTTGTGGTGGACCGATGGCTCGCCCAAGATTGCGCCTTGCATGCTCGTGTGTGACGGCTTGCCCGCGGCCGCTGCATTTGTTGCGCTGCTCGATGGGACGTGGAATGCGCATGGGTGGGTTGGGGCGCATGCTTGACGCCACAATCTCCACAATCTCCACAATCTCCACAATCTCCACGATCTGGCATAAAAAAACCGCCTGCAAGCAGGCGGTTTCGTTATACGGCGGTGGCAAGCAGCTTGCGCATTACCAGCCAATATCCTTGAGCAGCTCGAACGTCAGGTCAACCGGCACCGTCAGCGAATGGGTCAGGTCGGCGCTGATGGCTGGCTCCATCAATTGGTTGCGCCGGGCCGAGGTGTTGTAGTGCGATACCGACGAGCCTGACTCATACGGGTTCGGCGTGTACATCGTGATGCGCCGCTGAGAGTCGGTGCCGGCGATCAGCGTTTTCGACAGTTCAAGCTTGCCGACCGTACCGGAGGTGTCGCCGTTGGGCTTGCTCAGACTGGCGCCGATCGCGGCGCCGTCAGCTTGCGTGACGCGCACCGCCGGAATGGTGATGCTGGGATCCGCGCCGCCTAGGCCACTGAGTTCAGCGGCGACATTGTCGGCAACAATGACACCGATCGCACCGGCATTCTGGGCGTTCTTGACCTTGATCGTAAAGCCGCAAGTGCCGCGGCTGACCAGCGCAATTTTACCGTACACGGAGGCCGTATTGGCTGGATTGAACGGCGTGCAAGCCGAACCGGGGCTGTCGGCCTGCAGGGCCACTTTGGCGATTTCGCCCGTGACGGCCGCACTGCCGATCGCCGGGCCAAAGTCGGCCGCGCCCACCGCATACAGACTGGCGGCCTGCTTGGCGCCATAGCCGACCAGGCGCAGCTGCGGTGTGGCCGACAGCACCTTGGGCACGGCCGCCGTCACGCGCGCGCCGGTCCAGGACAAGCCTGCCGGCTTGAGCGACGATGCAACGCGCTCGGCGGCGGTCATGTTGACCCACAGTTTGTTGGTCGTATTGTCGAGCAGGAAGTGGTCCCAGACCGACGGGTAACCGGCCAACTGGCTGCCCGTCAGGCCGCTGGTAAAGGTCTGAAAGCCCAGGCCGTGACCCATTTCGTGCAGCAGCGTGGCGACAAAGTCGATGTTGCTGCCGTGGTTGGCATCCAGGCCCAGGTAAAACGAGGTACCGGTGAGGCAATTTGCCTTGCCCAGTTCGGAATTGAAGTTGGCGTTGATTTGCGGACCGACCTCGTCCGAGATTTCCGCACCATACAGCTTGTTTGCCAGCGCGTACGAATACAAGGTGCCAGCCTTTGGCGCGCCGGGGAAGTCGGCGAAAATCTGGGTCGCGCCAGCGCTGCCCAGTACGGCGCCGGTGGCGGTACAGGTGAGCGGCCGGAACTGCGCATTGATCACGATGGGCACGGCGCTGGTGACGGTCGCGCCCCAGATATTAGCCGCGTGGGTAAAGGCGATCAGGCGCTGCGCGCCGACCGTGGTGCCGGTATTGCCGCCCACTGGCGTGGCGGGCGTGGCGTCGTTAAAGCCGACACCGGCCGCGTTGGCGTTGTTGATGACAATCGTGGCCGCTGCCTGGGCGGCGCCGGCGGCGAACGAGCATGCCAGTGCCGCGGCAAGCAGGGTGAGGCGAGGGCGCTTATTGAACATCATTGTGCTGCTCCTTCGATTGCCTGGTCACTGGGCTCGACATGGTGCTCACTGCGGCGCTGGCGCCGGTGACGCAATCGGTTTCAAGGCCGCCTGCAGCGCTGCGCCGCACGACCGAATACGAGATCGATTCTTCGTCGACGTGGGCGGCGAGGATGCCGTTTTTTTGCAGGCGAATGACGTTGGCCTGCGGCGCGCCGGTGGCCTTGCGCGCGGCAAGCTCGCTGGCGCGGTGGGCGGCGCGCAGGTCGTTCAGTTGCTTCGCTTCAGCCGCGGTCGGGTTGCGCATCTTGCCGGTGGCCGGATCCTTGAACGCGGTCTGGCCGGCTTGGGCGTCCTGGCCTGCGGCGGACGCCGTGGCGGACAGCGCCAGGGCCGCGACAGCGACCAAAGTGCGCAGTGAAAACACGGAGGTATGCATTTTGTGATGTCTTTCTAAAATGTACTTCGATCGGTCTTTCAGGTCTACCGTCCCACTGTTCAAGCCGGTTGGCAATAACTATAGCTTCCCCGATAAGCTGCATGATTGAAATTCTCACGGTGAATATCTCGTTCTTCTCGTAAATGTAAAAATATCGTGCGGTTTCTCCTGGTAAAGCCCGGGCAGTGGCCGGCTTGGCACTGTTGTTTTCCGCGTTATGCGAAGCGTGCCTGGTACTCGCTCGGCAACACACCGAGTTGCGCCGCGAAGGCGCGCCGTAAATTGTATTCGGTGCCATAGCCGCTCTGGCGCGCCGCCTGTTTGACGCTCATTCCCGGCTGTTAAGCAGGCCGCAGGCCAGTTCCATGCGCAGGCGCAGCAGCAACTGGGCCGGCGCGACGCCGATCTCCTGGCGCAGCCTTCGGTGTAGCGTGCGCACCGACAATGCGCATGCGCCAGCCATCTGCACGACATCAACTTCCTGGCGCAGGCGCGGCCGCAGCCACGCGGCAAGCTGCCCGCCAACGCTCTGTTCGGGCAAGTGCGACAACATCTCTGAACTGAACTGGCGTTGTCCGCCGGGCCGCTTGAGGAAGAAAACCATGCGCTTTGCGACAGCGAGCGCAGTGGCGCGCCCAAGGTCCTGTTCCACCAGGCTCAAAGCCAGGTCCATGCCCGCCGAAATGCCGGCCGATGTGTGAAATTTCCCGTCGCTCACATAAATTTCGTTGTCTTGCGTAACGACGCCTGAATGCTCGCTGCGAAGTTGCGCGACGTCTTTCCAGTGCGTCACGGCGCGCCGCCCGTCCAGCAGCCCGGCGCGCGCCAGCACGAACGCGCCCGTGCAGACCGAACAGCAGCGCGCGACGGCGTCGCTGGCGCGCACGATCCAGCGCAGCAGCGTCGCGTCTGTTGGCAAATCCGCGCAGCGACCGCCCGCGACGATCAGCGTCGCGCCGGCAAGGCTGCGCCTCGGTAGTGCCGCAGTCAGCACGCTGATGCCAGACGACGAGACGACCGCGCCGCCACCGGGCGCGATGAGATGGATGCGATAGGGCAGCGGCCGGCCGGCGTCGCGCGCTTCGTCGTTGGCGGTGGAGAAGACCTGCGCGGGACCAGTGGCGTCAAGCAGCAGAAAGTGGGGAAACACCAGCAGCCAGATGTCGATGGGCGCTGCCGCATCGTTGTTTCTTGAAATTTTCATCGTGGCCGATATTCAACCATGAATATCATTTATGTCAATCGCCGTATCGCTACAATTGCGGTTTACCAAGTTACTTCAGAAAGAGAAATTGCCAATGCCGATCAAACAACATGCCCGTTCATTCGCGCTTGCCGGCCTGCTAGGCTTTGCCTGTACAGCATCGTGGGCCATTGCCGAAGCGCTGCCGGCCGGGTGTCAGTTGGCAGCCAGCACGGCAGCGGCCACGGGCGCGGGCGCGGCCAGCGCGCCTCAGGCTGCGTTTCCCCCGGTGCAGCTGGAAGTGCGCACGCCCGTCGCGCCGGTGCCTGTTCCGCGCGAGGGACGCAATTACCTGATCTATGAGCTGCACTTGCACAATTACGCCGCCGAGGCGTCGAGCGTGCGCGCCATCGAAGTGCGCAGCGCGGATGGTCGCAGCACGGCGAGCGCCCAATTCAAGGACGCGGCCCTGCAGGCGGTGCTGGCGCCGGACAGCGGCGACGAAATCGACAATAGCAACAGGATCAACCATGTGCGCCGCATCGGCGCAGGGTAGGCGGTGGTTGCCTTTTTGTGCGTGGCGTTTGACAAAACGTTGCCAATCCCGGCCAGACTGCGGCACCGCATCGTGCTCGATGGCGCGATCGCCGACGGTCCTGTCGTTGACGTGCGCCGCACCGCCTTGCCGATGCTCGGACGGCCCCTGACCGGCAGCGGCTGGCTCCCCCGCAACGGGCCGCACGCCGGTTCGCATCACCGCATGGGCCTGTTCGTTGCCGACGGCCTCGCAACCATTTCGCGGCGCTACGCGATCGACTGGCACAAATCGAAGCAAGGGGCAACGTTTTCAGGCGATCCGCGCGACCTGCACGCGTACTACGCTTATGGCGAAAACGTGCTCGCCGTGGCTAGCGGCACGGTGCTGGCGGCAAGCGACGGCATGCCGGACAATATCCCCAAGACCGAGGCCGGCTTTGCGACAGCGGTACCAATGTCCATGGCGTCGATCGCCGGCAACGCCATCGTCATTGCACTCGGTGACGGTCAGCTCGCATCCGATTCCCATTTGCAGGCCGGCAGCGTGCGCGTGAAGACGGGGGAGCATGTGAAACGGGGTCAAATGATTGCCCGCGTGGGCAATTCAGGTGACGCGCGTTGGCCGCATTTGCACTTCCAGGTCACGGACCGGGTGCACGCGCTGATGGGCGAGGGCAGCCCTTTTGTGATCGACCACTACCTGATCCAGCAACCCGGTGCTACGTGGGAAGCGCGCAGCGGCGAGTTTCCCTGGGGTGACACTGCCGTGATCGATTTCGGGCCTGGCGCCAGCGCCGCCCAGTAGTTAGCGTCAGCGCCTGGCCGGGACTGGCCCCGGGCGCGCGTTCGGCAGCTTGATATGGCCATGGCGAAACGCCGTCCACCAGATCAGCAGCGACAGCACGGCCATGCACAGCGCAATGGGCAAGGTCAGCAATTGCACGCCCATGTACCTGGCCAGGATGCCCGCGTCGGTGCGGCCGGGAATCGAAAACAGATACATCTGCACGTCGCGCCACGATTCGGAGGCGAACAGGGCCGACACAAGCAGCGTCACCGGTCCGGGGAACTTGCGCCACAAAAAGAACAGCCCCACGCTGATCGCAAGGATAGCCAGCAGGCTCAGGCTGATGCCATTTCCAAAGAGCATAACCAGCGGGGGCAGCGCCACCGTCAGCAAATGCATGGGCCAGATCCACGCGGGCCTGCGCGCCGTGACCAGCAAGGCCGCGCCCCACAGCGAGGTGCCGACATACCCGGCCATGGAAATGACGGGGAACCAGCCGCCCGACGTCCACGTCACGCCATTGCGCGCGTGCACTTCCATGCTGTGCACGGAGCCGCCGGTCAGCCAGGCGCCCACGGCGTGCATGCTTTCGTGCCAGGCGATCAGGTACAGGTCGACCGGCGCCATCAGCGCCGTTTGCCGCAGGTACGCGACGACAATGCCAAAGGCGATGAAGCCAAACAGGGTCGGCCAGATCCGGATGTCGAACCATTGCTTTATTTGTGGCATCTCAGATTGGTCCGTCCTGGCACAGCGCAATTAAGATCGTGATGTTGTCGCGGCCCCCGCACTCCTTGGCGCGTTCGATCAGCTGGGCGCAAATGGCCGCCAGCGACGCCGTCGTCGCGCCGCCCAAAGCCGCTTCCATTTCACCGTCCGTCACGCTGCCGTGCAAGCCGTCGCTGCACAGCATCAGAACGTCGCCCGGCTGCACCAGCTGCGAGCGTACTTCCGGCGCCACGGCAGGCGACGGCCCCATCGCCTGCAGCAGCATGTTGCGCGGCGGGAGATTGTCGAACAATCCCGCATCGAACGCCTGCTGGTACATGGTCTGGTCGCGCGTGAGCTGTTCGAGCCGCCCGCCGCGCAGGCGGTACAGGCGGCTGTCGCCGACATGAAAGAGCACGAAGGGCGCCTGTCCGGCCGGGCGCCAGATGCCGGTCAGCGTCGTGCCCATGCCGCCGCCGTCTTCGCAGTCATTGTCCATGTTGCGCCGGTACAGGCTGCGATTGGCGAACTCGATCGCGTCGTGCAGCAGGCCCACGGCGCGCATGGACGGGTCGGACCAGGTGGCGTCCGGATCGGCGGCGGCGAAGTCGCCGCCGTCGGCCAGCTTGTGCGCATGTGCAGTCAAGTACTCGCGCAGCGCCGTCAGCACGCCGGCGCTGGCCACTTCGCCGGCCGCGTGGCCGCCCATGCCGTCGGCCACCATCGCCAGGCCGAGCGCGGCGTCGATCAGGAAGTTGTCTTCATTGGTGGTGCGCACAGTGCCGATGTCGGTGGCGCCGTACGCCACGATCGAAGGCAACTGGTGCAGCTTGCTCGGGGAAAGTGCGGTCCAGGTGCTCATGGCGTCCTTGTCGGGAAAAGGGTCGGGGCGGGGCGGGGCGGGGCGGCGCGCGCCAGCGCATCGAGAAAGGCGCGCGCGCACTGAAATCGGTCTTGCGGTGCCTTGGCCAGCGCACGCGCGACGATGGCGTCGTACGGGCCCAGGCACGCCAGCAGCGTCGATGGCGGGGCGGGCGACTCATGCAATATCTGGTGCATCACCGCTGACGACGAGCCGGCAAAGGGCCGCGCGCCAGTGAGCAGCTGGTAGAGCAGCACGCCGCATGAAAACACGTCGGAACGGGCGTCGGCGGTCTCGCCGCGGAACTGCTCGGGCGACATGTAGCTGGGCGTGCCGATCATCGAGCCGGTCTGGTTGAGCGCGGACGGCTCGATGCGCGCGATGCCGAAGTCACTCAGCTTGACGCAGCCGCAGGATGTGATCAGCAGGTTGGCCGGCTTGATGTCGCGGTGGACGACGCCGCGCGAATGGGCGTAGTCGAGCGCGAGCAGCAGCTCGCTCATCCAGGCAAACACGCGCGCCGGCGCGGTGGGCCGCTGGGGGAATATCAATGTAGAGAGTGGCGCGCCGTCGACAAATTCCATGGCGATGTAGGCCGAGTCGCTGTCTTCGCCGTAGTCATGGACCATGACGATATGTGGATGGTTCAGCCGTCCGGCCGCCTGCGCCTCGTTCTTGAGGCGGCTGATCAGGTCTGCCTGCTGGCTGTTGGAGAACAACTCCTTGCGGATCGTCTTGAGCGCGACGACGCGTTCGCGCTGCGGGTCGAACGCTTTGTACACCACCCCCATGGCGCCTTGGCCGAGGATGCTGTCGATGCGGTATTTGCCTAGCTGCTCGATCATGCCGATCCGTCCCGCCTTATTCTTTCAGCACTTTCATGGCGCCAGCAGCGACCTGCTCACGGCATACCAGCTTATGAAAACATTGCCGCGCCCGGAAGTTTGCCTTCGCTTTTCCGACCCACGCTCCGGCTCATGCAAGTAAGTATAATTTGTCAAGATTGTACCGCAGCGTTCCTGGATAAAGTTGTGAAAGTTTGGGGTTTTTGGGGAGGCGAGGGTGTCCAAAGAGATACTGCGTGTTTCGGCTAGCATCTCAAACAACATCGTCCTCGCGCACGCGGGGATCCATGGAACAGTTGCACAGTTGAACCGTTCCATGGGTCCCCGCGTGCGCGAGGACGATGTCGTGCTGCGGCATTGCTGCCCCTTTTGCAACAGCCTCGTGCGCCAGGACGATACAAAGAAAAAAGGCCTGAAGATCACTCTTCAGGCCTTTCATCTTACGAATTTTTGGTGCGGCTGGCAGGAATTGAACCCACGACCCCTTGGTTCGTAGCCAAGTACTCTATCCAACTGAGCTACAGCCGCGAAAGAGACAGGAGTATAGCAGCAATGTTTTAATTCTGGAAGCGCAAAATAATAGTGGCGTTCCCTACAATGCCGCAGGCCGTTGCAGCATCGTGCCGCGCACCTCGATCTCCAGCGAAGGAAAAGCCAGTTACCTTGATTGCCGCAGTCATCCCCGAAAGGAAGCCATTCATCGCAGAGTGGCTGGTGCATACCCTCTTTGAAAGAATCGGGTTTCCCCCATTCTTGGAGCGACACATGCATACCCTTGCCCACCCTGCGACAGAGAAGCTTATTGCGCGTAAGTTCCTTTTGCTGTCACTAATTTGCCTGCTTGCCGCCCGCGGACTAGGCACCGTCTTTGCCTGCGCCGCGGCCGTGGTGCGGATGTTTTACCCTGCTTTCGATGTCCATCCGGCGCTGTCGTGGGCGCCGTTGACGCTGGTCGCCGCGCAGCTGGGCTATTTCGGGTTCTGCCGCTATCTGACGGAGGGGAAGACATCGTGGCCCGTCAGCGTTTTGTATTCATGCAAACTCCAGTTGCAGGCCACGTTTGAGTGTTTGTTAGTGATGGCTTGGATCCCACTTGGGATCGGGGGAATTTTACATCGCTGCAAGCATGAGGGGCGATCAGTCCACGGTCCACTGGATACTTCAGACCGTTGCGACGGGGCGCTTTGGGATGCTGGTTGTGGAGCTGTGCCTCGCAGCGCCCATCCTGGCGATCATTAATGCCAGCATACGCCTGTATGCCGCAAGCCGGCGCACTGACGCGCTGGTCAGGCTAATCGACGGCAGCCTCTTGGTGGACACAGTGCTTTTGCGCGGCAATGTCCTCGACTGCGAAAGCGAAATGGCACGCCAGATCGAACGCATTACCAGCGGGCAGATGCCGGGCTTGGGCCGCTTAATCTACGGCAGCCACGCTAAACTGACAAAGCGAATCAGGGGCAAGCAGACCGTCCATGCATTAACCTGGCTGGGCTGCCCGATGCATGTGGAGATCTCCATGCACGCGCTTGAGAATGGCCTACAGCAATTGCGCGTGCGCACTGTACGGTCCGGCGGGCTCGCCTGGTTTGTCGCCGCGCCACTGGACGCGATCGCGCAGATGCAGTACATGGACAGCAACTTGGTACAGCCATTGGTGAACCTGCTTGAGCGCAGGACTGCACAGCGCCAACGCGAAGCGCTGCACAACCAAACCATTGAAGCGCAGTTGCGCATCCTGCAGGCGCAGATCGAGCCCCACTTCTTGTTCAATACCCTGGCCAATTTACGCCAGCTCTACCGCACCAGCGCGGTCGATGGCGAGTCGATGCTCGATCATCTGATCGCGTACCTGCGCAGCGCCATGGAAAACCTGCGTGCCGAGTATTCATCCGTGGTGCAGGAAATGGACCTGGCTATGCATTATCTGGCGATCATGCAGATTCGCATGGGCTCGCGCCTGGCCTATCGTTTTGTCGTTCCGGATGCATTGCTGAAGCACCCGCTGCCACCGGCCATGCTCATTTCGCTGGTGGAAAATGCAGTCAAGCACGGCATCGCGGAGAGCAGCGAAGGGGTAATCACACTGTCCGTTGCGCGCATAGGCGCCGCGCTGCACGTTAGCATTGCCGACAACGGACCAGGCATCTCCAGCGTAGGCGGCACGGGTCTTGGCTTGTCGAATATCAGGCAGCGCCTGGAAGCGATCTACGGCAGTAGCGCTTGCCTGGAAGTGGGTTCCCCGGTCGAGGGCGGATTTACTGGCACGATTATCATCCCGTTTGAAGAAGGAGTTGTTCATGCCGACCGCATTGCTGGCTGAGGATGAAGCACTGCTGCTCGCCGAATTGCGCACCGCGCTTGCCGACCTGTGGCCAGAGCTGCGTATCGTGGCCGAGACCACCGATGGCGCGGCCACGCTGGCGGCGCTAAGGCAGCATGTACCGGACGTGGCCTTCCTGGACATTAATATGCCAAAGGCGACCGGCCTTGACGTTGCGCGTGTCCGACCGGCTGGCACCGCGGTGGTCTTTCTGACCGCGTACGGGGAACATGCGGTTGACGCGTTCAATGTGGGCGCTGCGGATTATCTGCTGAAGCCGCTCGACCGGGGGCGCTTGCTCGATACCATCGAACGCTTGAAACTGCGACTGGCGGGACCACCCGTTGCGCTCGTCGCACCAGTACCCGCGGGCGCGCCTGAACAACCACGTTATCTGTCGTGGATTCAGGCATCCGTGGGCAACCTGCTGCGCGTGATCACGGTGGATGAAGTGATCTATTTTCAGTCCGATGCGAAGTACACGAAAGTGGTGACTTCAAACGTTGAGGCGCTGATTCGTTTGCCGGTCAAGGATTTGGTGGAACAACTTGACCCGCAGGAGTTCATACAGATTAACCGGGGCGCGATCGTCAATCGCCGCCGGATCGAGGCCGTGTATCGGCAAGATGGCCACATGGAGGTGCGGCTGAAGGGCCGCGCCGAGGTGCTGAGCGTGAGCGCGTCGAATCAAAGCGAGCAGGCGTTCCGTCAAATGTGAATGATGGGCATGGAGATGCCGATGGATGACGCTTTCAGGGACAAGATCGGCAATGAGCTTGACCTGCCGATGGCCTTTTGCGGCCTGCGCGTCATCCTGGATGTCGACCGCCGCATCCTGCTTTCCGCCACTTGTCCACCTTAAACGACGTTCAGCGGCCTGCCCGCATGCCAGGCTTCAATATTATCGATCAGCATATCGGCCAGCGTTTGCATTGCGCCTGCGCTGGCCCACGCCACGTGCGGCGTCAGTATAAAATTGGGCAGCCGAAGCTGCAGCAGCGGATTGTCGGGCAAGGGCGGCTCCTGGCTCAAAACATCAAAGCCGGCGCCCCCGATCACGCCATCGGTCAAGGCTTGCGCCAGCGCCGCCTCGTCGACCAGGCCGCCGCGCGCCGTATTGATCAACAGCGCGCTGCGCTTCATGGTAGCCAGTTCCGCCGCGCCGATCAGCTTGCGCGTCTGCTCGTTCAAGGGCAGGTGCAGGCTGATGACGTCGGCCGTGCGCAGCAGTTCGGCCAGCGGCAATTCGGTCACGCCGGCGTCGCGGGCCGGCGAGCGGGACGTCACGCACACTTGCATGCCAAAGGCGCGCGCAATCGCCGCCACCTTCTTGCCCAGCGCGCCATACCCCACGATGCCAAGGCGGCTACCGGCCAGGTCTGCAATTGGATGGTCGAGCAGGCAAAACCGGCTCGATTGCTGCCACAGGCCCGCCTCGACATCGGCGCGATAGGCGCGCAGGTTGCGGCGCAAGGCCAAGATCAGCGTGAACACGTGTTCGGGCACCGACACGAGCGAGTAATTGCGGATGTTCGACACCAGAATGGCGCGCTCGCGGCAGGCCGCCAGGTCCACGTTGTCGGTCCCGGTGGCGGCGACAGCGATCATTTTCAGCTCCGGCAGCTGCGCGATATCGGCCGCGCGCAGCGGCACCTTGTTGGTAATGGCAACGCTGGCGCCGCGCAGGCGCTGCACAAGGTCGCCGGCGCCGGTGGCCGCGTGCTCGCTCCACTGGTGTGCAAAGCCCGGGCGGCGCACCTGCGCCTGCAGGCTGTCGCGGTCCAGAAAAACAATACGATCCATGACGCTACGCTCCATGTCAGGCTTTCTTCGGTTGCAAGCTGGGGTGGGTCATCAACAGGTCAGCCACCCATTCCACGAACACGCGCACCTTGGCCGACAGGTGGCGGTTTTCCGGGTACACGATATTGATCGGCATGGGCGCACTGGTCCAGTCTTGCAGCACCAGTTCCATCTGCCCCGAGGCCACCAGCGAGTCGACCTTGTAGCTGGCCATCTGCACCAGCCCCAGGCCCTGCAGCCCGGCCGTCATGTAGACGGTGGAGTCGTTCACCGCCAGGCACGACGGCACGGGAATGAAAATGGTTTCGTCGCCGCGCACAAAGTCCCAATCATGCGTCTTGCCGCTCTTGGACGAAAAATAATTGATGCAGCGGTGCTCGGCCAACTGGTCGGGGTGCGTGGGACGGCCATGCATGTCAAGGTACTCGGGCGTGGCGGCAATGGCGAAGTGCAGCACGCCGATGCGGCGCGCAATCAGGGCCGAATCGGGCAGGTTGCCGCCGCGGATGGCGCAGTCGACGCCTTCTTCGATCAGGTCCACGGCGCGGTCGCTGCAGCCAAGGTCGAGCCGGATGTCAGGGTAGCGCGCAAAAAAATCCGGCAGGGCGGGGATGATCAGATCATTTGCCATGCCCGTTGAAACGTCCACCCGCAGGCGCCCGCTGGGCGAAGCGCGGTTGGTCGAGAGCGACTCCTCGGCTTCGCGCACGTCCGACAGGATGCGCAGGCAGCGCTCATAATAGGCGGCGCCGTCGGAGGTCACGCTGACCTGTCTTGTGGTGCGGTGCAGCAATTTGACGGTCAGCGCCGTTTCCAGCGCCTGCACCAGGGTCGACACCGTCGCCTTGGGCAGTTGCATGTTCTCGGCCGCGCGCGTAAAACCGCCGGCGTCGACCACCTGCACGAATACTTCCATTGCCTGTAACTTATTCATTTTTCCCTTATTGTTCGGATTCCTGAACAATCAATTCGCGCTTGCCATCTTTATTAGATTGTAGAACAAGTTTAAAGTGTCTGTACTGGCTCAAGAGATGCAGTCAACAACAAAGCGGGAAGGGGTGTCGTATGCGTATTCAAAATGGTTTGTTTGTCGTGGCGGCGCTCACGCTGGCGGCCCTGACCGCTTTCGGTACCGTCTATACCGCCCCGTACCAGCAAGCGTCACGCTCGCAAAGCGCCGGTTTTGATGCACTTGCACATGACCTGTTCGGGGACCTTATGGGTTCCGGCCAGGGCCAGGACGCGGGCAAATGAGCGCGCCCATGAATCCCGCCGAGCTGACACTGCGCGACATTGACGTTGCCGGCGCCGAAGGCGCCCTGGCTGCCCGCCTGTACCGCGGCGGCGCCGACAAGGCCAGGCGCGACGGTCTGGTGGTGTTCTTTCATGCGGGTGGTTTCGTAGGTGGCGACCTTGACGAGGCGGACGAATTTCTGCGCCATCTGGCCTGCTGCTCGACCCGGCATCTGGTGCTTGCCTCGTGCTACACGCTGGCGACCGAACGGCCTTTCCCGGCAGCGGTCGAAGACGCCCATGCGGTGCTGGCGTGGGTGCGCAAGAACAAGACCAAGCTGGGTTGGACCGGCAAGCGCCTGGTGGTGGCCGGCATTGAAGCGGGGGCCAACCTGGCTGCGGTGGCGGCCCTGATGGCGCGCGACCGCGGCGGTCCGGCGCTCGCTGGCCAGATCCTGGTCATGCCCATGCTTGACCCGGGCTTGTCGACCTGCTCGATGCGCGAAGTACCGGTTGATTCCGGCGTGGCCGGCGTGGCCGGCGCGTGCGCGGCGAGCTATCGCGGCTACCTGCCCAACGCCGCCGACCGCAGCCACCCGTATGCGTCGCCCTTGCAATCGAGCCGCCTGAAAAACCTGCCGCCGGCGCTGATTCTATCGGCCGAAGACGATCCATTACGCGACGAAGCTGAACAATACGGCGCCAAACTGAGCGCCAGCGGCGTCACCACCACCATCAAGCGGCTCAATCCCGAGCCGCTGCCGGACGCCGCGGCGCGCAATGAATGCGCTTGCCAGGCGGCCGCGCTCCAGGAAATCGGCAAATTCCTGGTCGCCCTGGAAGAAGAAATTCCGGTTCTTTCCTAGTCAACTCCGCTGTACCAGTTAAACCCGTGCAGCTGCGCTGAGAGACCCTCGGTGCAGCGTACGGACCCTATTCGCCCGCAGTTTGCGGCGCGGACGCTTTGTCGTCTTCATCATTAAAAATATTCAATAAAACAAGGAATCTCATGAAAGACGTTAATTCACGAATTGCTCCGCGAATTTCTCCACTACGTCGCCCGCTCATCGCCGCGCTGGCGCTTGCCGGGTTGGCGCTGACGCTGTCGGGCTGCGATGAAAGCCGGGCCACGCCATCGGCGCCGATGGCCCCGCCGGTCACCGCCGCCGCCGTCATCGAACGCCAGGTCACTGAAACCGAGGAGTTTTCGGGCCGGCTGGAAGCGGTGGAGCGGGTTGACATTCGCTCGCGCGTGGGCGGCTTTGTGGTCTCGTCCAACTTCACCCCGGGCAGCCTCGTCAAGAAAGGGGACCTCTTGTTCGTGATCGACGCGCGGCCATTCCAGGCCGAGGCCAGCCGCGCCGAAGCGGCGGCCGGTTCGGCCCGCGCGCGCGCCGACCTGGCCAAGCTGGAACTGGCACGGGCCGAACGGCTGCTGGCCGACAAGGCCATCGCCCAGCGCGAGTTCGATGAAAAAGCGTCCGGCCTGAAGGAACTTGACGCCAATGTGCGCGCCGCGCAGGCCTCGCTTGAAGCTGCGCGCCTGAACGTGAGCTACACGCGGGTGCTCTCGCCTATCAATGGCCGCGTCTCGAAAGCGGAAGTCACCACCGGCAACCTGGTGGACGGCGCCGTGATCCTGACGACGGTGGTGTCGAACAATCCCATCTACGCCAGCTTTGACGGCGACGAAGACACTTACCTGCGCCTGGCGCGCGTGTCGCAAAAAGGTGCACCGGTCGTGGTCAAGGTGGGCCTGGCCAATGAAGAAGGCTTCCCGCACAGCGGCAAGCTTGACTTTGTCGACAACACGCTCGACGCCAAGACCGGCAGCGTGCGCATGCGCGCCACGTTCGACAACAGCGACAACACGCTGGTGCCGGGCCTGTTCGCCCGCGTCCAACTGGGCGGCGCGGACGGCGCGCAAACGAAAGCCGTATTGATCAGCGAGCGCGCCGTCGGGACCGACCAGAATCGCAAATTCGTGTATGTGGTCAAGGCCGACAACACCGCCGAATACCGCGCCGTGACGCTCGGCCCCGTGATCGATGGCCTGCGCGTGGTGCGCAGCGGCGTCAAGCCGGGTGAAAAAATCGTCGTCAACGGCCTGCAGCGGGTGCAGCCGGGCGCACCGGTGACCGCGCAGATCGTTGCGATGGACGCCGACACCAAGGGCGCAATCAAACTGGCTGCTGCCGCAGTCAAGGAATAAGAACATGAATTTTTCGCGCTTTTTCATCGACCGGCCGATCTTTGCGGCGGTCCTGTCGATCATCATCTTTGTCGCCGGCCTGCTCGCCATTTTCGAGCTGCCGGTGTCTGAATATCCCGACGTGGTGCCGCCATCGGTGGTGGTGCGCGCCCAGTACCCGGGCGCCAATCCCAAGGTCATCGCCGAAACCGTGGCCGCGCCGCTCGAAGAGCAGATCAACGGCACCGAAAACATGCTCTACATGTCGTCGCAATCGACGTCCGACGGCTCGCTCGCGCTGACCGTCACCTTCAAGGTCGGCACCGACGTCGAGAAGGCCGAGTCGCAGGTGCAAAACCGCATCCAGCGCGCCTTGCCGCGCCTGCCCGAGGAAGTGCGCCAGATTGGCGTCACCGCCGTCAAGAGTTCGCCCAACCTGACCATGGTCGTGCACCTGGTCTCGCCAAGCGGTCGCTATGACGACACTTATCTGCGCAACTACGCCGTTTTGAACATCAAGGACCAGCTGGCGCGCCTGCAGGGCATGGGCGAGGTGCAGCTCTTTGGCGCGGGCGACTACGCCATGCGCATCTGGCTCGACCCGCAAAAAGTGGCGGCGCGCGGCATGACTGCCGGCGACGTGGTCGCGGCAGTGCGCGAGCAGAACGTCCAGGTTGCGGCCGGCGTGGTCGGCGCGTCGCCTTCCAAAGGAGCCGAGTTCCAGTTGACCGTCAATACCCAGGGCCGTTTGACGACGGTCGAACAGTTCGGCGACATCATCGTGCGCACCGGCGAAGACGGCGCACTGACGCATCTGCGCGACGTGGCGCGGCTGGAACTGGGCGCCAACTCGTATGCGCTGCGCGCACTGCTGAACAACAAGTCGGCAGCCGCCATTCCCCTGTTTGAAGCGCCGGGCGCCAACGCCCTGCAATTGTCGGCCGACGTGCGCGCCACCATGAAGCGCCTGTCCAAGGACTTCCCGGAAGGCGTCGACTACCAGGTCGTGTATGACCCCACCCAGTTCGTGCGCGAATCGATCAAGGCGGTCGTGGTGACGCTGCTCGAGGCAGTGGCGCTGGTGGTGCTGGTGGTGATTATTTTCCTCCAGACCTGGCGCGCCTCGATCATCCCGCTGGTGGCGGTCCCGGTGTCGATCATCGGCACCTTTGCGGTGATGCTGGCGTTCGGGTTTTCGATCAATACGCTGTCGCTGTTCGGCCTGGTGCTAGCGATCGGCATCGTCGTCGATGACGCCATCGTCGTGGTGGAAAACGTCGAGCGCAATATCGAATCGGGCTTGAGTCCGCGCGACGCCACGGTGCAGGCCATGAAAGAAGTCAGCGGCCCGATCATCGCCATCGCGCTGGTGCTGTGCGCCGTGTTCGTGCCGATTGCCTTCGTGTCTGGTTTGTCGGGCCAGTTCTACCGCCAGTTCGCGCTGACGATTGCCATTTCCACCGTAATTTCGGCATTCAGCTCGCTCACGCTCTCGCCGGCGCTGGCCGCCGCCTTGCTCAAGCCGCATGACGCGCCGAAAGACGCCCTCACGCGCGGCATGGACAAGGTGTTCGGCGGCTTTTTCCGCTGGTTCAACCGGTTCTTCGGGCGCGCCTCGACCCGCTACGAGAGCGGCGTCAATGGTGTCCTCAAGCGCAAGAGCGCGGCCGTTGCCGTGTATGCGCTGCTGGCGATCGGCGCCGTGTTCATGTTCAAGGCGGTGCCGAGCGGCTTTGTGCCGGCCCAGGACAAGCAGTACCTGGTCGGGTTTGCACAACTGCCCGACGCGGCGTCGCTGGACCGGACCGAAGCCGTGATCCGCCGCATGTCCGACATTGCCTCCAAGGTGCCGGGCGTGGAATCGTCGATCGCTTTTCCGGGCCTGTCGATCAATGGCTTTACCAATGCCCCCAACGCCGGCATCGTGTTCACGTCGCTCAAGCCATTCGACCAGCGCAAGGGCAAAGGCGAGTCGGGACCGGAAATCGCCGCTGAAATCAACAAGCGCCTGGGCGCCATCCAGGACGCCTTCATCATGGTGTTCCCGCCGCCGCCCGTCAATGGCCTGGGTACCATCGGCGGCTTCAAGATGATGGTCGAAGACCGCGGCAACGTGGGCTACGATGAGTTGTACAAGGGCGTGCAGGCACTGCAGGCCAAGGCCTGGCAAAATCCCCAGCTGGCCGGCGTGTTCTCCAGCTTCCAGATCAATGTGCCGCAGCTGTTTGCTGACGTCGACCGCGTCAAGGCGCGCCAGCTCGGCGTGCCGCTGGCGACGATCTACCAGACCTTGCAGATCAACCTCGGTTCCCTGTACGTGAACGATTTCAACCAGTTTGGGCGCACCTACCAGGTGCGGGTGCAGGCGGACGCGCAGTTTCGCTCGCAGGCCGACCAGATCGCCCAGCTCAAGGTGCGCAGCGACAAGGGCGAGATGATTCCGCTGTCGTCGCTGATGCGGGTGAAGGACAGCTATGGCCCGGACCGCGTGCAGCGTTACAACGGCTATGTATCGGCCGATATCAATGGCGGCGCCGCGCCCGGCGTGTCGTCCGGCCAGGCCCAGGCGGCGCTGGAAAAAATCGCTGCCGAAGTACTGCCAAAGGGCGTGACGTTCGAATGGACTGACCTGACGTACCAGGAAATCCTGTCGGGTAATACGATGGTGCTGGTCTTTCCGCTGTGCGTGCTGCTGGTGTTTCTGGTGCTGGCCGCGCAGTACGAAAGCTGGACGCTGCCGCTGGCGGTGATCCTGATCGTGCCGATGTCGATCTTGTGCGCGCTGGTGGGCGTCAAGCTGACCGGCGGCGACAACAATATCTTCACCCAGATTGCCTTGTTCGTACTGGTGGGGCTGGCTTCCAAGAATGCGATCCTGATCGTCGAATTTGCGCGCGAGCTGGAAGACCATGGCCGCAGCGTGGTGGAAGCGGCGCTCGAGGCTTGCCGCCTGCGTCTGCGTCCGATCCTGATGACGTCGATCGCCTTCATCATGGGCGTGGTGCCGCTGGTGTTTTCCAGCGGCGCGGGCGCCGAAATGCGCCACGCGATGGGGGTGGCGGTGTTTGGCGGCATGCTCGGCGTGACGTTCTTCGGCCTGTTCCTCACGCCCGTGTTTTACGTCCTGCTGCGCACCTTTGCAAAGCGCATGGAGCGCAAGGCTCCCTTGCCCCAAAAATTGATCATTGAAGGAGCCATCTGATGAACCGCATTGCACAACGGGTCGCCCCCCTGCTGGCGGCGCTGCTGCTGGTGGCCTGTTCCACCGTACCCGTGTTGAAACCAGCGCCGCTCGAGATGCCGGCGGCCTACAAGGAGGCCGCAGCCAGCGGCGTATGGCAACTGGCCGCGCCGGCCGACGCCCAGCAGCGCGGCCAGTGGTGGCTGGCCTTCAAGGATCCGGCGCTCACCGCGCTGATCGACGAGGCGACCAGGGCCAACGCCAGCCTGGCGGTGGCGGCGGCGCGCGTCAAGCAGGCGAGGGCGCTGGCCGGCCTGTCCGAGTCGGAGCGCAGCCTGCAGCTGGGCGCCGGACTGGGCGCGCGGCGCACCGGTGCCGACGGGGTGAACGCGGCAACCCAGTACCAGGCCCGGTTGAGCGCGAGCTACGAGGTCGACCTGTTCGGGGGCGTTGGCGCGAACGTCAGCGCGTCGCGCGCCGATGCCGCGGCATCGACCGCGAAGTATCATTCCGTGCTGCTGTCGCTGCAGGCCGATGTCGCGCAGACCTACTTCAGGCTGCGCGCCACCGATGCGGAGCTTGAAACGCTGGCGCGTTCGGTCGACTTGCGCACGCAAGGCGTCAAGGTCAACCAAAGCCGCTTCGACAATGGCGACATTGGCGAATTCGATCTGGCGCGCGCCAAAACGGAGCTGGCCAATGCGAGAGCGGAAGCCATTGGTTTGCAGCGCCAGCGCGTGCAGACCGAGCATGCGCTGGCCGTCTTGCTGGGCAAGCCGGCTGCCATGTTCAGCGCGGCGGCGGGGCCTTTGCCTGAAACGCTCACCTTGCCGCTGATCCCGGCCGGCGTGCCGTCGCTGCTGCTGCAGCGCCGGCCCGACATCGTCGCCGCGCAGCGCGCAATGGTGGCATCGAATGCGCGCATTGGCGTGGCCAAGGCGGCGCGCTTTCCGTCGCTGATGCTCGATGGCGGCCTGGGAACCGATGCGGCGAGCGCGTCGAACCTGTTCAAGTGGAACGCGCATTCCTGGGTGCTGGGGGCGGTGATGTCGCTGCCGATCCTGGACGGCGGTCGCAACAAGGCCAATATCGCGCGCAGCGAAGCGGTGCTGGAGGAATCGGTGGCCGCCTATCGCCAGAACGTGCTGGTGGCGTTCGCCGAAGTCGAGGACAACCTGGCCGGGCTGCGCATTTTGGCGGGGCAGGCCGAACAAGTTGATGCGGCAGTGGTGTCGGCGCGGCGCTCGGCGGACCTGGCGCAAAAACTGTACCGTGCCGGTCGTTCGAGCTATCTCGACTTGCTCGACGCGCAGCGCAATCTGGCGGCGGTGGAACGCAGCGAAGTGCTGCTGCGCGGCGACCGCGCGGTGACGACCGTGGCGCTGATCCGCTCCCTTGGCGGCGGCTGGGACCAGGTCGCGCTTAAATAGCCCTTAAGCACCAGTCAAGAAACACCGGGGTCAGACCACTTTTGCCGAATCGCAAAAGTGGTCTGACCCCGTCTTGGTTTTGACCGCGCGTCGGTTTGGTAGGCAGGTGCGTTTGGTGCGCGGCTTTTGGTGGATTGGGCCGATAATCGTAGTCATGAAACAGTTTTGCCCCCTGCGATTGCGGTTTGGTATGGCGCACCCTACAATGTCGTTACATGCCGCCCACACCCATTCCCGACGAAGAGCTGATGATCCGTTACCGCGAAGGCGACTTGCGCGCGTTCGAGGAACTGTATGGTCGTCACCGCCTCGGCCTGTACCGCTTCGTGGCATGGCGTTCGCCGCGCGCCGACTGGGTCGACGAAGTCGTGCAGGACAGCTGGGCCAACCTGCATCACGCCCGCGGACGCTATCGGCCCGAGGCCACCTTTCGTACCTATCTGTATCAGATTGCGCGCAACCGCCTGCTCGACCTGGTGCGCCAGCAGCAGCCTTTGCTGGCCGCCGACATGGGCACCGGCACCGATGGCCGCGACGTTTTCGACAGCCTGGCCGATACCGCGCACGAAGTGATGACGCCCTACGCCGCGCTCGACGAAAAGCAGCGCAACGACCGTTTATATATGGCGCTGGCTGCCTTGCCGAGCGAGCAGAAGGAAGCGGTCGTGCTGCAGCAGTTCAGCGGCATGAGCCTGGACGAAATTTCAGCCATCGTAGCCGCGCCGGTCGAAACAGTCAAAAGCCGCTTGCGCTATGCGATGCGCCGGCTGCGCGAGGGGAGCCTTAGTGAACAAGGATGACATGAGCGACGACGCGCTATTCGACGCTTTTATAAGCGGCGAGGACGACCTTGCGCGCCGCCTGCAGGCACTTGCGCAGCCGGCTCCGAGCGCGGCCCTCGATGCTGCGATTCTTGCCAGCGCGCGCGCGGCCATGGCGCAGGAGGCGCGGCCAGCGGCGGCCAACGACAGCGGTGACAGCACTGCCGCGCCGCAGTTGGCGCGCAGCCTGGGATGGCGCTGGCGCATGCCGGCGGGGATCGCCGCAGCGGTGCTGGTCGGGGTGTTCGCCAAGCAGGCGTATGAAGCGTCGGCCGACTTGCACCAGGGCGGGGCCCCCGCTCCTGCGCAGTCCGAAGCGGTGATGGCCCCGGCTCCAGAGGCGACGGCCCCAGCTCCAGAGGCGACGGCTCCGACTCCAGAGGTGACGGCGCGGGATGATCGGCGTGCTGCGGCGCCGGTATTGGAGCCGGTGCCGGTGCCGGCGCAAAAACCAGCCGCTGCGGCGCCGCGGGTGAAGGCGGACATGCCGTCGCCGCCACCGCCGCCGACGGCGGTATCTGAATCGTCTGTGCCTGCGCCTGCTCCGGCACCTGCTCCTGCTCCGCCGGCCAAAAGCGCTCCGCCTGAAATGGCCGACAAAGCTTCCATTCCCGCATTGCCGCTCGAGGAGTACGCGCGCGCGGCGCCACGCACGCCGCCCGTGTTCAATTACAGCGCAGCGCCGGCGCCAATGGCGAAACAGGAATTCAAGCCGTCAGCGCCGGTTACTGTCTCGGTTTCGGGACGACGCAACCGGGTGGACGCTGCGGGCGCTGATGTCGCGCGCGAGCTGGCGCGGCCTGTGGTGGCTGCGCCGGCAGCGCCAGCGGTCGCCGCGCCGGCAGCGCCGACGGGGGTGATGGCTGAACGTGATTGGCTCGAGCGCATCAAGAACCTCCTCGCCCAGAGGCGGCAGGCGGAGGCTGTGGCTGACTGGAAGGCGTTTCGGGAGGTGTATCCGCATTATCCGGTGCCTGAGGAAATCAGGTCCCGGTTGGAATAAAAATGCGGCGCTGGCGGAGCATGGCGCAATGCGCTGCGCTTTTCCGGCCTACGTATGGTTACTGTACGGTGGAAAAGCGGCAGGACTTTCGCCTCTTCTCGCTTTAGGGCTTGACCTCGAACTCCCCGACGAACACCGTTTCGCTGGCTTCCTTCAGGCGCAAGGTAATTAACTGTTCCCTTTGCCGTGCCGTGCCGAATTGGCTGAACAGCTTTACTTGCAGCGTCGTCGCGCCGGCGATGACTTGCTGGCGACTGCCAAAGAAATTGGCTTCGATTTTGTACTTGCCCGGTCGCGCGCGCCGCAGCGAAAACTCTTCCGGACCGTAGCCGCCGGTGAAGTCGCGGGTCATGCGCCCGCCTTGCGCCGTTAGTTGATTCTGGTACGAGCAGCGTTCCCCGGTCGGATCGGTGACGTACAAATCCATGTCGGTGTTGTCCGCGTCCCACGTCATCACCACCCGCAGGTCCAGCGGCAAACTGGCGAGCAGGCGCGGGTCGATACGGCTGGTGTCGAGCTTGTGGCTGCTGGTGGCGACGATGGCGTTCAGTTCGGCCAGTGCGATCGATTCGATGTCGGGAAAACGGTCATGCCACGGCCTGAGCGCCACTTCGTAGAACATGTCGACGGCTTCTTGCTGGCGGCCCGCTGCGGACAGTGCCAGGCCCAGGTCGCGAAACGATTGCGGCTCTTCCATCGCAATACGCTGCACCTGTTCGAACACGGGGACGGCCAGTTGCGGCTGGCCGGCCTGCAGCAGGCGGTAGCCCAGGATGCGCAGCACGGCGCGGTTTTCAAGGTCCATTTCGGCCAGGTTGGATAACACGCGCAGCGCCAGGTCAGCCTGGCCGCGGGCGGCCAGGATATCGGCCGCATCGAGGAAGAAGGCGCTGCTGTTCGCATAGTCGGCCTTCTGGTCCAGATAGACTTGGTACACCTGGTCAGCCGGGGCGCGCTTGAGGCGGTCCATGTAGGGTGCATTGGCTTCCCACTTGCGCAAGGCAATGCCGATCGACGGCGCTATTTTTCCGGCAGCCGCGAAGTTTGACCGAGTACCGCTGTCCGCCGCCTTTTGCGATTCTTGCGGCGCCATTGCCAGCGCCATCGACCGGCGCGCCGTTACCACTACCGATTCAGGTGGCGGCGGTGGGGGCGCCGTCGCCGGCATTGGTAGAAAGGCTTCCATCGATGGCTGGGCTTCAAGCCGGGCTGCCCCTGCAACAGGCGGCGCCTTGCGCCGGTTGGCCGCAAAGGTGCGCTCCCACCACGTCTTGCGCTCTTCGAACCCCTGCACCACGCGCGCGAAGTGATCGCGGCGCTGGCCGGCGCGCTGCTCGTTTGCGGCGCGCTGCAGGCGCTCATACTCGGCCACCAGCTGCGCGGGCGGCGTGATGCCGTAGCGCAGGTAGTCGCTCACCTCTTCGAGTACGATCAGCGACGTTTCGCGCGTCGGAATGCCGAAGCGGCGACCGATGCGGGCAATTTCGCCGCGATGCGCTTCGAAGTCCGCTTCCAGGGTGCGCAAGCGAAAACTGGCCCACATGGCGCCAGCACGTGGATGCGGCACCGCATCGGCCGGCAGCGGCACGACGATGGTCTCGCGCTTGCCGCCATTGACGAGCGTGACCGTCAGCGCAGCCTGCGGCGAGAGCACGCGGCCCGCCACGCGCAGCATCGCGCCGCGCACCGTATGCGAGTCCATCTCGATCTCGGTGGCGCCGGTGGCGCTGATACTATCGACATGCGCTTCCTGGAACAGCAGTGCTTGCGCCCCCGCGCCGGGCGCGGCCCGGTCGATGGCAATCAACTGGCCGCCCTGGCGCTCGGCCAGCGCCGCCAGGCGCGCGCTGTCGGCGGCCAAGGACGAGGTGAGCGCAAACAGCTGCTGGTGCGCCGCCAGTTGGGGGAAGCGCGCGCCGCCATAGTTGTACAGGCCATCGCTAAAGAGCAGGTACTGGTTAACTGCCGGGTCGACCTTCCAGTCGTTTAGCGCAGTGGCGCCGTCGTACACTGTTGTCTCAAGCGCGCGCCGCAATTGGCTCCAGTTGCCACCCCGTACAGCAAACGTTTGTGTCGCTTCCGGTCGGTCGCGCAGGCGCGTCAGGCGAATTTCCACGTTATTCAGGGCTGTCAGGTAGCGATCCAGTTCGGCCAGTTCAGCGTCCACGGCGCGGTTGGCGCCGGAGCCTGAACTGTCCCACAACAGTCCGATGACGCGCGGGGCGGTGCGCGCCGCGCGTACCGATTTGACGGGAATATCGGCTACGAACCAGGCGGTGTCGCCAAGCTGCTGGCGATACACGCGTGGTTCGGCGCTTGCGCGGGTGACGATGTCGAGCGCGCCGTCGGTGGAAAAGCGCGTGCGGCTGGCGCGCGCTTGAAAGCCGTTGCCAACCTGCTCGAAAGCCAGGCCGGCCAGCGCGCCAGAGGCTTGCGGCGGCGCAGCGCTGTCATTGACCCGAATTTTCAGGTCAAGGTCGCGCACCGTGCCGTAGGCCAGCGGCAGCTTGTAGGCCCACGCCTGGGCGCGCCGCACCAGCGCTTCGCTGTAGCGTAGTTCGACGACGCGCACCGCCTGCGGCTCAATCGGATAGACGCGCAGTTTGAAGTTATTCCCTTGGGTGACTTCAAGCAGGCCGGGATCGACCCGTTGCCGCGCCACCGCTTCGAACACTTCCCGGCCGCGCGCCTTGTCGACCGGTACGGCCGGACGCATGTCGCCCTTGATATCGAGCGCAAAGCCGGTGATCTGCTGGCCGTCGGCGAGCGGGAACTGCAGGTTGCCTTCGAGCCGGCGCCGATTCGGATTGAAAAAGACCATCCGCACTGTCGTTTCGGCCATGCCGCCGCTGATGTCGGCGCTGATCTCCAGGCGCTGCAGTTCAATCGGTGTGGCGGCCTTGTCGGCCAGGGTCATGAGTGGCGCGCGCACGCGCTGGGCCGGATGGGTGGCCGGTTGCGCCAATGCGGTGCTCGCGCACAGGAGGATGAGGGTGAAATAGCGCGTCAGCATGGGTCTCTCCAGGTTGCCGGAACGTCCGGCTTACTGATGAAACGTGACTGCGCCAATAAAGGGGTTAAAACGGACGCCCGTTTGGACTAGCGAAGCGAAAAGGGCAGGTCCCTTGCGAGACCCGCCCCTTGTTCGGTACTGCCGGACTGAAATTACTTGGCTGCGGCTGCTGCGTCAACCTTGGCATCGACCATCGCGGACGATTTGTCAGCGGCTGCGGCTGCTTTGGCTTTTGCCGATTTACGCTTGGCTTTGGCTTTGGTAACTTTAGCGTCGGCCTTGGCAACTGCGACGTCGCCCTTGGCGTCGGCGGCTACTTTAGCGACTTTGGCGTCGGCCTTGGCATCGGTCTTCATTTCTTTGGCATCGGCCTTGGCGACAGCTTTGTCAGCCTTGACTTCAGCTTTGACAACAGCAGCGGCTGGAGCAGCAGGCACTGCCTTGACCGCTGGGGTGGCAGCCTTTGCCGGGGTCGCTGGATCAGCTGCAAATGCGGAAGTTGCGAACAGGCCTGCGATCAAAACTGCGATGACTTTTTGCATGATGTATCCTTAGATTGGTTTATGGCGTTGCGTTTTATATGTGCTGCAAGGATACAAACGCAGGCCCCACACCTTCGGTTGACATGTTATTTGGAAATTTTGAAATAGTGCTCGGTTAGCTGGCGTACGGTGCGTCCCCGATGCCAGTCATAGACTGATGGTATCTCTCCAGAAGGTACTGCGCCATGCCTGATCCATTAGAACGCTACAAATCCAAACGCGACTTTTCCATCACGTCCGAGCCGGCCGAGGGCGGGGAACAGGGCAAAGAGGAACTCAGCTTCGTGATCCAGAAGCACTGGGCCAGTCGCCTGCACTACGATTTTCGCCTTGAACTGGACGGGACAATGAAAAGCTGGGCCGTGCCCAAGGGGCCGAGCTACGATCCCAAGGACAAGCGCATGGCCGTGCATGTCGAGGATCACCCGATTGCCTATGCCAGCTTCGAGGGCACCATTCCGGAAAAGCATTACGGGGCCGGCAAGGTGATTATCTGGGACAAGGGGACCTGGACGCCGCTGGACGATCCGCACCAGGGCTACGAGGCCGGCAACCTGAAGTTTGAAATGCATGGCCACAAGATGCATGGCAAATGGGCGCTGATCCGGATGAAGGGCAAGGGGGAAAAGCAGGAGCCGTGGCTCCTGATCAAGGAGAAAGATGCGCTGGCGCGTCCGGCGGCCGAGTTTTCGGTCATTGACGAGATGCCCGACAGCGTCAAGGAGCTTGCGCTGCCGGGCGCCGCCAAGCAAACCGCAGCCAAACGCGCAGCCAAGCCTGCCTCCAAGGCCGCGTCCAAAGGCGCCATGCCGTCCGAGGCCGCCATGCCGCCCGAGGCAGTCAAGGCTGCGCTGCCCGCGACGCTGGCCCCGGAGCTGGCAACGCTGGTCGACCAGCCACCGTCCACGCCCCAGGACTGGATTTTTGAAATCAAGTTCGATGGCTACCGCATGCTGGCCCGGGTCGACGGCAAGGACATCAAGCTATTTACGCGCAACGGCAATGACTGGACCCACAAGCTTGGTGCGCTGCACAAGAACCTGTTGAAAGCCAAGCTGGCCGACGGCTGGTACGACGGCGAGATCGTGGTCCACGATGAGCAGGGCCGCCCCAATTTCGGCATGCTGCAGCTGGCGTTCGACGGTTCCGACACCGCCGACATTGTCTATTTCGTGTTCGATGCGCCTTACCTGGACGGCTACGACCTGCGCGAGGTGCCGCTCGAGGCGCGCCGCTTGCTGCTCAAGGCGGCGCTGGGCGAGGACAGCGCCGCGCTGCGCTTTAGCGAGGAATTTGGCACCGATCCTGAGCAACTGGTGCTTGCCGCCTGCAAGCTGGGACTCGAAGGCGTGATCGGCAAACGGCGCACGTCGCGCTACGTGACGCGCCGCTCGCCCGACTGGATCAAGCTCAAATGCGGCCAGCGCCAGGAGTTTGTGATTGCCGGCTACGCCGACCCGCAGGGCGCGCGCACCGGCATCGGGGCGCTGCTGCTGGGCGCGCACGATGATCATGGCGTGCTGCAGTACGCAGGCAACGTGGGCACGGGCTTTAATGAAGCAACGCTGCGCGACCTGAAGAAAAAGCTCGACGCGCTGGCCACCGACGAGAGCCCCTTTCCGCCCAAAGCGGTGGCGGGCCGCAAGCATCACTGGGTCAAGCCGACGCTGATCGCCGAGGTCAGTTTCGCCGAATGGACCAGTTCCGGCTCGGTGCGGCACGCCGTGTTCCAGGGACTGCGCGCCGACAAGCAGGCCAAGGCAATCGGCCGCGAAAAAGCACAACCCGTGGAGGAAACCATGCAAACGCGAAGCGAACCGGCAGCGCCCAAGGGCAAGCTGCCCGACAGCGTGAAAATCACCAATGGGGAACGGGTGATCGACGCCGAAAGCGGGGCCACCAAGCTTGACCTGATCCGCTATTACGCGCTGGTGGGCAGCCTGATGATGGAGCACCTGAAAGGCAGGCCCGTATCGCTGGTGCGCGCGCCGGCCGGCGTAAGCGGTGAACTGTTTTTCCAAAAGCACGCCGATGTCGCCAAAATGCCGGGCATGAAGCAGATGGACGCCGCACTGGACCCGGAGCATCCAGCGATGCTGGAAGTGGGCAGCGCCCAGGGCTTGTTGTCGGCGGCGCAGTGGAACGTGGTGGAGTTTCACACGCAAAACGCGGTGGGCAAGGCGTACGAGACGCCCGACCGGATGGTGTTCGACCTCGATCCGGGCGAAGGCGTGGAGTTCGCCACCATGCGCGAAGCGGCGCAATTGATGCATGCCTTTCTCGACCAGCTGGGACTGCCGTCTTTTCTCAAGACCAGCGGTGGCAGGGGGCTGCACGTGGTGGTGCCGATCAAGCCGTCCTTGGACTGGGACACGGTCAAGGATTTCTCGCAGGCGATCGTGCGCCACCTGGCCGCCGCGTTGCCCGAGCGTTTTGCGTTCAAGAGCGGGCCGAAAAACCGGGTCGGGAAAATTTTCATCGATTACCTGCGCAACGGGCAAGGGGCGACGACGGCCTGCGCATGGTCGGCAAGGGTGCGCCCCGGGCTGGGAATATCCGTGCCGCTGGCGTGGGATGAATTGGCCAATCTCAAGGCCGGCGACCAGTGGAATGTTAAAAATGCGCACACCAGGCTCGATCGCGGCAACGAACCGTGGGCAGGGTATGCCAAGGCCGCCAAGTCCCTCACGGCAGCGATGAAAAAAATGGATTTCAAACCGGATTAACGGCCTGTGAAGATAATCCTCCCCCCTTTAATGCTGAGCTCGTGTCGCAATTGGGGGAACTGACCCCGGCGAAGGTTGTGCAATCGTAGGGCGGAAAAGCCCATCGGGCGCATTCCGACATCCGGTACAGCGGCGCCTGCCGACACCCGCGCCGTCCGCTTTCCGGCCCTACCGGCGGCAACGGCCGCTGCCCGCGACCAGCCCGTCAATCCTCATTTTTGACAATGCCCCTGACGTTCAAGGCCAGCAGGCCAACATTGAGCGCAATGAGCGCCCACGCCTCGTCGCCCCAGCCCCACGCGATCCACATCAGGTTCCCGGCGATTAACAGGCAAAACGCCATGATGCGTTTTTCAGCTTTTTTGGACCCCATCCACCACGCCGCTGCAAGGCTGATGGCCATGGCGGGCCACTCAAGGTAAGCAACAATGTCTTCCATAGGCAGCTCAGGCCGATTTGCGACGCGCCGGCGCCGCCTTGGCGGGAGCTGCAGCCTTGCCGGTCTTGGGCGCTGCCGTCTTGGCGCTTGGCGTGCGCTTGGGCGCGCTCTTGGCTTCTTCCACGTCCTCAGCTTCGTCTTGCTCTTCGTCGTTCGCCGCCGTGGTCTTGCCCGCCGGTTTTTTGCCCAGGCTTTGCTGCAGCAGTGCGACCAGGTCGATCACGTTGCCAGACTTGGCAGGCGCTTTTTCCTTGCCCGGCATGGTGATGGTCTTGGTTTCCTTGGCCTTGACCTTTTTCTCGACCAGGGCCAGCACGTCTTCGCGGTAGGTATCGTGGTACTGTTCCGGCTTCCATTCCTCGCTCATACCCTCGACCAGCGCCATCGCCATCTTCAGCTCCTTGTCCGAAATGGCGGCTGCCTTGGCGCCCGAGCCGGGGATTTTCAGGTCGGCGGTGTCGCGGATTTCGTCGCTGTAGCGCAGCGTGTTCATGACGATCGCGTCCCCCACGCACACCAGCACGCACAGGTGCTGCTTGACGCGGATCACGACGTTGGCAATGCCGACCTTGCCCGTCTTGCGCAGCGTTTCGCGCAGCAAGGCATACACCTTGTCGCCGCCCTTGCCGGGGGCGAGATAATAAGGCTGTTCGTAATACAGCAGCGGCACCTGGTCGGCGTCGACAAAGGCAAGGATGTCGATCGTTTGCGTCGCTTCGGGATTTGCCTGGCGCAGGTCTTCGTCGGACAGCACGACGTATTCGCCATCGCTGTATTCGTAGCCTTTGACGATGTCGTCCCAGGTCACTTCCTGGTCGTTGCCCTTGTTGTAGCGCTTGAAGCCGATGGGCGAAAAATCACGCCGGTCCAGCATGGTCAGATCGAGCGATTGTTCGCGCGCGGCCGAATATATCTCGACCGGAATATGCACCAGCCCGAAGCTGATAGCGCCTTTCCATAAACTGCGTGCCATATGCCCGTCCTTTTTTAGGCGCCGACGTTGCCCGTCACGGGCAGCACTATGCCCGTGATGTAGCTTGAACAAATGGACGAGGCCAGGAACACATAGGCCGGCGAGAGCTCTTCGGGCTGCGCCGGGCGATGCATGTCGGTGTCCTCGCCGAAGGTGGCGATTATTTCGGGTGGCTGGTCGGCCGGATTGAGCGGCGTCCAGACCGGGCCGGGCGCGATGGCATTGACGCGGATCCCTTGGTCGAGCAGGTTCGACGCCAGCGACATGGTAAAGGCGTGGATCGCACCCTTGGTAGCGGAGTAGTCGAGCAGGTGGCCCGCGCCGCGCAGCCCCGTCACCGAACCTGTATTGATGATCGCCGCACCGCGCTTGAGGTGCGGCAGGGCGGCCTTGGCCATGTGAAAGTAACCGTAGATATTGGTGCGCATGGTCTCGTCGAAGCGCTCCTCGGTCAGGTCCATCAGCGAATAGGCATGTTCCTGAAAGGCCGCGTTGTTAACCAGTACGTCGAGGCGGCCAAAGGTTGCTACCACCTTGTCGATCGCATCCTGGCAAAAGACCATGTCCTTGACGTCCCCTGCCACGGTCAGGGCGCGCCTGCCCTCGGCCTCGACGCAGCTGGCCGTGTAGGCCGCGTCTTCATGCTCGTTGAGATAAAGGATGGCGACGTCGGCGCCTTCGCGCGCGAACAAGACCGCCACGGCGCGCCCGATGCCCGAGTCGCCCCCGGTGACCACGGCCACTTGCCCCTCGAGCTTGCCGCTGCCCTTGTAATTGTCTGCCATGAAGCGCGGCTTGAGTTCCATTTCGGACTCAAAGCCCGGCTTTGCGAGATGTTGATGGGGAAAGGGTGGTGCCGGTTGAATAGACGGACCTGCCTGGAAAGGCTCCTGGCTTTCCGACTTGATTGCTTCCCCATCCTTTTGATCTTGCCGGCCTTGAATCGCGCGCTGCTGGTTCGCGACAGACTCGACTGACATGTTTCCGCCTGATTGATTCCCTATGGCCATGATTGCCTCCCCCTGTGAAAGCCGAGTATTGGCGCACTCTGTTCGCGCGACCGTGCGCACGCACACACATGAACAGGATTGGTCGTGTGCGCCGCCTTTTATGGCAAACTAAGCCGCATGTGTGGATCAAAGAAATTATCAGGAGAATGCATGTTGCAGCAAGAGCAGAAAATGTCGCATCAGGTCGCCGTGTACCTAAACCCGGTGGCCGAACGGCGCGTGCACTTCCAGTCGCTGTTCGGCGAGCAATTCGCCCGCCTGTTCCTGGCCGACGGCCTCGAACAGGCCCGCGTCTTGCTCGCCCAGCAGGAGGTCGGCCTGCTGGTGATCGACCTGGCGCGCTTTGAACGCGGCTTCGATGGCGAGGCGCTCGGTCAACTGATCGGCCAGCG
The DNA here is from genome assembly GCF_049896185.1 of Massilia sp. TSP1-1-2. Classification (NCBI taxonomy): domain Bacteria; kingdom Pseudomonadati; phylum Pseudomonadota; class Betaproteobacteria; order Burkholderiales; family Oxalobacteraceae; genus Massilia; species Massilia sp. TSP1-1-2. The sequence continues at coordinate 59,193 of NZ_JAFCTU010000013.1, forward strand.
CGCGGGCGCGCCCACCTTGCTGCTGTGCCCATTTGAAAGCGCCGGCTGGCTGCCGCTCTTGATGTCCTTCGGCCCCATCACCTACGCCATATCGCCGCTGGCCGACGAGCACTTGCTCAGGCAAGTGCAGGCCGGAGATGCCATGGCGGCGCCCCCGGACGAAGAGCGCCTGCGCGCCTTGCTCGCCACCGACGCCCGGCTGCAGCACGCTGTCGCGCATGAGGACGACCTTGCCAACATGGCCGAGCGCCTGTGCGCGGCCATCGCCTGCCTACCCGGCGTGATGCACGCGTCGCTGTTTCATGCGCGCGAGGGGGGCGAACTGCAGCTCGAGGCGCAGCACTCGACGACTGGCCTGAGCCTGGCGCGCGTGCTGTATCGAACCGACCGCCTGATGCATTCGCCGCTGCGGCATGCGTTTCCCGGCCTGCTGGCTGCTTGCACCGGCGAGATGGCGCTGCTGGACGCGCCGGCCAAGTGCGGCGAACCGGAGCTGGCGGTGGCGCTGGTTGATTGCGGCGTAGAGATGGTGCTGGCGGTGCCGCTGCCGGTGGGCCGCAGCGGCGCGCAGCGCGGCTCGCTGTGCCTGATGTTTGACAAAGCGCGCCAGTTTTCAGCTGTGGAGTTGAGCGCCTTTGGCGGTTTTGCCCAATTGGCCGGCGTTGCCCTGCGCGTGGCTGACCTGAGCCGCGAGAATGAGCAATTGGCGGGTCGGCTTGTCCACATGTCGAGTAGCGATGCGCTCACGGGCGTGGCCAACCGGCGCCACGGCGAATATCTGCTCTCGCTCGAAGTGCGGCGCGCGCGGCGCTACCACGTGCCGCTGGCGCTGATCGCGTTCGATGTAGACCGTTTCAAGGCCATCAACGACCAGTACGGCCATCCCGTAGGCGACGGGGCGATCCGGGCGGTGGCCGAAGCGGCGCAGGCAGCGCTGCGCAACAGCGACGTGCTGGTGCGTTCGGGCGGCGATCAATTCCAGATCATCGCGCCGCATACCAGCGCGATCGATGCGCTCAAGGTCGCCGAAAAGATCCGCCTGGCCATCGCCGCGACCGATATTCCCGGCTGCGACAGGGTGACGGTGAGTCTGGGCGTGGGGCAGGTGTCGGAGCAGGAGACGCCGGACGCGCTGGTGGTGCGGGTGGACGCGGCGCTGGCCCGGGCCAAGCGCGCAGGGCGCAACTGCGTGGAGCTGGCGATGTCATAGGCTGGTGCCGGCAGGAGGCGAGGGGGCCGGCCTTGGGGGAACGCAGCGGCGGTGTTAAGCTGACGCTTTTCCCCACAGTCTTTCCAACATGCTCCACTGGCTCAGGCACTACCGGCGCTCGCTGCTGGCGGGCGACATCAGCGCCGGCATCGTCGTCGCCATGATGATGGTCCCGCAAGGCATGGCTTACGCGCTCGTCGCCGGCCTGCCGCCGGTGGTCGGCCTGTACGCCAGCATCGTGCCGCCGCTGCTGTACGCGCTGTTCGGCTCGAGCATGACGCAGTCGGTCGGGCCAATGGCCATCACGTCGCTGATGACCGGCGCCGCGCTGGCGGCCATTCCCAACGTCGGCCCCGGCCTGTACATGGTGCTCGCCGCCCAGCTGGCGCTGCTGTCGGGCGCCGTGCTGCTGCTGTGCGGCCTGCTGCGGGTCGGCTTTCTCGCGAATTTTTTCTCGCGGCCGGTGATGAGCGGTTTTACCATCGGCGCGGCGCTGCTGATCGCGTGGGGGCAGGTCGAACCGCTGCTTGGCGGTTCCGTGCGCACCCTCCACCTGCCCAGTGCCGCGCTGGGACTCGGTTCGCTCGCGGCGCTGTTCCTGGCGCGCCAGTTTCTCGCCGCGCTGCTGCGCGCGGCCGGCATGCGCGCAGGCGCGGCCGACGTCGTCGCGCGCCTGGCGCCCATGTTCGTGGTGCTTGGCGCCACGCTGCTGGTCGCCGCGCTGGACCTGGGCGGCGCCGGCGTTCACCTGACGGGCGAGGTGCCATCCGGCCTGCCGGGCCTGAATTTGGCCAGCTCCGCGCGGCACTGGCCGCAGCTGGTGAAGCCGGCGCTGCTGATCGGGTTTGTCATTTTCCTCATCAGCATGTCGGCCGCGCAGACGCTTGCGCTGCGGCGCCAGGAAAAGCTGCAAAGTAATTACGAGCTGGTTGGGCTGGGTCTGGCCAACATCGGCAGCGCGCTGACCGGCGGCTTTCCCGTCACCGGCAGCATCTCGCGTTCGGCGGTCAATTTTTCGGCGGGCGCCAACACGCCGCTGGCAAGCGTCATCAGCGCCGCCCTGCTGGCGCTGGCGCTGGTCGCGCCCACCGGCTGGCTGGCGCTGCTGCCGCTGCCCACCTTGGCCGCCAGCATCATCGTCGCGGTGCTCGGCATGCTCGAACTGTCGACGCTGCGCACGGCCTGGCGCTACGACCGCGGCGACGCGCTGGCGCTGCTCGCTACACTGGCCGGCGTGCTCTCGCTTGGCATCGAGGCCGGGGTTGTGCTGGGCGTGCTGCTGTCGATGGGGAACCTGATCTGGCGCGCCAGCCGGCCGCACATCGCCGTGCTTGGCCGCATCGCCGGCTCCGAGCACTTTCGCAATATCGAGCGCCACCCGGCCCAGACCACGCCCGATGTGCTGATGCTGCGCATTGACGCCAACCTGTTTTTCGGGAACGTGGAAGCGGTCAACGCACGCATCGAAGAAGAACTCCAAGCGCACCCGGACACGCGCCACCTGGTGCTGGTGATGACGGCCGTCAGTTCGATCGATACATCAGCCTTGTTCGGACTGGAAGAACTGAACCTCTCGCTCAGGCAGCGCGCGATCGGCCTGCACCTGGCCGAAGTCAAGGGGCCGGTGGTGGACCGGCTGCGCCATAGCGACTTGATCGACGCCTTGAACGGCAAGGTGTTCCTGAGCGCGGCCATGGCGTGCGAAACGCTCAGCGCGCAATGAGCGCGGGACAATTTGCCAGCGACGGCTTCGCGCCGGCCGAGCGGGTCCTGTCGGCCATGCCTGCGCTGCCGCGCTGCAGTTAGGCGCTGCAGTTAGGCGCTGCAAGAGCTTAAAGCACGCCCCGCGTGGTCCACGGCGCGAGCGTCACCGTGGCGTAGTCGCCCACCACGTTAAAACCGATCGCGCGATAGGCTGCCTGCGCGGCGGCGTTGCTGCGGCCCGTGGCCAGGACCGCTTCCACCACGCCCGCGTCGCGCGCAATGGCCAGCGCGCCGGCTACCACCGCGCGTGCATAGCCGTGGCCGCGCAGTGCGGGCGGTGTCCACACGTTTCCAATCTGGACCATCCGCGGCAAGCGCGCGTTAAACGAGCAGCACGCCAGCGCCTGTTCGCCTTCGAGGATGAACAGACTGCCGGCGGGGAGCAGGGCGGCGATGTCGGCGCCGCTGGTGAGCATGGTTTTCTCGCCTGGCGCATCGTTCAGCGTGGCCTGACGAAATGCGTAGCGCCAGGCCACCAGGTGCTCAAAGTCGCTCTCCACTGCCACCCGGCAGCGCACCTGTTCCTGCGCCAGGATGGCGGGCACGCGCAGGTCCGCCAGCGCGAGCGCAAACAGGTCTTCGGCGGTGTCCTTGAGCAGCCCCACCTGGCCCAGACCCATGTCGCGCAAGGCGCTGCGCACCTGCACCAAGGGACCAAAAAATCCGGCCAGCCGGCGCGCGCTGTCATTCAGGACGGCGGTGGCGACGGCGCCGGCGCACTGCGGCGCCTGCAGCAAGACCATCCCGCTTGGCGCCTGGGTGGCGGCGGCGACAATGCGACCCTGATCACGCGCGACGAAAAAGGCGCCCGTGGCGCGCCGAAGTTCCGAGCGCAAATAGGCCGAACTGTGGGCGTGCAGGGTTAAAAAGGCGTCCAGTTCAAAGGCGTCATGGACGCGGCTTATCTCAATCACGATTCGATTCTACGGCGCGTTAAAGGTGTCGCGTCAAATCTTCGAGCCGCTGGCATGGCCTCACATCTGGCGAAAGAGATCAGCATAATTGCGGCTGACGGTCAATTGCTCGGTGCGGCCTTTGAGCTTGACCACCAGGCGCCCGCGAAAGTCGGTATGCGTTCCCGCCACGTGCCGGGCGGCGACGATTGCGCTGCGGTGGATCTGCCAGAACCGCGATTCGTCGAGCTGCTCGCGCAGTTTGGAGAGCGGCGTGCGGATCAGGCATTCTTCGTCCTGCAAAAAGACGCTGGTGTATTTGTCATTGCTCTGAAAGTACACCACTTCATCGATGGCGATCAGGCGCGTTTCGTCCCCGTGCGCGGCGCGTATCCATTGCAGCGGCGCGGGCGCCGCCAGGATGGGCGCGGCGGCCGGCGCCAGGTGGCCGAGCAGCGCGCGCAAGGCGTCGGCCGGCACGCCGGGCGCGGCGGCCTGCAGCGCGGCCTTGACCTTGGCCACCGTTCTGGCCAGGCGCTCGGCGCCCACGGGCTTGAGCAGGTAGTCCAGCGCCGAATGCTCGAACGCGTCCACCGCATACTGGTTGTGCGCGGTGATGAACACGATGTGCGGCGCCTTGCCGTCGCTGGCCAGCTTTTCGGCCAGGCCCAGCCCGGACAGGCCCGGCATCTGGATGTCGAGGAACACGACGTCCGGGGCCAGTTCGTCGATCAGGCGCAGCGCATCGAGGCCGTTGACGGCCTTGGCGACGATGCGCAGTTCCGGCCACGCGGCGGCCAGCTGCGCTTGCAGGTACTCGAGCAGTTGCGGTTCGTCGTCGGCGATCAGGGCGCGGGGTTGGTTGATGGCAGGCTCTCCGTGAGTGGCAGCACAATGCGCAGCGTGATGCCGCAGGGTTGATTTTCCAATAATTGTACCTGAGCGGCGCCGTGATACAAACTGCGCAACCTGGCGCGCAGGTTGGACAGGCCCACGCCGCCGCCCGGCTTGACGGGCGCGCCGGACAGGCCGGCTCCGGTATCGCTCACTTCGATCAACAGCTGGCCGTGCTGGCGCGACGCGCGCAGTACGATCTCGCCGCCTTCCACCTTTGGCTCCAGACCGTGCGCGACCGCGTTTTCCACCACCGGCTGCAGCAGCATCGGCGCAATCACGATGTCGCGGCAGCCCGCTTCGATTTCGTAGCGGTAGCGCAGGCGCGGCCCCATGCGCACCGCCAGCACGTCGAGGTAGGCGGCCACCAGGTCCAGTTCCGCGCCCAGCGTGGCGCTGTCGGCGCGGCTGGCGTCGAGCGAGGCGCGCAGGTAATCGATGAAGCGTTCCAGCATGTGGCGCGCCTGCGTCGGGCGGGTGTCGATCATGCCGACCACGTTGGCTAGCGTGTTGTACAAAAAATGCGGTTCGATCTGCGCCTGCAGCGAGCGCAGCCTGGCTTCGGCCACCAGTTGCGCGGCGCTGGCGATCTGCTCGCGCTGGCGCAGCGCCAGTGTTTCGGTGGCGATGCGCCGCTCGCCAAGGACGAACACGGCGAACATGAAGATGGCCGTGAACAGGGCAAAAGGCAGCAGCGTCATGGCCGCGCCGCGCGTCATGTAATGCAGGGGATTGACGCCCTTGAGCAGCGCGCTGCCCAGCACCGTGCCGAGCACCACGCAGCCTGCCACAAGCACGACGTAAAAGAGCAGGCGCGGCAGGCCGCGCGCGCGCGCCGGCCACGCTTGCAGCAGGGGACTGGCCACCGTCATGGCGCCGTGGATCAGGTAACCAATCGTGTTCGACAGCACCAGCGAAGGGTAGAGATCGGCCCAGAATGTGCCGCTGCGCTCGCTGAACATCCGGTTCACGACCACCAGGAACAGCGCCAGCAATGTGTTCCAGATGCCCGTGTAGAGCAAATTGCGCGCGGGCGAACCGGGCCAGCGCCGGAAGTAAGGAATCAAGTCGAGCGGGTGCATGCTGGTCATGGCGCGCCTTTTTCAGTGTTGGCCGCCGGGCCGTATTCCCATTCCCATGGCATGCCGGTGGTACCCAGTACCAGGTGCGCCAGCTCGGGATAAATGCGTTCTGCCCGCACGTCGTTGGAGAGCATGACGATGCAGCGCCGGCCCGCCTCCTGGCAAATCACCATGTTCGCGGTAGTGTCATTGTGGCCGCCCTTGAACCACGTTAAGGCGCCGGCGTGGCGAAAAGTCACCACGCCCAGGCCCGCGGCCAGAGCAATACGCGCGTTGTCCGGATTGACGCCGGGCGCCAGGGTGGGAAACTGGCGGCTGGACGTGATCGGCAAATGCGCCCTGACCAACTGCGCGCGCGCTGCGGCGGAGAGACCTTCGCCGCGCACGATGCCGGACCACAGGCGTGCCTGGTCGGCGATGGTGGTGTCCATCGACCCCGCAGCGCGGACGCGGCTGCGCTGGTCATGCGCTTGCATGCTGCCGTCGATGGCAAAGCCGTCGGCCAGATCAAAGGCGAAGTCGGCGCGCCAGGTCATGCCGGTGCGCGTCATGCCGAAGCGGTCGAACACCCGCCGCTGCATTTCCTTGCCGGTGTCCAGCCCCAGGCCCTGTTCCAGCACGAGCTGCAGGATGTAAAAGCCTTCGCCTGAATAGGCGTAGCGGCTGCCTGGCGTGAAGTGAAAGCGCAGCTTTTGGTCGGGCTCGAGCCAGCGGAAGTTGGCAAAGCCGCCGGCGTGCGTGAGCAGGATGCGTGGCGTCAGCTTGCGCCAGCGCTCGTCGCCTTCCAGGTCGGAAAAATCGAAGCCGGCGTCCCGATATTGGGGCAAGAGGCGCGGCAGGGGGCGCGGCAGCAGCGCGGCGATCGAGGCATCCAGGTCGAGCCGGCCCTCATCAGCGAGCTGCAGCAGCAAGTAAGCAAAGGCGGTCTTGGTCAGTGAGGCGCCATACATGACCGTGTCTTGCGTCAGCGGCTGCGACCCATTGCGCCGGCCATAGGCGCTCACCTTCACCACGGCGCCGTTGTCGATCAGCGCCAGGGCCAGGCCCTCGACATTTTCGCGTGTCATCAGGCGCGCGGCCTGCGCGTCAAGGTCTGGAGCAACGCTGGCGCAGCCGGCCAGCACTAGGAGCAGCATGAACGGTGCAGCACGCATCTTAGCTTTGAAGGAAATTGCCATGGAAGCATTGTGGCGCACGGTAGGGCAGGCGCGCAAGTGCAACCGGTCCCGCGCTGACGCGGCTGGCGTCAAATACCGTCAACACGGTTTGCGCGCGCCGGGTGTCTTGCGCCACCCCGACCAGATAGCCGTCGGTTTCGGACCTGGCGTTGGCGCGCGGGACCAGCACATGTTCCTCGACTTGCCAGCCGGCGTCGAAAAGGTGGGAATCTGCCTTGCCGTTGTCGGTGTCGACCAAGTTGACGGTATCGAATTTGACGTCGGTCTTGCGCGGCGAGCTGCTGATCAGGGCCAGCCTGCGATGGCGCTGCGCGACCACGTGCGGCATCACGCGCGGGAACTCGCTGGCCGCCAGCATGCGTTCGATGCTCGCCTGGCCCGTCGCGTAATTGAGCGTGACGTGCACGCAATCGCTGCGCTGGTCCCGGTTCTTCTGGCGCTCGCCCTGCATCAGGCGCGCCAGGTCGCCCAGCACGTCGCCGGCATGGAGCACCACGTCAAAGCGGGTTGCGGCGCCGTCATCCCAGGCGTTCCCGAAGTGAAAAACCATCAGCGGCGGCAGCTCGAACACCTGGCGTACCTTCAGCGTCGCCTTGGAGACGACGATGGCACGCAGCGGGCGCGCGCTGGCGCCGCTGCCGGCCCAGTGATGCTGCTCGGCGAAGCTCTTGTCCTCGGCCGCCACCATGTCGTACGGCGGCACCAGGAAAATCAGGTGCCTGGCGCTGACCACGAAGTCGTGCACCATGGCCAGTTGCGGCACGTCGATCACGGCGTGCGACAGCATCTGGCCGTTGGCGCCGATACGGTAGATCACCAGCTTGTCGGCGCCGGGCAGGGCGCCGAAGTTCCACATGCCGCCGTCCGGATCGAGCTTGGGGTGGGCCGAAAACGGCATCGACTTCAGTTCGTCGGTCCAGGTTTTGAGGCCCACCGTGGCCAGCGTGAGCGGATCGACCTCGGTGGCCGAGCCGCCTTCCCACAACGCGTACACGCGGCCCTGGAACGGCAGCAGGTTGGTATTGGCCGCATTCAAGCTGTCGTTGCCCTTGATGCCGCGGCGCGCAATGTGGGTGCCGAACGTGGGGTACAGGAATTGGCCCGCCGCCGACTCCTCGGTGAATTTTTGCGTGGCGACGAAGCGGCCGCGGTGGCTCACCTTGCCGTCGGCAATCTGCCAGCGCTGGGCGAAGCCGTCGCCGTCGAACAGGTGGTGATAGCGTTCGCCGCCCAGTTCGAGGCGCCCGGGCCCGTTGCGGTAAAAAATGCCGTTCAGGTCGGCGGGAAGGCGGCCCGTGACTTTGGCCTCGCCGGCTTTTTCGCCGACAGTGTCGGCATACACGACCAGGCTCGGGTCGCGCTGCAGCGCCGCCTGGAAGCGCTTGAAGGTGGCGGCGTCGGCCAGCGCGGCGCCGGAGGTGAGGGCGAGAGCGCCGAAAGCGGCGCCGGAGGAGAGAAATTTGCGGCGGTCCATGCTGTTTTCCCCCTTATTTCAGTGACACGCGCAGGCTGGCGCCGGCGGCGGGCAGTACGAATCGGGCGCTGGCATAGCTCGGCGGCCCCATTTTTCCCAACGCGTTATTGCTGAAGCCGTAGTCTTCGGTGGGGATGCCGAGCAGGTTCCGGTCCATCTTGCCATTCGCGTTGGCGTCGTGGTAGACGGCGAAGGCATAGTCGCCCTCCGGCAGATCCCCGATGACGACGGTAGTGCCGTTCAGCGTGGCGGGCGCGCCGCCGGACTTGGCCGCAGCCTTGAGGAAGGTGCCTTCCGAATTGAAAACGGCGACCAGCACGCTGCCGGTAGCGGCCTTGACGTCGTCGACCTGAATGGTGAGATCGGCGGCGCCGGCGAGGCCGGTGGCCAGGCTTGTGACGAGGAAGGCGGTCTTGATCAGGGTGTGCATGGTTGTCTCCGGTGGTGTGGTTGCGATGCATGCCACTGTAGGGAAAAGCCGGCGCCGCAAGTTGGTGATGCGACCAATGGCAGCAAAACGGCGCCAGTTGCAGCCACGCGCCGCCAGTTGCGGCGATCAGCCGGGGGCTGCCTGCACCGGCACAGGATAGCGGGCAAATTGCGCTCGTCATGCACAGCGCATTGACCCGGAAAAACGGCAGGACTACGATCATCTCACGCTCAGCCGCAGGGCGAAAAGACCAGCTTGCACTTGCGACGGGCATGGTGTGCCAGGCGGTGCACCGGCACGGTGCGATCTGGTGTTGGATGTTGCTGTAGTTGCTGTAGTTGCTGTAGTTGCTGTAGTTGCTGTCTGGTGCGCCAGGGTGGGGGCCCTGGTGCGTCCTGAAAGGGTCAGGGGTGTCCGTTGGGTTCGGATGCCCCTTTTTTTGCGTCCTTGCAGATATTGGGCTGGCATGCATCCTGCTAAGTGAAAAAATATGCCCGACTCCACCCACCCATCCTCCGTCGCCGCCAACGCCTGGCAAGCCAGTCTGCGGCTGCGCTTCGCCGACGATGCCGGTACCACGCGTTTGGTCGAACGCGCGCACAGCGGACCGCTGCGAGTCCAGAAGCCGCTTTATCCCGAAGGCGCGCACATCTGCCACGCGATCGTGATCCATCCGCCGGGCGGCGTGGTCGGCGGCGACCGCCTCGCGATCGACGTCGGCGCCGGCCCCGCCACGCATGCCTTCCTGACGTCGCCGGGCGCCGCCAAGTGGTACCGCGCCAACGACAAGCTGTCGATGCAGGACGTGCACATCAGCGCCGGCGCCGGGGCGTGCGTCGAGTGGATGCCGCAGGAAGCCATCTTTTTCAATGACGCCAACGTGCGCATGACGCACCAGGTCGAACTGGCGGCCGACGCGCGCTACATCGGTGCCGAGATCCTGTGCTTTGGCCGCAGCGCCTCGGGCGAACGTTTCGACAGCGGCGCCGTCGCCCAGCGCACCGGCATCCGGCGCGGCGGCAAGCTGCTGTGGTGGGAGCAGGGTATGCTGACAGGGGGCAGTCCGGCCATGCACAGCGTGTTCGGCCTGCATGGCGCGACCGTCTGCGCCACGCTGATCGGGGTCGGCGTCGGGCCGGGTGTGCCGGCGCCGCTGCTGGCGGCCATGCGCGCGCTCGATCCGGCGCTTGCCGTCACGCAGATCAAACCGGTGTTCGTCGCGCGCCTGCTGTGCGCCGACAGCGAACGGGCGCGCCGCGTCGTTACCGGTATGGCAATTGCTGCGCCCTTACTTGCTCGGCTGCGCCGCGCCGGTGCCGCGCATCTGGAATACCTGATTGGAGGCCGCATGGACCTGACACCCCGCGAAAAAGACAAGCTGCTCATTTTTACCGCCGGCCTGCTGGCCGAAAGGCGCCTGGCGCGCGGACTGCGCCTGAACTATCCGGAGGCGGTGGCGCTGATCAGCGCGGCCATCATGGAGGGCGCGCGCGAGGGCAAGAGCGTGGCGCAGCTGATGTCCGAAGGCGCCCGCATCCTGAGCCGCGCCGACGTCATGGAAGGCATCGCCGAGATGATCCCCGACATCCAGGTCGAGGCCACTTTCCCGGACGGCAGCAAGCTTGTGACCGTCCACAATCCGATTCCGTAGAAGGTTGCCATGATCCCTGGTGAATATTTGCTCGAGGACGACGATATCGCCTTCAACCTCGATCGCGCATGCGTGACGCTGGTCGTTGCCAACAGCGGCGACCGCCCGATCCAGGTCGGCTCGCACTTTCATTTTTTCGAAGTCAATACGGCTCTCAAGTTCGGGCGCAGCGCGGCCATTGGCATGCGCCTCAATATCGCGGCCGGCACGGCTGTGCGCTTCGAGCCGGGCCAGCAACGCACCGTCGAACTGGTGGCGCTGGCCGGAGAGCGCCGTGTGTTCGGCTTTAACGGCCTGGTGATGGGCGAGCTGCCGCCTGCGGGAGCGAACTGACATGCCGTCCATTACCCGCCGCGCCTACGCCGAAATGTACGGCCCCACCACCGGGGACCGCATCCGCCTGGCCGACACCGAGCTGTTCATCGAAATCGAGAAGGACTTCGCCTTGTATGGCGAAGAGGTCAAGTTCGGCGGCGGCAAGGTGATCCGCGACGGCATGGGCCAGTCGCAGCGCGTGCACGCGCAGGTAATGGACACCGTCATCACCAACGCCGTCATCGTCGACCATTGGGGTATCGTCAAGGCCGACATTGGCATCAAGAACGGCCTGATCGCCGCCATCGGCAAGGCCGGCAATCCGGACATCCAGCCAGGCGTGACGATGGCCATCGGCGGGGCGACCGAGATCATCGCCGGCGAAGGCAAGATCGTCACCGCCGGCGGGGTCGATACGCACATCCACTTCATCTGCCCCCAGCAAATCGAGGAGGCCTTGATGAGCGGCGTGACCACGATGATAGGCGGCGGCACCGGCCCCGCCACCGGTACAGCTGCCACCACCTGCACGCCGGGGCCGTGGCATCTGCATTCAATGCTGGCCGCTGCCGATGCGTTTCCGATGAATCTGGGCTTCATGGGCAAGGGCAATGTGAGCCTGCCGGCGCCGCTGGAAGAACAGGTGCTGGCCGGTGCGGTGGGCCTCAAATTGCACGAGGACTGGGGCAGTACCCCGGCCGCCATTGACAATTGCCTGGCCGTGGCCGACCGCATGGACGTGCAGGTGGCGCTGCATTCCGATACCCTGAACGAGGGCGGTTTTCTGGAAACCACGCTGGCCGCCTTCAAGGACCGCACCATTCACACCTTCCATACCGAAGGTGCCGGCGGCGGACACGCGCCGGACATCATCGCCGCGGTAGGCCAGGCCAACGTGCTGCCATCGTCGACCAATCCCACCCGCCCGTTCACCGTCAATACGCTCGACGAGCACCTCGACATGCTGATGGTGTGCCACCACCTCGACCCGGCTATCGCCGAGGATGTTGCCTTTGCCGAGTCGCGCATCCGGCGCGAGACTATCGCGGCCGAGGACATCCTGCACGACATCGGCGCCATCTCGATGATGTCGTCCGATTCGCAGGCCATGGGCCGCGTGGGCGAAGTCATCATGCGCACCTGGCAGACGGCGCACAAGATGAAAGTGCAGCGCGGGCCGCTGGCGCCGGACAGCTCTCGCAACGACAATTTCCGGGTCAAGCGCTACATCGCCAAGTACACCATCAACCCGGCCATCACGCACGGCGTGGCACACGTGGTCGGCTCGCTCGAAGTGGGCAAGATCGCCGACATCGTGCTGTGGAAGCCTGCCTTTTTCGGCGTCAAGCCGTCGATCATCCTGAAAGGGGGCATGATCGCCGCGGCGCAGATGGGCGACCCGAACGCGTCGATCCCGACCCCGCAGCCGGTGCACTACCGGATGATGTTCGGCGCCTATGGCGGCGGGCTGAAAAAGTCCTTCACTTTCGTCTCGCAGGCCGCTTTCGACGCCGGCATCAAAGAGCGGCTGGGCCTGTTCAAGAACGTGATTGCGGTGCGCGGCATGCGCCACCTGCGCAAGACCGACATGATCCACAACGGCGCCACGCCGAGCATGGAAGTCGACCCAGAAACCTACCAAGTGCGCGCCGACGGCCAGTTGCTGGTCTGCGAAGCGGCAGCCGTGCTGCCGATGGCGCAGCGTTATTTTTTGTTTTAAGGAGAACCCATGCTGATGCTGCACACCAAACTGGATCGAGCCGACCGGATCGACGGCGAACTGCTGCTGCCCTACGACCAGCGCGAAAAATGCCGGCTGCGCGCGCGCCTGGTGTCAGGCGAGGAGGTGGCGCTGTTCACCCCGCGCGCCAGCGTGCTGCGCGACGGTGACCTGCTGACCGGCGCCGATCGGCGCGTGATCCGCGTGCTTGCAGCAGCGGAGGCGGTATACGCCATTCATTGCGCGACCCCGAACATGATGGCACGCTGCGCTTTCCACCTTGGCAACCGGCATACACAGGTGCAGATTGGGGACGGCTGCCTGCGCATCCGCGTCGATCCCGTGCTGCGGGACATGCTTGAAGGCCTGGGTGCGCGCGTGGAGCCGCAGACGGCGCCGTTCGAGCCGGAGGCGGGCGCGTATTCCGGCGCAGGCCACGTTCACGCCGACCATTTGCTGGCGCCAGTGCCGCTGCGCCAGAAGATCCACCGTCCCGGCGACGCGGCCGGCGCATGAACGCTGCGGCCCTGCTGCACCTGTTGCAATTCGCCAGCCCGGCGCTGCCGATCGGCGGCTACAGCTATTCGCAGGGCCTGGAAGCGGCGCTCGACGCCGGCGTGGTGCATGACGCCGTGACCGGCCGCGCATGGATCGCCGCCTATCTTGACGAAGTGGTGGCGAGCTGGGACGCGCCGCTGTTCTGGCGCCTGCTCAAAGCCCTGGAGGCTGGCGATGATGTCTTGGTCGCGCTGTGGAGCGAACGCTTCCTGGCCGCGCGCGACAGCGCAGAGTTTCGCGCCGAGACGGTCCAGATGGGCTATTCGCTGACCAGGCTCCTGGCCGAACTTGGCGTGGCCGATGTCGGCGCGCTCGGGTCCGAGGTCGGCCTGCCCACCGCGTTTGCCTGCGCCGTCAACGCGCTCGGCATCCCGCACCACGAAGCGCTGCTGGCGATGCTGTTTTCATGGGCCGAGAACCAGGTGCTGGTGTGCGTCAAGTCGGTCCCGCTGGGACAAGTCGCAGGCCAGCGCATGCTGTTGTCGCTGCGCGCCGACCTTGAGCAAGCGGCGCAACGCGCGCAAACGATGGGCGACGAGGCCATGTCGAACTGGTCGCCCGGTTTATCCATCCTGTCGATGCGCCACGAGGTGCAGCACGGCAGGCTTTACCGTTCCTGATAGGGCAATCATGATATCAAATCCACTGCGGGTCGGCATCGGCGGTCCGGTCGGCTCGGGCAAGACAGCATTGTGCGAGCGGCTTTGCCGCGGCATGCGCGACCACTATGACATGGCCGTCATCACCAATGATATCTACACGCGCGAGGATATGGACATCCTGGTGCGCGCCAACGCGCTCGCGCCGGAGCGTTTGATGGGCGTGGAAACCGGTGGCTGCCCGCATACCGCGATCCGCGAGGACGCCTCGATCAACCTGGAAGCGATTGCGCGCATGCATGCCGACTTTCCGGCGCTGGAGCTGATCCTGATCGAGTCGGGCGGCGACAACCTGGCTGCGACCTTCAGCCCCGAGTTGTCGGACCTGACGCTGTACGTGATCGACGTCGCAGGCGGCGAGAAGATCCCGCGCAAGGGCGGGCCGGGCATCACCCGGTCGGACCTCCTAATCATCAACAAGACCGACCTGGCGCCGCATGTGGGCGCCGATCTGGCAGTCATGGCCGAGGATGCAAAGCGCCAGCGCGGGGAGCGGCCGTTTGTGTTCACCAACCTGCGCAGCGGGGAGGGCGTGGAAGAGGTGATCGCTTTCATTCGCCGGCAAGGTTTGCTGGACCAACCAGCAAATGGAGAAAACCCAGGAGAAAACCCAGGAGAAAACCCAGGAGAAAACGCATGAGAAAACGCATGAGAAAAATATTGTTCTTCGCGCTGTGCTGTGTGGTGCTGCCGGCCGTCGCCCACCCTGGCCATGCAGATGCATCCGGCTTGGCGGCGGGACTGCTGCATCCGTTCATGGGGCTGGACCATGTGCTGGCGATGGTGGGCATCGGCATGTGGAGCCGGCGCCAGGAGCAGCCGTTGGCGTTGCCGCTGGTATTTGTGGCGATGATGGCGATCGGCGCGATGGCGCCTGGCGGGTTCGTTGTTGCGAATTCCTCGATTGCCGCCAGCGTGGCCGCGACGGGAGTGCTGCTGGCGGCGGTGCGGCTGCCGCAGTGGGGAGCGGTGGCGGTGGTGGCTGCGTTTGCGCTGCTGCACGGGCAGGTGCATGGACATGAGTTGCCTGGTGTCGCCAGCGCGGCCGGCTACCTGCTTGCAAGCGCCGCGCTGCTGGCGGCAGGACTGGCGATCGGGAAGTCGCGCGTGACGGGCGTGGCCATTGCGTGCGCCGGGTTTTGGATGCTAGCCTGACGCCACCATCGCTCTAACCTAGTGTCCCGAGTTGGAAGTTCGTTGTATGAATATCCCGAGAATCCCCGCGATACTGCGTCAAAAATGCTCGCAAGGCCTCGGCCTTGCTCCGCTTTTGTTCCTTGTCTCTCGGCGATTTCGGAACATTTATAAGCAGCGAACTTCCAACTCAGGACACTAGGCTGTCGGGACCTACGGCCGTGATCCGTTTTGCGACAGCCTCGCTACCCCTGCGCAGCATCCGCACCATCCTTGCGCGGCGGCGCCAGCGTGATCGGCGCGGCAAGTTCGGGATGCTTGCCCAGATGTCCCTTGTAGGCGGCCGCAATGGCCTCCATATCGAGTTCCTGGTCGCCGGTCAGCCTGATCGTGTCGACTACGCCCAATTCCTTGTTCGGATAATCGAGATACACAATTACCAGCGGCACTTTGGCCATCACCGCCAGATGATAAAACCCGCTGCGCAGGTGGGGGCGGTAACTGCGCGTACCTTCCGGCGCCAGTGCCAGCCAGAACCAGTCCGACTGGCGCATCTTGTCGGCCAGGCGCTGCGTGGCGCCGGTCGACGCGCCGCGTTCGACCGCCACCCCGCCCCACGAGCGCATGAGGCCGGCCCACGGCCCGCGAAATAGTGACTCCTTGCCGAGCCAGCGAAACGGCAGCCCAAGCGCCCATTTGCCCAATAGCCCAACCACGAAATCCCAGTTGGAAGTATGTGGATAGACGATCGCGACGCCGTGCCGGCCCGGCAGCGGCTTGTAGCGCACCTTCCAGCCAAACAGGTGGAACAGGCGCAGTGCCAGGCGCTGGCCAAGGCGGGGAAGGGAGGCCGCGCGCAGCTCGTAATTACTCATGATGGACTCCGTTATCAAAGGGCAATTCCGCAATGAAACTTGCGCTGTGGGAAATTTGCGTCTGGATTCTACAGTGCACCGAAGTGGCTGGACAAGCAAAAATAATTGTTTTGGTTTGATAATTCAAGTATTATTGAAATATCGAATTCATCATCAGGCACAGCTTAAGTGGATACCAAAAATGCCCTGGCGGCCTTGACGGCAGTGGCGCAGGAGTCGCGCCTTGCCGTATTTCGCCTGCTGGTCCGGTCCGGTCCAGGTGGGCTGGCCGCCAGCAAGATTGCCTATCAACTCGGCATTGCGCCGTCGTCGCTGTCGTTTCACCTGAAGGAGCTGGCGCATGCGGACCTGGTCACGCAGCGCCAGGATGGCCGCTTCGTCATCTACAGCGCCAACTTCGACACCATGACCGCGCTGATCGCCTTCATGACCGAAAACTGCTGCGCGGGTGCGCCGTGCAGTCCCCCCTTACCCAACGCTTGAGGAATCCACCATGGACATCACCATTTACCATAACCCACAATGCGGCACCTCGCGCAACACGCTGGCCCTGATCCGCAATACCGGCGCCGAGCCGCAAGTCATCGAATATCTGGCCAATCCACCAACGCGCGAAGCGCTGGCGGCGATGATCGCGCAGACGGGCTTGAGCGTGCGCGAAGCGATGCGCGCGAAAGAAGTCATGTTTGCCGAACTTGGGCTGGACGATCCTTCCCTCAGCGACGACGCTCTGCTCGATGCAATGATGGCCCATCCGATTTTGCTCAATCGTCCCTTCGTGATCACGCCTGCCGGAGCGCGCCTGTGCCGCCCGTCGGAACTGGTGCTCGACATCCTGCCGCTGCCGCAGCGCGCCGCCTTCAGCAAGGAAGATGGCGAAGCCGTCATCGATGCCAGCGGCAAGCGGGTGAACTGAATGGACACCAGCCTGCCCAATCTGAGCGAAGCGCAGTTCGACGTGCCAACGCCGGCAAAGCTGGCGCCTGCGCTGCCGTTCGACCATCCGCCGCGCATCCTGATTCTGTATGGATCGCTGCGCGAGCGCTCGTTCAGCCGTTTTTTGGCCGAGGAAGCGGGCCGCATCCTCACGCGCATGGGCGCCGAAGTGCGCTTTTTCGATCCGCGCGAACTGCCCGTGACCGACACCGTGCCCGCCACCCATGCCAAGGTGCAGGAACTGCGTGCGCTGTCGTTGTGGTCCGAAGGGCAGGTCTGGTCCAGCCCCGAGCGGCACGGCGCCATCACGTCGGTGATGAAAAACCAGATCGACTGGATCCCGCTGGAAGTCGGGTCGACCCGGCCGACCCAGGGGCGCACGCTGGCCGTGATGCAGGTGTCGGGCGGCTCGCAGTCGTTTAACACCGTCAACACGCTGCGCCTCTTGGGCCGCTGGATGCGCATGGTGACCATTCCCAACCAGTCGTCCGTGCCCAAGGCGTACGAACAATTCGACGAGGCGGGACGCATGAAACCGTCGCCGTATTACGACCGCGTGGTAGACGTGATGGAAGAGTTGTTCAAATTTACGTTGCTGATTCGGGAGCGCAGCGACTACCTGGTGGAGCGCTACAGCGAGCGGCGCGATGCGGCCGCCAAGCTTGATGCACAGGTGGCGTTGGCAAAAATGTAGCGTGCGAGGCTTGACATCTTCTCAACAACTGGGATGATGGCGCTGACTGCCTGCAAGACCAACGCAACGCTAGCCAAGGAGAAACTGGATGACAAGGGATACGAGCGTCGATTTCGTCATTGCGCGTACTTTTAACGCGCCGCGCGCGCTGGTGTTTGCCACCATGACGCACAGCGAACACTTGCAAAAATGGTGGGGGCCGCAGGGCTGCACCATCGATGTGCTCAAGAACGAAATGCACGCCGGCGGCGTGTTTCACTACTGCATGCGCTTTGGACCCGGCGTCGAAATGTACGGGAGGTTCAATTATGTCGAGATCGCGCCCGTTGAACGCCTTGTATTCATCAACGGCTTTGCCGATGCGCAAGGCAATCGGATTGCTTACGCGATGAGCCCGACCTGGCCGCTGGAAGTGCTCAATACCGTCACACTGGTGGAACAGGACGGCAAGACGAACATGACGCTGGTGTCCTCGCCCATCAATGCCGACCCGGTGGGGATTGAAACGTTCCGGGCCGGGCACGGCTCGATGCAGCAAGGCTTTGGCGGCATGTATGACGAGTACGAAAAATACCTTGCGACTTTGGTCACGGCAGAGCGTTGACTTGTTATGTCAATTTTTTGACGACGGAAACCCTATGCACGAGCACCCGCAGCGAGCTTCCATACGATGGGTTCGCTCGCGTGGGGTTTGCGCCCGGTAATATCCGCTTCCAAAGGCAGCCCCGCCTCGATCAGGTGCCAGGGCAACGCCGACCGCGGGATCTTGACCCGTTGCTGCCACGGCGTCGGCGCGTCGCCAAGCCGTTTCCAGCTCAGGTACAAAAATCTCTTTGCCGGCGTGCCGTGGACAAATGGGCCTGAAAAAGCGGGCAGCGCGCTAGCCGGATCCGGTTTGATTAGCACGGTGCACGCGAACCGCCAACCCGCCTCGCCGTGCACACCTTCGTGGACCTGCTGGAACTTGTCCTGTATGCCAACGGTGACCGGCAGCGGGTCTGCCGCGAGCTGGGGCAGCGAGCGGCAAGCCAGCCAAAGGGTGAGGGTTCGCGGTGCTTGTTTCATGAGGCTCCTTGAGGCTTCTTGATACCGACCGGGCTGGACGTCAGCTTACAACGCCGGATAGTCAGTATAGCCTTCCGAGCTCGGGTGATAGAACCGGTCCGGCCGCGCTTCGTTGAGCGGCGCATCTGTCTCCAGCCGGCGCGGCAAGTCCGGATTGGCGATGAACCACTTCCCGAACGCAACGGCGTTGGCTTCGCCGGACTTGACCAGTTGCTCGCCACTTTCCTTGGTCAGGCTTTCGTTGGCAATGTACACGCCGCCAAACTCCTGCTTCAGGTAAGGCCCGAGCCGATCGTCGCCCAAGCCTTCGCGGGCGCAGATGAACGCGATGCCGCGCTTGCCAAGTTCGCGCGCCACATAGCCGAACGTCGCTTTCGGATCCGAGTCGCTCATGTCGTGCGCATCGCGGCGCGGCGCCAGGTGCATGCCGACGCGGCCCGCGCCCCATACCTCGACGCAGGCGTCGGTCACTTCGAGCATCAGGCGCGCGCGGTTTTCAATCGACCCGCCATAGATATCGGTGCGTTTATTGGTGCCGTCCTGCAGGAACTGGTCGAGCAGGTAGCCGTTGGCGCCGTGGATCTCCACGCCGTCGAAGCCGGCCAGCTTGGCGTTTTCGGCGCCCTTGCGAAACGCTGCCACCACGCCGGCAATCTCTTCCAGCGCCAGCGCGCGCGGCACCACATAGTCGCGCAGCGGCCGCACGATGCTCACATGGCCCTTGGCCGCGACCGCGCTCGGCGCGACCGGCGCTGCGCCGCCGAGGAAAATCGGGTCCGAAATGCGGCCCACGTGCCACAGCTGCAGCATGATGCGACCGCCGGCCTTGTGCACGGCGTCGGTCACTACTTTCCAGCCTGCGACCTGCTCGTCGGACCAGATGCCCGGCGTGTCGGCATAGCCCACGCCTTGCGCCATGACAGCGGTCGCTTCGCTCAAAATCAGGCCGGCGGAGGCGCGCTGCACGTAGTACTGCGCCATCAGCGCGTTGGGCACGCGTTCGCCGCCAATGGCGCGTGCGCGCGTGAGTGGTGCCATGATGATGCGGTTTGGCAGTTCAAGGTCGCCAACGGTGATCGGATCGAATAATGTAGTCATGAGTATTCCTAAAGTCCCTGGTTCATATGGTCGAGGAAGGCCTGGATGGTCTCCTCGTCGCGTTTGTAGAAGATCCACTGCCCGACGCGGCGCGATGTGATCAACCCGGCACGCTGCAGCGTGGCCAGGTGGGCCGACACGGTCGACTGCGAAAGACCAGTGCGTTCGTCGATCAGGCCGGCGCAGACACCCATGTCGAGCCCATGCTGCTGGTGCCCGAAATGCGTTTGCGGATCCCTCAGCCACTGAAGGATTTCGCGGCGCACCGGGTTGGCCAGCGCTTTGTGAATAGCGTCGATTTGCATATATCGGATTTCTACGAAACTAATATCGTTATTCTACGATATAAACCAGGAACCTGCCTGAGCAGGGCGAAAACGACGATTACGCCGCCGTGCGGGCGATGTTGTACAGCATCAGCGCGAGGATGGCGGGGATGGTCTGGAAGAACAGGATGATGGTCTTGACCGTCAGTGCGCCCCACACGCCGGCCACGGCCACGCAGCCGAGGCCATACAGGACAAAGGTGTGGGCCACGGCCGGATCGCGGTGCAGCAGGCCGATCGCCAGGGCCACCACCAGAAAGCCGTTATAGCAGCCCTGGTTCGACATGGCCGGGGCCATGACGTCCGCCTTTTCGGCGGAGAGGCCAAACGCGCGGCGCCCGCGCGTCTTGAACAGGACCGTTTCGAGAAGCAGGAAATACACGTGCATGAACAAAATCAGGATGATCAGGACTTTGGCGACAATGGCCATGGGCGGCTCCTTTTTAATTATATGAATGGCGCAGTGTACCTGCCTGCGCGCCGCGTGGCGAGACTCGGCTTGCGAGGCCAGGCAGGCACGGCCAATGCTATACTCTTGCCTGCCATGAGGAGCCGAAATGCCGTGGATTTACCTGTTAGCCGCCGGACTGCTTGAAATCGCCTGGGCAGTGGGCCTGAAATATACGTATGGCTTCAGCAAGCTGGGACCTTCCGTGTTCACGCTTACGGCAATGGCCGGCAGCGTCGGCCTGCTTGGTCTGGCGCTGCGTCATCTGCCGCTCGGAACCGCGTACGCGGTGTGGACCGGCATCGGGACGGTGGGCACCGCCATTGCCGGGATGGTGATGCTGGGCGAGCCGGCCGGGGCGATGCGCCTGGCGTGCATCGCGCTCATCGTGGCGGGCATTCTGGGCCTGAAACTGTTGACGCCTGCTTGAGTTCCTGCGGTCGGCTTTGTGCCATTTTTCGTGGCGCCCAGGGTGTTTCAGTACAAGACAGACGGGTTCGGGCTTGGTATGCTGCGTCCATGAAACCCATTACCATTATCGACTCCCACACTGGCGGCGAGCCGACGCGCCTGATCATCGAAGGCGGCCCGGACCTGGGCAGCGGCCCCTTGTCCGAACGGCTGGCACGCTTTCGCGACCAGTTCGATCACATACGTTCGGCCGTCGTCTGCGAGCCGCGCGGCTCCGGCGTGGATGTCGGCGCGCTGCTGTGCGAACCGCACGCGCCGAATTGCGTGGCCGGCGTCATTTTCTTTAACAATGTGGGCTACCTGGGCATGTGCGGCCATGGCGTGATGGGCCTGGTCGTCTCGCTCGCGTATTTGGGGCGCTTGGCGCCCGGGCGCCACCGGATCGACACGCCGGTGGGCGTGGTGGAAGCTGAACTCCACGGCGACGGCTCCGTCACGATTGAAAACGTGGCCTCCTACCGGACCTTGTCCGCAGTGCCGGTGCACGTCGAGGGGCGCGGCACCATCACCGGCGACGTGGCGTGGGGTGGCAACTGGTTCTTTTTGGCGGGCGACCATGGTCAGGTGCTGGCGACTGAGCATGTGGATGCGTTGACGGCGTACGCGGTTGCCGTGCGCGAGGCGCTCGAAGCGAAGGGCGTCACCGGGGACGATGGGGCGCCGATTGATCACATTGAACTGTTTGCCCCGTCGCGCACTGGCGCGCACTGCCAGAATTTTGTGCTGTGTCCGGGGGAGGCCTACGACCGCTCGCCCTGCGGGACGGGCACCAGCGCCAAGATGGCTTGCCTGGCGGCCGATGGCGAGCTCGCAGAAGGCGCCATCTGGCGCCAGGAAAGTGTGATTGGCAGTGTGTTTGACGCCTACTATCGGCGTGACGGCGCCATGATACGGCCAAGCATTCGGGGCAGGGCGTGGGTGATCGCGCGCTCGATCTTCATATTCGATGAGACCGACCCGTTTTTGTGGGGAATTCGGTAGCTTGTGCGGCTAATTGGTCGCTACTGCGCAGTTACCGAAGTCGGGGTATCACCGCAGCTATAACTCCAGCTATTACTCCAGCTGTTACTCCATATGCCGATCAAAGTCGGTATTGGGCCGCGTCAGGTAATACCACTCATTGTTCGGCTGCGCGTTCACGTCCGGGAACAGGATCTTGCCATCGAATTCGGCCGTTACCGCGGTGCCGTCGGCGCGGGTGCCGATAAGGTCACCTTTGGCCAGCGCATCAAAACTCGACCAGGTGCGGCTGAACTTGTCGCCGGCATCGAGCTTGTCATGCACAACCACCATCGACAGCGACTCCATCGCCTCAAGCGCGATCGGCTCCGGTTCCGGCGCGTCGATCAGCTTGAGGAAAGCGAGCGTATTCATGATGGCGCGGTAAGCCACGTCGGGCACGGCCGGATCGGCATGCTGCCCGCACTCGAGCGTGAGCGCATAGCCGCCGGTGGTGCGCATGTATTCGGTGGTGCCGACGCCGTAGCGCAGCACGGTCTCGAGCTGCGCGGCAGCGCTGCCCTGCATGCGGCGCTGCACGCCCTGGCCGTAGGTGGCCAGCCAACCGTCCACAAAGCGGCTCACGCCAAGCCGGCGCGCCAGGGCGCGCTCCTTTTCGGCGTGCCGGAATGGCTGCAGCGCACCGTCGTTATTGCGCGGGCCGACCATCACGAAGGGCTGGCTCTGGGCGTTGAACGAGTGCAGGTCGAGCAGCACGTCATGCTGCGCCAGCAAGGGGCATAGCCAGTTGGCGACTTGGTCTTCGAAGTCTTGCGGCGCATCCTTGGGGAACAGGTTGCGGTTCAGGTTGCGATCGCCCGAGCGCCGGTTCAACTGATAGGCGAGGGGATTGGTGATGGGGACAAAGGTCACGCTGCCGGCGCGCACCAGCAGCTGGCCGCTGTCGATCTCCTCCATCACGCGGCCAATTGCGCGCGTGCCGCAAGTCTCGTTGCCATGGACGGCGCCGGTGATGATCAGGCGCGGTCCGCTTTCAAGACCCGTGTAATTGATCGATTTGAACTGCAGGTCGCGTGCACTTGTCATTGCTGGTCTCGTCCTCGGATATAGATGGCAGCGCTCATTTTAGCGGTAAACACTGGCGCGCGTTGCCTACGCATGGCATCATCGCCGCTTCATGAAAACCACGCTCCCCACACAGCGCAATCACGGCCTCGACACCCTGCGCGCCCTTGCCATCATCTTCGTGGTGCTGCACCATTACGTGCTGTTCGTCAGCGGGGAAGATACGTTCGGCTGGGTCGGCGAGATCGGCTGGGTCGGCGTCGACCTGTTTTTCGCCCTCTCGGGCTACCTGATCGGGAACCAGATCTTTGCTGCCTTGCGCAGCGGACGACCGTTTTCGCTGCCGCGCTTCTATGCGCGCAGGCTGCTGCGCACCTTGCCCAACTTTTACGTGGTGCTGGCGCTGTATTTTTTGTGGCCCGGTTTTCGCCATGGTTCGCCGCTGCTGCCGCTGTGGCACTACGTGAGCTTCACGCAGAACATCAACCTGCAGCCGGGCAGTGCGTTCTCGCATGCCTGGTCGCTGTGCATCGAGGAGCAGTTCTACATGCTGCTGCCGGCGCTGGCGCTGGGAGTCGCATCGATGCGCCGTTCGCTGCGCTGGGCATGGGGCGCCATCGCGCTTGCATTCGTCGCGGGGATGGTGATCCGCTACACCGTGTGGGGCGAGCTGGTCGCGCAGAGCCGGGAACCAGGCACCAGCTACTTCAAGTACATCTACTACTCGACCTTCTGCCGCTTTGACGAACTGGTGGCCGGCGTGGCGCTGGCGCTGCTTAAGAATTTTCATCCGCGCGCGTGGCGCAGTCTGACCGGGCATGGCAACGGCCTGCTGGCGGGCGGCGCGGCGCTGGCCGGGGTGACGTTCTGGCTGTTCCTGCACGAGCGCCAGGCGCTGCCGATCACCGTGCTTGGGTTTCCGCTGCTGGCGCTGAGTTTTTCGATGCTGATTGTCTCGGCATTGTGCCGCAAGAGCGTGCTGTGCACGGTGCGCGTGCCCGGCGCCGCCAGCCTGGCCCTGTGGTCGTATGCGATCTACCTTGGGCACAAGCAGCTGTGCATCCTGGCGCGCGGCCCGCTCGAACGCCTCGGGTACGGGCCCGAATCGGCGCTGGCGATTGCCGTGATGCTGTTCTCAAGCGTGTTTGCGGGGTGGCTGCTGTATCGCTGCGTCGAGACGCCGTTCATGCGGCTGCGGGCCAGGTACGTGCCGACCAATTTCGCGCCGGTCAAGGCTTAGCAGCTCAGGCTTCGATCACATTGAACGCCGCCGGCATCGCGCCCAAAAAGTCCATCACGCCGCGCGCGTCACCGTCGCAGGCGACGATGGCGGCGCGCAGGCCGGGGATGACGTCTGGCGTGTGGGGGCTGCGGTAGGCGTTGACCAGCATCGCCACCAGGTCGTTGGGATTGGCGCCGGGGCGGCGCATGCGCGCCTCGATCACCGACAGCAGCGCGCGCTGCATGGCCGGCGTGGGATTGGCGATCCGCACGAAAATGGTTGGCGTGTTGAAGATGCGTTCGCAGATCGAACGCTCGATTTCTTCGGGCTTGAGGTCGGAAGCGATGTCGAAGTAAGCACCGTTCCAGTACGTGCGCGCGTGGGGGTGCCCCGGCGGGAAGGAATCAACTGTTTCAAAGCCGCATACGCGGCTGATCCAGGCGAGGGCTTGCATAAAAAGTGGAAGCATAGGCAGTAGCGAAATGTAGGGTGGAACAGCGATAGCGCATTCCATTAAAGGCATGCGTCGCGTGAGCGCCGGCCTTCGGTAGAATGCGCTATCGCTTTTCCACCCTACTAAAACCAGGCGGCATGGGCGACGCCCCTAGTTTAACCCAGAATTTCAGGCAGCCGTCAGGCGCCCCGACCGGAAGTCTTCCACCGCCTCGATCAGCTCTTGCTGGGTATTCATCACGAACGGGCCGTGCTGCGCGATCGGTTCGCCCAGCGGCTGGCCGGCGATCAGGATCAAGCGGCTTGGCTGGGCGGCGACGATGCGCACGCCGTCGGCCGCCGGATCGTTCTTCAGAATCGCCATTTTTGTTTGCGGCACATTCTGCTCGTCGACGACGACCTGTCCCCGGTACACGTAGATGAAGGCGTTATGCCCTGGCGGCAGCAGCTGCTCGAACGTGGCGTTGGCCGCCAGGTGCACATCCAGGTACAGCGGCTCGGTATGCGCGCGCTGCACCGCCCCGGCCACGCCATGGCTGGCGCCTGCGATCACCTTGACCGTCGCCCCGCCGCTGGTCTCAAAGCGCGGCACTTCAGCGTCAGGGATGTCGCGGTACCACGGCGCCGTCATCTTGTCCTTGGCGGGCAGGTTGAGCCAGAGTTGGAAGCCTTCCATCAAGCCGTCGGTTTGCTCCGGCATTTCGGAGTGGGCCACGCCGCGCCCGGCCGTCATCCACTGCACGCCGCCATCGGTGATGAGGCCTTCGTTGCCGGCGCTGTCGCGGTGTCGCATGCTGCCGGCGAGCATGTACGAAATGGTCTCGAAGCCGCGATGCGGATGCTCGGGGAAGCCGGCGATGTAGTCGCCCGGCTTGTCGCTGCCGAAGGCGTCGAGCATCAGGAATGGATCGAGCCGGCGCTGCAAGGCGTGGGTGAGCACGCGGTTGATGCGCACCCCCGCGCCGTCCGTCACGAACTGCCCGCTGATCAGGCGCTCGACCCCGCGTGCGTGCTGGACGCGTTCTGCTGTCACTTGTTCAATCATGGCTTCCTCCGGGTCATATTGCTGCACAAGCAGCTGCAATTATGCCAGTTCGGCTTCGATCTGCGCGTCGGCCTTTGCCTGTGCGGTGGCCACCGCTTCCGGACCCATGCCCAGCCCTTCGGCGTAGACAAACGTTACGTCTGTCATCCCCAAAAAGCCGAGGAAGGTCTTCACGTGCTGGGTCTGGCTGTCGTTGCCGCCTTCCCTGTGAAAGCCGCCGCGGGCCAGCGTGACGTACACTTTTTTTCCGCTCAACAAGCCAACCGGGCCGGTTGCCGTGTAGCTGAACGTGGTGCCGGCGCGGGCCACGGCGTCGAACCAGCTCTTGAGCTGCACGGTGATGCCAAAGTTGTACATCGGCGAACCAATGACGACCACGTGCGCAGCTTGCAGTTCGGCAATCAGCGCGTCGTCAAGCGCCACGCGGGCAGCTTGCTCGGCGCTGCGCTTGTCAGCGGGCGTGAACAGCGCGCCCAGGGTTGCTTCGTCGATCGGCGGATGCGGCGTGACGGCAAGGTCACGGCGCACCAGCGACGCTTGCGGCGTGGCGGCCTGCAATTTGGCGACGATGGCATCGGCCAGGCGGGTGGACTCGGAACCGTTACTGCGGGCGCTGGAATTGATTTGCAGGATGTTCATGGTGTTTCCTTTGTTGGTTCAGGTGCTATGGAGTACACTCTATACGTTCCAAAAACAATGCGGAAGACCGTAAAATGGATATCATTATTCACCTGGTGGCATAATCAATGGACGTAGAACCAAACGACTTGCTGCTGTTTGCGCGCATTGTAGAGAGCGGCAGTTTCAGTGCAGCGGCATTGCGGGTGGACTTGCCCAAGTCGACCGTGTCGCGCCGGATCGCACTGCTGGAAGCCCGGCTGGGCGAGCGGCTGCTCCAGCGCACCACGCGCAAGCTGATGCTCACGGAGTTTGGCGCCAGTCTGCTCGAGCATGCGCGCAAGGTGGTGGAGGAGGTCGAGGCGGCCGGGGCGCTGGTCCAACACCGCCAGCAGGCGCCCAGCGGCCGGCTGCGCATTTCGATGCCGGGCGACTTTGCCAACCTGGGGCTGACGTTCATGATTGGCGCGTTTATCGAGCGCTATCCCGCCATTACGCTAGAGCTTGATTTGTCGCCGCGGCGGGTGGACCTGGTCAGTGAAAACTTCGATATCGCAATCCGCATGGGTGACCTGCCGCAGGATTCGACCTTGCATGCGCGCCGGGTGGCGCTGGAGAAAATCAATTTATACGCCGCGCCATCGTATATCGCCCGCAAAGGGATGCCGCGCGAGCCTGATGATCTGTTTCAACATGACTTGCTGTGCTTGTCGCGCCAGGCGGGCGGGGCGCAGCCGTGGATCCTAACGCGCGGAAAAACGGTGTGGCAGCGCGAGTTGCCGGCAAGGCTGGCAGCGAATTCGCCTGACTTGCTGGCGCGCATAGCCTGCGCCGGGACCGGGATTGCGGCCAGCTCCGACCTGTTTGCGGAGGGGTACGTAGAAAAAGGCGAGCTGGTGCGGGTGCTACCGGAATGGTCGCTGCCTGAAGTAACCGGGTGGGCGGTGTTCCCGGGCCGGCGGCTGATGCCCGCCAAGACGCGCGCGTTTCTCGATATGATGGAAGAGATGTGCTGCGACGAGGCGCGCAAGCGGTTCCGGGGGTAAGCCAAGCGCACAACTTTCGCAGCGCAGCACCAAAATAGTTCTGCACCAGCCTGTTACTCAATCCATCAACGAAAGGATTTCACATGTCCGAATCATTGGCAGAATCTTTGCTTGATACCGCTGCAAAACCTGATCTTGGCGCCCCTTTTGGCGCCGTGACGGCGCTCCTAAGTGACTACTTTGATGGCATCTATTTCAGCGACACCAGCATTTTGCGCCGCGTTTTCCATCCTGGCGCCCTGTATGCCTGCGCGACGGACGGCACCTTGTTGCAGCTTGGGATGGCTGACTACTTTGCCGTCGTCGACCAGCGGCCGGCGCCCGGCAAGCTTGGCCAGCCAAGGCAGGACCGCATCGTCTCGATTGAATTTGCCGGCCCCGGCCTTGCCATTGCCCGCGTTGAATGTGCAATTTTCCCCAAACGTTTCGTTGACTTGCTAACGCTGGTCCATCTCGACGGCCGCTGGCAGATCATATCCAAGGTGTTCCACTTCGAAATCGCTGACAACGCCGCCCCGGAAAAAGTAGCGTAATCCCCGATCTACCCCGGGTGCGGCGGTAGCGTCGGGTGGGCTAGCGCCATCGCAGAGCTTGTTCTGGCGCAATCGACGTCATCGCCGGCAATATTGCTTCGGCTACCAGGTCGCCAAGGGCGTTGGTGACGCGCGGCCCGGGGTTGGGCGCGTTGGCCGATAGCACCACGCCGACCCAGGCGTCGCGCCCCGAGTGCTTGGCCGCGTACAGGCACTGGTCGGCCATTTTCACGGCGTCTTCCCAGGCATACGCTTCCGGTTCCGATTCCAGCACGGGGAAGGCGGCAAACCCGAGCGAACAAGTCTTTTCCAGAATCACGCCATTGCCGATGTCGATCCGCAAATCGCGCACGGCGTCGCGCAGCTTGTTGGCCAAGACATCGGCGGCACTGCGGTCGGAATTGCGCGCAACGATCAAAAATTCCTCGCCGCCCCAGCGCACCACGAAGTCTGCATCGCGGCAAGCGCCCCTTAACGCGGTGCTCGCTTGCTGCAGCACCAGGTCGCCTGCGGCATGGCCGTAGGTATCATTGATTGCCTTGAAATGGTCCAGGTCCACCATGAAAATGAGCAGCGTCTTGTTGACGCCGTCGCGCGCGTGATGGCTTGCCCGAAATTGCCGCATGACCCGGGCCAGCTCATCGGGCATGCTCAGCCCCAGGAAGCGGCGGTTCTTCAGGCCGGTCAGGGGATCGATCATGCTCGCGTCGTGCAGCGCGGCATTGGCTTGCTCGAGCGCCTCGGTGCGCGCGCGCACCAGCGCCGCCAGCTCGGCGTTGCCGCGCTGCAGGCGGCCGTGGCGCCAGCGCATGAACAGAAACAGCAGCAGGCCGGCCGCAATCACGGCCATCCCAGCCGCCCACGCAGTGCGCCACCACGGCGCCAGAATGATTACTTCGCGCATGCTGGTCGGGCCGTATTCGTCTGCGCTCATCGAAGCGCGCACCTCAAAGCGATATTTTCCCGGCGGCAGGCCGGTGTAGCGCGCTTCGCGGATGTCGGTCCCGCGCCACGCATCTTCAAAGCCGAGCAGCCGCACTTGCGCATGGATGCGTGTTTCGTTCAGGTAGCTGAGCACGGCGAAACGGAAGGTCAGCGTGCGATTTTCCCATGTCACTTCGGGCACCGGCGCGCTCAAGCTGGCGCCCGCGCCGTCCTCGAGGCGCAGTACGTGCGTGGCGGGCAGCGGTGCCGTGCCGGGCTGGGCGTCGGCATGATAGTGCGCCAGTCCGCTTGCCATGCCGACCCACACGTCGCCGTTGCTGTCGGCCCAGAAGGCATTGGCCGCGGCGTCTTCGCTGGGCAATCCTTCGCCCCGGCCGAATTGCTCCACGCGGCCATCTTTCCAGCGCTTGACGCCCTGCGCCGTCCCCATCCACAGCGCACCGTGGGCGTCGAAGCCGAGTGAGTAGATGTTGTCGGACACCAGGTTCACGGGCGTTGCGAGCTGGGTCGCCTTGAGCAAGCCGGCGGCATTGGTCGCAAACTGCGTCATGCCGTGAACGTTCCAGTAGCTCACTACCAACGTGCCGGCCTGGTCCACCGCGACCGTTTCAATGTGGCTGTCGAGCAGGCCGTGCTGCTTGCCGAAACGGCGCCATGTGTGTCCGTCAAAAAAAGCCAGGCCATTTGCGCCTGCCACCCACAGCCTTCCCTGTGGGTCGCGCAGTACCTGGTTGATCTGCTCCTTGTTGCCGCCCTTTGGCAAGCTGACCGCCTCGCCCCGGTAGCCATCGCCGTCCCGCACCAGGCGATGCAGGCCGCTCATCATTCCCAGGTAGAGCGCGCCGTCAGGGCCGAAGTCCATACTGTTGATGCTGCCTGGACCCTCCAGGTGGCTGATGGGAATCGAGCGGAAGGCCGAGCCGTCGGCCGGGCGCATCAGCAACGCATTGCGCGCAGCTTTGGCGTTGTTGCCGCCCGCCCAAAGGTTGCCTGCGGCATCCTGGGCCAAGGTGTAGACGATCCGTTCCTCCGTGCCGGGCAGCACCACCCAGCCCTTGGGGGTCGACTGCGCCAGGCCGCGGTTGGTCCCGGCCCACAACACGCCGTCGCGGCTGCGCGCCACGTTCCAGACCGTATCCGATGGCAGTTTTTGGTGCCGCGTTTGCGCGCTCCACATGAACCGGCCTTGCAGCCGGTGCACGCCTTCGGACGACACCCACAGGTTGCCTTCGCGGTCGAACATGATTGACGCTGCTGACTGAGTGGGCAAGCCTTGCTGCTCGGCCAGAATCCAGATGCCCCGGTCGTCAAAGCGCGCCACACCCAGCGTGGTGGTGGTCCAGGCGCGGCCTTGCGGGTCCAGCGCCAGGTGCCCGCGCAGCATCGCGGCGCCGGGCAGTGTACTGCTCAAGTCTTCCGGCGTGGCGCGGGCGCTGGCCATGCGCAGCAGCAAGCGCGGTCCGCGCAGCCAGATGCGCCCGCGCGCATCCTTGATGACCGTGTGGATCAGTTCGTTTTTGGAGCCGACCGGCAGTCGATATGCCGTCCATGCGCCCCTGCCAATACGCTGGTACAGGTCGCCGTGCCAGGCAATCAGACTTTCCTGGCCGTTCGGCGCGATCCACACGGCGCCCCCATCCATGCTGGGCAAGCCGGGCACCCGCACCAGCTTGTCAGGCGGTCCTTCGTATACCCCCTCGGCGCTGGTGACGATCAGGCTGCCAGCCATCGACGCCCCCATCGTAAAGATCTTTTCGTTGGGCAATATGACGGTCTTGGCCAAGGGATCGGGGGTGGCGCCGTTCCAGGCCATGGCCCCCTTGTTGCTGATGACCCAGACCCGCCCGCCAGGTTCGGTGTACAGCGATACGATACTATCGCTGAACATGCCCTGGTCCATGCCGAAGCGCTCGAAACGGTTGCCGTCGTAGCGGAACAAGCCGTCTTCCGTGGCGGCCAGGATGAAGCCGTCGCGGTCCTGCGCCATACCGGTCACGGCCTGGTTGCGCAAGCCCTGTTCCGGGCCGTAACTGCGGAAGGTGTAGGCGCCCGCAGCGTCGGCGCCCCACGCCAGTGGCTGGCCGAGCAGCAGCAGGACGGCGCCAACGAGCAGGGCGCGGATGGACGAAATCAATGGCAAGATGTGTGGGTCCTTTGCCGCGAACGGCAAGCGTGTATGTACATTTGTGACAGTAAAATTGAATACGCGCAATAAGCTACAAGTATCAACGGACGGGATGGGGACGTCAACGGAAAGTGGCGGGCCACGACGTATTTGACTGGCGGGGCAACACTTCTCGCAGAGGGTATTGTTGGTATGATATTGAGCGCGATGGCAACGTCGCCAAAGAGCCGCGCTAGCCTCGCGGCGCTAGCCCTTCAACCGCATCCGCAGTTGTTTCAGGTATGCTCTGATTCTGGTGCCCACCTTGATCTGCGGATTGGAGTACCCGTCATCCTTGCCCGCTTCCTTTTCGCGTTGATCGATGACCAGCCTGGCAGCGGTGTGCGCTTCTTCAAACGACAGCGTGTTGGTGCGCAGCTGCTCGTCATACATCGCCCGTCCAAAGAAGGTCAGCTCTGATTTTTTTCCGCATCCATACGACGTGTGGTCGGCGTCGGACGCCGTCATCACCAGCGTATCCTCACCGGCCAGAGGTGCAATCCAGTTGCCGGCGTAGCAGGCCGATATCGATATCACCCGATGCTTGATGCCCGCTTCGTCGAGCCAGCGCTTCAGGTCTTCCGGCGTGACCGGCGCCACCTCGAGCGGCTCGAAGTTCGCCGCCAATTGCCCGTCCTGCGCGCCGTGCGATGTCAAGTGAATGAAGAGCACGTCCTCATCGCGGTCCATGGTCTGCGCCACGCCCGCAATCGCGCGCTGCAGATTGAGGGGCGTGGCCCACACTGCCTGCTCGATTTCCTCTGCATGGTTGATCAGCGTCAGGCCGCGTCCGGCCGCGTCGAAGCGCTTGGCCATCACCTCATTGACCACCCGGGTCTCGCGCCGGAACACTTCTTCGCCTTCAAACGGGGCAAAAGTGATGGTGTACATGTCGGCCACGCCGGGCCGCTGCGGCTTGAGGGCGGCCACGTCTGCCTGCAGCATGGGCTGCTGCATTTCGATCAGTTCCTGGTCGAAGCGCAGCGCCGGCGGTGGTTCGTCCAGATCGACTTCGAGCGCTGCTTCCCGCTCGCGCCAGAACGACGGGGCGGGGGCCACGTAGTACGACAGCACGCCACCGGCAACGACGGCGCAGACGGCGGCGAAACGGCGCAGCATGGCGCGCTCGCCGGTGCGCACCATCAGCGTCAGCGTGGCGAGCGTGCTCCAGAGGACCGGCACCAGCCACAGCGCCAGCTGCCCCCACTGGCCGACCTTGCCAAACCAGGCGCTGCGCGCAAACAGCGCGTACGCCAGTCCGTACACGCAAGACAGGCACAGCGACAGCGCCAGCACGAGGGTCAACAGATGGGCCGCGCCGGGCGCGGCGGATGGCGCTTCGCCGGCCACCGGTTGCGGGCGCATCACATGGCAGGCCCAAACGGTCAGCAGCAGGCCGCCCCATCCCGCCGCGCCGGCCCGCCAGTTAAATACGGCGCCGCTCTCGTAAAACAGGCGGCTCACGCCGATCGACACCAGCAGGCGCAGCGCGACCAGCAGGGCGATGAACGCCGGGCCGGTCGCCAGACGCTCCCAGCGCGGCAGGCGAAAGCACAAGGAGCGCGCCCCTTCGTGCAGCCAGCGCAGCAGCGAAAGACGCGCAGGCTGGCCGCTGCCCATCATGCGCTCTGGTTGCCCATGACCTCTCCGAGCCGCACCGCGCGCTCAGGCGCCCACTGTGGGTTGAAACGGATCGTGTCCTTCTTGAACAGCATGACGATGGTCGAGCCAAGCAGGAAGCGCCCCATTTCCTCGCCTTTTTTAATAACGATCTGCTGGTCGTCGTAGCGCCATTCGCGCAATTGGCCCGAGCGCGGCGGATTGACCAGCCCATGCCACGTCGTGGCCATGCTGCCAACGATAGTCGCGCCCACCAGCACCGACACGAACGTGCCATGCTCGGGCGAGTCGAACACGCACACCACGCGCTCGTTGCGCGCGAACAGGTTGGGAATGCCGCGCGCGGTGGTCGGGTTGACCGAAAACAGCGCTCCCGGCACGTAGATCATCCGCATCAGGCGGCCGTCGCACGGCATGTGCAGGCGGTGGTAATCCTTGGGACTGAGGTACAGGTTGGCAAAGCTGCCGTGCTGGAACTGGGCGGCCAGCGCCGCGTCGCCGCCCACCAGCGCCGTGGTCGTGAAATGGTGTCCCTTGGCCTGGAAAATCTGGTGGTCGTCAATCACGCCGGTCTGGCTGATGGCGCCGTCCACCGGGCACACGAAGTCGGCCTGCGCCAGCGGCCGCGCGCCTTCGCGCAGCGCGCGCGTGAAAAAGTCGTTGAAGCTGGCGTAACTGGCGATGTCCGGGTTGGCCGCTTCATCCATGTTCACGTTGTACTGCTTGACGAACCAGCGAATCAGCGTGGTGGTGTAGCTGCCGCCCTGGTGGCCGGCGACGCGCCCGGCGAGCTTGGTCAGCCCCTGTTTCGGGAGTAGGTACTGGGGTAGAACTTTGAGACGCGACACGATAGGGGCCTGTAAGGGTGACGATTCCCAATTATAACGGTCCGTTTCCGCGCGCAGTTCACAATTGCTCGGGGCTGCAATGCGGGTGGCGGGCCGAGGCGCGAAAAGTCCCTGATGCAACATGCATATCAAAAATATATGTTTTCTGCTGCCACAACACGTGCTTTCTGTTGGACAATGTCGGCCTTGAATACTTTTGCTGGAAAATCCCTATGTTTTTGAACAACCGCCGGTTTCGCCTGACCGTTCTCGCCGCCGCGCTCGCCGCTGTCCTGCCGGCCTTTGCCCAGCCAGCCTTTGCCCAGCAAACGGCGCCAGTCGTCAAGCCCCAACCGGCCGAGCCGGCGGCCATTCAGAAGGTCGAGGTCAAGGGCGCTGCCGACTCTTATGATGCGCGGCGCGACGACACTGCCTCCAAAATCGTGCTTAATCACGAGGAAATCATCAAGTTCGGCGACACCAATGTGCTCGATGTGCTCAAGCGCCTGCCGGGCGTGACCGTGTCGGGCGCGTCGGGCCGCGGCGGCGGCGAGGTGCGCATGCGCGGCCTGGGCAGCGGCTACACGCAGGTGCTGATCAACGGCGAGCGCGCGCCGGCGGGCTTTTCGATGGATTCGCTCGCGCCCGACGCGATCGAGCGCATCGAAGTGCTGCGCGCGGCCACTGCCGAATTTAGCACGCAGTCGATCGCAGGCACCATCAACATCGTACTGAAAAAGGCGATCAAGACGGCCCAGCGCGAACTGAAACTGAGCGTGGGTGCCGGCGCCGATACCCTCACTCCCACGGCCAACTTGCAGATGTCGGACCGCAAGGGCGCGCTCTCGTATTCGCTTACCGTCAATGCGGTGCACCAGAAGTTCGACCGCGATACGCCGGTGGAGGAAGTCGAGACCGACGGCGCCGGCGTCCTGCGCGCGCGGCGCATGATCGCCTACTATGAAACCGGCACCTACGACGGCCTCAATATCGGGCCCCGCCTGAACTGGACGTTCGCCAACGGGGACACCCTGACGTCGCAATCGTTCTTCAATTACGGTCGCTTCAAGCGCCTCTTCGAGGCGACCACCAGCGCCTTTCCAAGCAGCGCAACGGGGCCGTATCCTTATCTCGACTGGGATATGGAAAACGTCAGCAAGATCTTTCGTTCCGACCTGAACTGGGTCAAGAAGCTCGCTGACGGCGCCAAGCTCGACGTCAAGCTTGGCGGTTTCATCGGCCGAAGCCCCAACGACTCGTACCGCCAGGGCTACGCGGCCAAAAACGGCGCGCTCACGCTCGACAGCGACGTCAAATCGCGCTTGAAGGAACATGGCTATACCAGCACCGGCAAGTACTCGGTGCCGCTGGGCCAGGGCCACGCACTGTCGGCCGGCTGGGATGGCGGCTACACTACCCGCTACGACATGCGCTTGCAGGTCGAAAAGCGCGCCAAGGTCCCGAGCGCGCAAGACCCGCTGCCCGGCTTTGTCGACTTTCCGGCCGACGAGCGCTATACCGCCGACATAACGCGCTTTGCCGGCTATGCGCAGGACGAGTGGAACGTGACGCCGCAATGGTCGGTGTACATGGGCGTGCGCTGGGAAGGCATATGGACGGCGGTGTCGGGCAATCACTTCAAGGACAGCAAATCGCGCACCAGTGTCTGGAGCCCGCTGTTCCAGACGCTCTACAAGATCCCCGGCACCAAGGGCGACCAGCTGCGCTTTGCACTGACGCGTACCTACAAGGCGCCCAGCGCCGACCGCATCTTGCCGCGCCGCTGGACTTCGCCTGACAACAAGAACCCGAATGCGCCCGACCTGCTCGGCAATCCGGACTTGAAGCCTGAACTGGCGACCGGCATCGACGCCGCGTATGAACACTATTGGGCCAAGGGCGCGATGGTGTCCGTCAGCGCATCGATGCGCCGGCTCACCGACTACACGCGCACCTCGGTCCTGCCGGAAGCTGACGGCACCTACGTCTCGAAGCCGGTCAACGATGGCACCGCCAACACGCGCGGCCTGGAATTCGAGGCGAAGTTTCCACTGACGGCGGTGTTCGAAAAGGGGCCGGCGATCGATCTGCGCTTGAACATGAGCCGCAACTGGTCGAGCGTGTCGGCCGTTGGTGGACCGAACAACCGGCTCGACCAGCAGACGCCGTTTTCGGCAACGCTGGGCGCGGACTACAAGATGGGCAGCCTGACCACGGGCGCGAGTTATTCGTTCAGGAACGGCGGGCCCGTGCGCGTGTCCGCGACGCAGGATGCGTACACCACACCGCGGCGCGACCTGGAGATGTACGGGTTATGGAAGTTCAGTGCCAAGAACCAGTTGCGCGTTGGGTTGACCAACATCCTGGCGCAGGAGTACATCAGCGAGACCACGTACACCTATCTGAATGGCAGCGGCGCGAGTCGCCGCCGCACGTTCACGCCGGGCGAAGCGGTGCTGCGGCTGACGATGGAGATGAAGTTCTAAGGCAGTGCAATCAAACCTTGTAGTGGTGGGACTTAAAATACCGGCTCGCCACGAAAATGGCCACCGCCTGCATCGCGGCGCACACAAAAAACGTGGTCCCGATGCGCCAGTCGTTCGGGCTCAGATGCGTGCTGCGCGCCAGGATGGCCGTGCCCAGCAAGGGCATGAACACCACGCCCAGGCTCTGGATCGATTGCAGGGACCCCATCAACTCGCCCTGTTCCTCGGACGACGTAGCTTTTGAAATCACCCCCTGCAGCGCCGGCCCGGCTGCAAAGGCGAGCAGATTGCACAGGATGAAAACGTACATCATCCACCCCTGCGTGGCCAGCCCGTAAAGAATATAAGTGATCCCGCCCGAGGCCAGTCCAAGCAGCGACAGGCGCACTTCGCCAAAGCGCTTCAAGAGCACCGCCAGCAGGCCCGCCTGCACCACGGCAGCGGTCAGGCCGACGCAAAACAGCGCAATCCCGTTTTGCAGCGGCGTCCAGTTGAAGCGAAACGTGGTGTACAGCACCCAGGTAGTTTGCAGCATCATCTGCGCCAAGGCCGAGAGCGCAAACACGATCACCAGCCCGCGAATCTCGACCCGCCCGGCCAGCTTGACCAGCGCCGTGAAGGGATTGATGCGCGCCAGTTCAAACGGCTTGCGGCGCGCCGCGTCGAGCGACTCGGGCACGCATAAATAGCCATAGATGAAGTTGGCGGCGCTGAGCGCGGCGGCCACGTAAAACGGCAGGTGCAAATTGCCCTGACCGAGCACGCCGCCCAGCATCGGCCCGCAAATGAACCCCAGCCCGAAAGCGGCGCCCACCTTGCCGAAGCTCTTGGCCCGGTTGTCGGGGGTGGAGATGTCGGCGGCGTAGGCTGACGCGACCGACATGCTGGCCGACGACATGCCGCCGATGACGCGCCCGAGGAACAAGAAGCCGAGCGTGGGCGCCCAGGCGGTCATCAGGAAATTGAGGCACATCCCGGCCATCGAATAGAGCAGCACCGGCCGGCGGCCCACGCGGTCGCTGACCGCGCCCAGCATGGGCATGAACACGAACTGCATCAGCCCGAACACGGCCGACAGGATCCCGAACCACAGCGCCTGTTCTTCGCGCCCATGGACGAACTCGCCCACCAGCACCGGCATCACCGGGATGATCAGCCCGATGCCGAGCATGTCGATGAAAATGCTGACCAGGACAAAATTGAGGTTGCCTGGCTTCGCTGCCGCGGCGGCGGGGACGCTGGTCATGGGTATGGGCCCGGGCAGGGCATGGTGGCGGGACCGTCTATCTTAACGCAACATTGCCCCTCTTTGCGCCCTGCGAAGCCAGCAGGCAGGTCGGGAAAGGACGCAGGCGCATTCCGACCAGCGCCGTCGAAACGCATTGCGCCATGCGGCCCGCGCCCGCCAGAACTAAGGTACGGACAATTGCCATTCATATAAGTTCCTAGTGCGATGATGACCTGCCGCATTGCCAAGACATTGCAAATTGTTTAACATGCGCGGCGCACCTTAATTTAATTTCATTCACTCTGGAGCAAGTATGCCGATTGCCGGTTTGGGCCTACATTTCATCATCGCCCTGTTTTTCGCCATCCACGCGGTACGTTCCGGCCGCGAGCTGTACTGGCTCATTTTGCTGTTTTCCTTTCCCCTGCTCGGCAGCCTGGTGTACTTCCTGGCCATTTTCCTGCCGCAGTCGCGCCTCGAACGCACGCTGGGCAAAGCCGGCAAGACCGTCGTCGCCGCCCTCAATCCCGGGCGCGCACTGCGCGAAGCGCAACAGGCTTTCGACCTGACCCCGACCGCGCACAACCAGACGCGCCTGGCCAAGGCCATGCTCGAGGCGGGCATGCATGCGCAGGCGGTGGCGCAGTTCGACGCTTGCCTGGCCGGTCCCTTTGCCAACGATCCCGACATCATTTTCGACGCCGCCCAGGCGCGCCTCGCCAATGGCCAGCACGATGGCGCCATCGCCGCGCTGCTCGGCCTTCAACAAGGCAAGCCATCATTTCGCACCGAGCAGGTGTCGGTGCTGCTGGCGCGCGCTTACGCCGCGGCCGGCATGCATGCCCAGGCGGGACAGGAGTTTGCCACGACCGTGCAGCGCTTCACCGGCATTGAAGCGCGCGTCGAATACGCGCTGTGGGCCCTGTCGCGGCGCGAGGCCGTGGTGGCCCAGGAACAGATCAGGGAATTGGCGCATTCGCGCAAGCACATGAACAAATATACGCGCTCGCTGCACGACGACATGTTCAAGCGCCTTGACAGCGCCGTCAGGATGCAGGGCCGGCAGTAGACGGCTCGGTCCACGCCGCAATCGCGCGTTGCGACAGGGCGTCGGCTTCACCATTTTTGTGGCGCGGAATCCAGCGCAGCGCTGGTGCGCCAAGCCTGGCGATCAGCGTGCGGGCCTGCTCGCGCAGGCGGGCGAGCGCCGGCGACTGGCCGCCATCGCTGCGCGCCACATCATCGATGACAACCTGGCTGTCGCCGTAAATCGTCAGAGCGCGCGCGCCGGCCGCCAGCGCCGCGTCCAGCAATGCAATCAGCGCCAGGTACTCGGCCTCGCTGCTGTTG
The DNA here is from genome assembly GCF_049896185.1 of Massilia sp. TSP1-1-2. Taxonomy (NCBI): domain Bacteria; kingdom Pseudomonadati; phylum Pseudomonadota; class Betaproteobacteria; order Burkholderiales; family Oxalobacteraceae; genus Massilia; species Massilia sp. TSP1-1-2. Next base: position 97,630 of record NZ_JAFCTU010000013.1, read on the forward strand.
CCGTATCCCGCCGCGCGGGACACCACGAATTTTTCGCCGCCAGGACCCAGCAGCAGCGCGCCGATGCCGCAGCGGCCCGGGTTGGGATGGGCTGAACCGTCGAACCAGCCGCGCCAGGGCGTCGCCGCACCGTCATGGCGGGCGGCGCGGGTCTGGTTGGCGCGCTCTTTTTCTTCGCGCCGCGCCACGGTGCGCGCATGCGCGGCGGTTTGCAGCGCGTTGCGGCCGGCGACTAAACCGGCCAAACCCGCCAGACCGGCCGCCTGCTCCAGCGTGATGCGCAGCGCGGCTGCTTCGGTCACGCCGCTGCGCGCGGCGAGACGGCGGGCGGCGACGCGTTCGCCGTGAAAGGCGATGGCGCACAGGTCGGAAAAATCAGTCATGGGCGAAGCATAACTAAAAAACGTAAAAAAAGCGCCACCACGGAAAAGCCGGGTGGCGCTTTCAGCTATTATGCAAACCGTTTAATGGCGACGCTGGTCGTCCGGAAAGCGGTCGTTCTCATTGCGGTAGCCATCGCCATCGCGGTCGGCATCGTTACGGTTTCGCACACCGTCGTTGTCGCGGTCGCGGTCGCGCGCGTCGGGAACGCCATCGTGGTCGCCGTCGCGCCGTTCCATGCGGTCGGGCACGCCGTCGCGGTCACGGTCGCGTCCTTCGAGGCGATCGGGCACGCCGTCGCGGTCGCGGTCGGCGCCACCTTCCATGCGGTCCGGGATGCCGTCGCGGTCGCGATCATGTCCGCGGCCACGGTGAGCATCTTCCCATCGACCCTGTTCCATATACCACTGGCCGTTGCGCTCAATCCAGCGCGGTTGGGCGTACATGTAGCCCGGGCGTTCACGCATGTAGGTACCGGCAACCCATTCGTGGCGGTTGCCGCGCCAGTTCCAGTAACCCGGCACCCACACGTAGCCGCGCCGTGCATGCGGCGCGCGCTCGTAGCGTGCCGGTGGCGGCGCGACGCCAATCATGTTGCCGTTGACCGCAGCCTGCACCGCCACTTGCTGCCAGCCGCCGCGGTTCAGGCGCCAGCCGTTGTTGTCGCGTGCCCATTCATGGCGCTGGTACTGGTAGCCGCTGCGGATCGTTTCCCAGTGGCCCGCGGTCCAGACGTGGCGGTTGCCTTCCCAGTTCCAGTAACCAGGCGCCCATACCTGACCGGTCCGGGGCGCGGGAATGCTCTCGTAGCGAGGGGCCGGAGGGGCAGTGGTGACGAATACGTTGATGCCAGATTGCGCCATCGAAGGCAAAGGCATGAGGGCTGCTGCGCCTAACGTTAATGCTGCTGCAAAGGTGAGGGTGCGTTGCATTTTCAGGTCTCCTTGTGAAAGCGTACGGTCCAATATAACGTCCAGAATTTGCATTCAGGACAATTGAATCAAGTGCTTACATCTGAAACAACGGGAGGCCGTCTGTAAGTGCGGTAGCCAACACAGATCAGGAGCACTGCGGGCCAGGCTGTATCGCGTCAGCCGGCGCGCAGGTCGGTTCTGGAAATCCCTTGCGACCGCATGCCATTACATGCGGTTCGCTGCGCTCTGCGCTACGGCGAACTGGCCGTCGGCGTCGCGTTCAGCCTGCAGCGACTGGCGCTTTTCTTCGGCAGTCATGCGCTTGGCCTTGACCACGACCGCCGGTGCCTGGGCGCCCACACTGGCCGTCACCGCAGCTTTGGCGTTCGCCTGCGGCAGCGTGTCGATGGCATATGCGCCGCCTACGGCAAGGACGACGGTGGCGACGAATACGGCTTCCATGTGCTTATGGATGTTCATACAATTTCCTTTCAATGTGGGGTGTCGATGAATGTACTTTAGACGCACAATTCGCCCCCTTCCACCCGTATGCGATGAAGGGCCGCTTTCGCGGAACGGCCTGCGAAATTGGCCGATAAGTTGTTGCCGGGCTCGCTTTCCCGCCCCCCCCGCTAGTGTTGTGCAGGCCGGGTGGCCGCTTTCAGCGTGGGGGAATGCGATGGCAGGTTGGTTCGACAGGGTGGCGCTGGCGCTGGCGGGGCGTCACAGGCAGTGGCGGCGCGCGCGCAACCTGCGCGCGGGCACGCAGCGCCCGGCGCGCCCGGCCGCGCGCTGGGTCGGCGCCGGCGGCGTGCTCGTCGCGCTGGCTGGTGCCGTCATCATCGCCGGCCATGCGCGTCACCTTGGTCGCTCCGCGCCCGGGCCGCTTGACACCGGGGTGCCATCGGCGGTCGATATTCTTCCGCCGGCGCTGGCGGGCATGGGGTTCACGGTGCCAAAGCAAGCCGGCGTCACAATGGCCTTGAGCGACCAGGGCGCTATCGTGATCGCCGCCGGCATGCACGCCGCCGACCCGGTGCGCGTGAACTTGTGCGACCAGGTTCAGGGCGCGCGCATGCTGCCGCTGCGCATCGGCTACCAGTTTGACGACGTGGCGCGCCTGGTCGCGCGCAGCGAAGCCGGCGGCAAATTATTAACAATTCGAAACGTTGCGCTGGCGTCGGACATGCCCCAGGTGCAGATCAACGGCCTTGCCTTGCCCGCAGGCGGCCCGCTGCAGGTGTCGTGGCAAGCGGCCGGGCGCAAGGTGCGCTGGGCCAGCGATGCCGGCTCCGGCGCCTTCCGGCGCGACGGGTTTCTGGTGTGGAGCGACGGCGCCTTGCGCGTACAGCGCCGCGCCGCTGCCGCTTGCAAGAGCGCGGGCGAACTGGTGCTGCAGTTGTATCGCAACGGTGATGGCGGCGCTGCAAAAGCGCTGGTCACGGCCTTTCCGGCAGGCGGCGACGCCATCTCGACGTGGCTGCCCCCGGGGAGCTACCGCGTGCCGGCAGCGCCGCGCGCCAGCCTGGAAGACCAGGCGCTGTTCCAGCAATTGGCCGCGCACGGCCTGTTGCGTTTGGGTGATGACGGTTTGATCGAGTTGGCGCCGCGCGACCTGGCCAGCTGGCAAGCCGCGCCCGGCAGCGCGCGCAGCGGCGAACTGGGCAGTTGGCAAGCGCTGGCGTCCGACGCCGCCGCCACAATGCTGTTCAAGCGCCTCTATCGCATGGCCGACGGCGCCTATGTGCGCGAGCAGGTCCGCATCTTCAATAACGAACGCCGTTTGCTGGCCTGGCGCGTGCGTCCGGCGCTGGCCGGCGCCGTCTGGCAAGCCAGCGTGGCTGGAGCGAGCGTGGCCACCGGCGCCGAACTGCCGCTGGCGGCCGCGCGCCTGTTTGCCGACGTGCCGCAGGGATGGGCGCCATGGAACCGGGTGGCGGCGTGGCCTGCGGGCGGGCCGGACGCGGCGGCGCGCCTGGTCATGCAGCAGCCGCGCGCCGGACAGCGCATCGAACTGCTGCTCGTTGGCCGCGTGCTGGGCGTGGAAGGGGCGCGCATGCTCGCGCCCCCGCGCGCTGCCTGCAGCGGGCGCGCCTGTCCGGCGCCGGGGGCCGTGCAGCTGGTGGTGCTGGAAGCATTGCCGGGCGCGGCCAGCATTGCACTGACGGCCGCGCCGCTGGCGATGGACGCGCTGGCCGGCGCCGACGCCCAATATCGCCATCTAAGCGTTGCAGGCGGCAAGCTGGCGTGGCGCGCGCTGGCTGCCAACAGCGCCACCGCGCGCCGTGCCGATCCGGCCGGCGTTGTCCTGCAAGACCGGCATGGCGTGGAAGTGTGGAGCGGCGGCGCGCCGAGCGCGGCCGCCATCGATGCGGGCCTGGCGCCGCTGCTTGGCCTGCGCGCCGAACACGCCAGCAGCGTGGCCGGCATGCTCGCCCGCGTTCCCTCGCCAAGCGGGGAGCCGCACCGCGCGCGCCTGTCGCTCGACCTGGCGCTGCAAAAGGCCAGCCACGACGCGCTCGATTGCATCGGCATGCGGCGCGGCCGGTGGGACGGCGCGCGCTGCACCGGCGCCATGGCCGTACCGCCTGGCCGGCAGGCGGGCATCGTCATCCTCGACACCGACAACGGCGACATTTTGGCCGCGGCCGGCGCGGGCGGGGGCGTTGTCGACGCCGCCAACTGGAATGAAGTACGCGACTTCGACCGCGCCAATCCCGCGCGCAGCCCCTTGCGACTGCCTGCATTCCAGCATGACGGGGGCGCTTACCGCAGTCCCGGCTCCACCTTCAAGATCGTCAGCGCGCTGGGGCTGGAACTGGCGGCGCAGCGCGACGCGCAACTCGACATGCTGCTGGCCGGGATGCCGCTGGCCGCCCTGAACCGGGTGGCGCGTGCCAAGGGTTTCGCGTTCCAGACCAATGCCGCTAGCTACCCGTTCGGCACGCGCCTGGCGCACATCACCAACTATAAGGACCAGCACCTGGACCGGCGCGCGCAAGACGGCCGCATGGGACTGGCGCAGGCGCTCACTTATAGCTTGAATACCTGGTTCGCCTGGTCCGGGGAGCTGAGCGACCGCAGCCTGTTTGGCCGTGCCGACGGCGGCGCGCCCGACTTGCAGGCGCTGGAACCCGGCTCGCTGGACAGCGTGCGCCCGATCGCCGCCATGGCGCACAAGGTCGGCTTTGGCCAGCAATTGCGGCTCGATGGCGGCCTGCTGCCGGCGGACTTCCGCTGGTCGCCGTGGGACGCGCTGCAGCCAAGCGAAGCGCACATCGATCCGATTCACACCCGCCACGAACTGCGCCAGATGGCCATCGGGCTGCGCATGCAGGTAACGCCGCTGCACATGGCGATGGTGGCCGGTGCCATTGGCGAGGGCCGCGTGATCGCCCCGCGCCTGCTGCTCGAACTTGACGCTCGCGCGGCGCACGCAGCAGCGCCGCCCAGGCTTGGCGTGCGCCTGGACCGGATTCGCGCCGGCATGAAGGGCGTGGTCGACGCCGGCACCGCCGCCGCAGCGTTTCGCGGCGCGCCTCTGGACGCGGTGCGGCGCGGCCTGGCCGGCAAGACCGGGACTTCGCCGGCCATGGTCACGGGGCCGGACGGCGTGCGGCGCGAGCTGGCCACGGTCTGGTTCACCGGCTACCTGGAACCGGGCAGCGTGCCGGGACAGCGCCACCGGCTCGCCGTTGCCGCCTTTGTCAGCCATTCCGAGGCCAGCGGAGGCGAACATGCGGCGCCCATCGTGGCCTCGGTGCTGGGATCGATGGCGGGCCTGAACCGCGAACAGAAGGGTAAATAGGGGTTTCAAGCGCGCCTTGCCCAATCCCGTTGTGTGGCATCATTTTGAGGTAAACACAACATTGAGGATGGTATGCGCCTGCCGGGCACCCGCTACCAGGAACACGGCTGGGAACATGTGCGCAAACTGCTGGGGCGCTGTTCCCTGCAGGCGTTCGCCCACGCCGGTCTGTCCCTGCTGCCCGATGCGAACGCAGACGATCTGCAGCTCGCCCTGTACGTGGACCTGGTAGCCGAAGCGCTGCATACTGGCGCGCGCGCCGCGCGCGCCGAGGCGCCCGGTAACAGCTATGGCGATAGCGTAGCGGAACTGGCCCTGAGCCTTCTGTACGAGCTGCAGGCGCGGCCCGGCGACTGGTCCGCGTTCCGGGCCGCGGTGGCCGCCGAGCATGCGCGCAGTGGTCCTTTTTGGGAACGCGCGGGGGGCGAAGCCATCTTGCGCAAGAAGGTCAATGACATGTTCGCCGTTTTGCGCGACAAGGTCGACGCCGACAATTACCAGGCGGCCTGCGCCCGCCCGTGCAGCGCCAACAAGATCTACACCTACCGCATGCTTGATACCGCCTACGGCGAGATCGCGCGCATTTTCGGCAACTGGCAAGCCCACCTGGCGCAAGTGTCGGCTATCTTGGGGCGCGAGGTTGATGCGGCGCCGATCGAGGTGCGCCAGATGAAGTCGATCGCGGCGTGCCGCCCGGAGTGGGTAATACGCTGGAGCGAGTCGCTGGCGCAGTTCGGCGCCGGGCCGGGCCCCTTGCATACGCGCTCCAAGCGCTTTGCCAGCCTTAAAAACAGTCCGGCGAGGATCGCCGAGCTGATGACCGAGATCGGCGACTATGAAGAATTGTCGTCCAACCGCGACCAGGACTGGCTGCACGACGCCGGCGAAGCTGCCGAATGGCTGGAAGACCTGTGGCGCGTGCTGGACGCGCCGGCTGGCCCACAACCCGACCAGATTTTGCCGCCCGCCGAAGATGAATTCGACGGCAGCGCGCTATCTGATGCGCCGCCGGACGATGCGGGCAGCGACACCGGCAGCGACGCCGGCAGCGACGCCGAACGCGCAGCGGCCAGCGCGCTTTCACTGCCCCCCCGCTTTATGCAACTGGCAAGGGCTGCGCAGGAAGCGGGCAGCTGGACCGCGCGCCAGCTGGCAAACGAATCGATGGCGGTGCGCCTTGCCGTGTACCTCAAGCTGATGGGAAGCGCCGACGACACGTATCCGTCGCAGTGGCTGGACCCGGCAACGGGCGAACTGCCGACGATGGCGCAGTTGGCGGCGCTGGACCAGCTTTCGCTGCCGACGCTGCGCAAAAGGCGCGATGCGGCGATTTCCGTTCTGCTTGCCGCCGCGCCCCCACGAAAGGAGTGATGTGATGACTGAACAACTTGACGCCAGGCTGCAGGAACAACTGCTGCTATCGCGCCGCGTCGAAGGCGACCGGCTGGTGCTGGCCGACACCGTGATCGTCGCTGCGCTGGCCGGCAGCCGGGCACTGACTGCCAAAGAACGCGACGCATTGCGCGCGTCACCCCTCACGCTGCGCCGCTTCAAGGCGCTGGCGCAAGAGCGCAGGGGTGCTGCGCTGCGCAGCTGGCCCGATTGGAAGGGCAGCAGCGGCATGCTGCGCGCGGCGTCAAGCAGCGCGCCCTTGAGTGCCATCGCAACCGATGATGGTTTCTGGATGCTGCACTTCGTGGAGCAGGACGGCGCTACGCGCGTGATCCTCGCGTTGAATGCAGCGGCGCCCTTCGCGGCCCGCCTGCTGCGCGAGCAACCCATGCTGCGCGTGCTGGACGGCGCCGGCGCCGTCGTCCTGCAGGGCAGCCTGGATGCCGACGGCGAGTGCGAGAGCGCCTGGCCGTTTGCCAGCGCACCGGCGCCGCACTTTCAGCAGGCCGGCGCGGCCTTCTCCGTGCTAGCTGCACCCTGACCGAGCGATGCGCGGCCTGTTCAAACGCACCGCCCCCGCCGGCGCCCCCGATACCGCGGCGCTGGGGACAGACGCACTTGCGCTGCGCGTGCCTTCGGGCACGATGGTGCCGCATGCCTGCATCGGCCTGGCCTGCGGCAAGGGTGGTGCGACCCGGCGCGTGGAGCACGGCGCGCGGCTGGCCGCTGGCGACAGCAAGAGCGCCTATTGCTTTCATCCGGGCCCGTACAGCATTGAACTGACCCCGTTCGCCGCCGCGCCAGAAATCGGTCTGCAGCTTTCGTTCGTTGTCGACGACCCCGATCCGCGCGTGGCCCAGCAGCGTTTTGACCTGTACCTGGCCAGTGAAGGCGGCGAGGGCGTGTCCCTGGCCGCTTTCGCGCTCGCTGTCGACTCGGCACTGCAGCGCGAACTGGCGCAAGGTAATCTGGAACTGCCGCCCTGTACAACGCTGGACGAATGGAATCTGTTCCGCGCGGGCCTTAATCAACTGCTGTACCAGCGCTTTGGCGTGACAGTCGAGGACTGCCTGCCGGTCGACCTGGGCGATCGGGTCGACTATGCGCAACTGCTGCTCGCGCGCGCTGTCGATGTGCGGGCGAAGAGCGCGGTGAGCGCGCCGGCGCCAAGCGTGCCGGCACTCACCGACGCTCAGGCGCTGCGCCGCCTGTTCCTTGAACTGCCCGGCGTGACCAGTGCCCTGCGCCTGGTTGCCTTGCCGCCGGGGCAGGCGCTGTTCCGCCAGCACCAGGCGCTGCTGCAGCGGCTCGATGGTGTCGCCCTGCTGTTTGCAACCATGCCATCGCTGGAACTGGCAGCGCCTGGCATAGCGCTGGATGTGGCCAGCCGCGCCGCCCGCGAGCGGCACAGCGCCGGCGCCGTACTCGCGCTGGACGAAGCCTGGTCGCTGGCGGCGCGCTTTGCGCACGCGCCGGCTGCAAGCTGGTTCGACGACGCCGACCGCATCGTCGCCAACCTTGAACACCATGGCGCCGGGCGCCGCGCGAGCGAGCATGCATAAACTTCCCGACACCGCGCATTGCCGCACCACGCTGGCCGACGGCTCGATTGCAACTGTCACCGCCACGCGGCGCCCGCGCGCAGTTCGGGCCGACGTCAAGTGCAGCCCCGCGCAGGTGGCCGAACGCATGCAGCAAGTGGTGCGCCTGGCGCGCCACACCGAGCCGCGCGTTGACAGCCGCGACCAGGTTGTCATCAGCATCGACCGCGCGCCCGGCCGGGACGAGCGCGACTGGGAGCTGGCCGTGGTGCTGGCCGACCGCATGGTGCGCGCCGTGTGGCAGGGCGCAGGCCAGGTGCACGCCAACGGCTGGTCTGACCAATGGGAACTGGGGCGCATCGGCGGCCATGACAGCGCCGCTGCCGGGGCGATAGTCGGCGGGCCAACCGGTCTGGCGCATCTGGGCGCTCTGTCGGGCCAGCCCGATTGCGGCGCCAGCGTGTCTGCGGCGCGGGCCTGGTTTCCTTTGCATAGTGGCGGCATCAACGACTGTCTGTGCAGGGTCGAGGTCAGCGTCTATCCGTTATCTGGCGCGGCCGGGGAGGAAGAAGACAGCATCGCCACGCCCGGCCTGGACCTGGCCGCGCAACTGGCGGTGCGCCAGGTGCTGGCGGGCGCGCGTCACTTCGATGGGCGCGGCCTTGGCCGCTGGCGCACCGTAGTGCGTTTCGCGCAGCCGCGCTTTCAAGGCAATTCGTTCGAACTGGCGCTGGTGATGGCCGACCGCATGGCGCGCGGGCGCGAATTCGTGCCGCGCGGGCGCGTGATCGCCAGCGGGTCTTCAGGCGCCTGGCACGCGGGGCAGGTCGACGCGGTGGAAGGGTGCGCGCCGAAATGCGCGCTGATCGAGCGCGAGGCGGTGTCGGGCGACCGCATTTTGCTGCCAAAGGCATGGGAAGCGTCGGCGGCGCCCGAGTTTGCGGGAGCGCTGCACGAGCGCGGCGCCAGCGTGGCCTGGATTGACCGGATCGGGATCATCTGAGACCGAGAATGCACGACCACGAGAATGCATGACCAGGAGCGTACGCTTGCGTGCGCAATGTACGGCGCGCTGTCCCCTGCTAGAATCGACTTGAACAGGGCGGGCGCCGCGAGAGAAGCAGTGCAGATTAAACAACCAGGAGTCTCATATGTTCCAGATGTTTGGATTTGGCGGCATCAAGTGTCCGCGCTGCGAGCATAAAAATGCCGGCGATTCGGGCTATTGCGCCCAATGTGGACTCACGCTTGGCGCGGGCCGCAGTGAACCGATTTTCCGCGACAACCGCTGGATCCCGGCCGAGAACGAACTGGCCGTGTTTTTTGGCGTGCGCGAACTATCCGGCCTGTTTGTCAAGACCTTGCGCGTACCGGCCACCACCCGCGCCTACATTCTGCAGGCGGACAAGGCGACCGAGGTGCCGCAGGGCGAATACGAAATCGAAGGCTTTTTCACGCGCCTAAACAACCTGCTGCGCGACCAGCATGCCGAGATCCTCATCACGCGCAGTTCGGCTATGCCGGTCCACTTTGCATTCGACGACCTGCAAACGGCTGAACACCTGACGGTGTCGGCGCGCTTTTCGGTCAGCGTCAAGGTTGAACAGGTGGCCGCCTTTGCGCGCCACTTCATGACCATGCCGGGCACCGTCACCAGCGAAAACCTGCGCGACCTGCTGGCCCCTTCGGTGCGCCAATTGGCCTCTGAATTTATCGCCGGCCAGCCGATCCGCGACCTGGCCAGCAACCTGGACCTGCGAGCGCAGCTCGACGAGCGCCTGCAAGGCTCGCTCAAGATGCGCCTGGCTCAATATGGCCTGGCAGTGGTGCAGGTCGATACGCTCAGATTGCAGCACGACAAGTTCGACGCCAACCGGGCGCGTATTGGCAGCCTGTATCTGGTGGCCGACGAGCGCAACGTCCAGCTCGAGCATGCCAAGCACATCGACCAGCTCTACAACGACGAGGAATGGCAGCGCCTCTGGCGCGAGGAGCAGGAAGGCCGGCTGCGCCACCGCCGCCAGGAGATCGGCCAGGACGAGCAGGCTGACAAGGCCGAGCTGACCTTGCAGGGCGCCGAGCGGCTGCAGGCGATTCGCGCGCGCGAGATCGAGCTGTATGGCCGCATCGTCGACTCCAAGAACCGCAAGCAGGCGCTGGAACGGGGCGCCGGCGAAATCGTCACCGAACTCGAACACGAGCTGGCCAAAAAAGGCGCCGCGCGCGACGATGAATCGACCCAGTGGGCGCATTTGCGACACCTGGCGCAGATCCACATGCGCACCGAGCTTGAAATCGCGCAGCAGGCCGCCAACGAAACGCGCCAGCTTGCGCAGCAGCGTTTTTCGCACCAATTGCTACAGCAGCAGATCCAGAACAAGATCAGCCAGGCGCTGGGCATCGAGGACGAAGCGCGCAAACGCGCCGAGCTGGCCGGCCTGCACCAGCGCCAGCTCGCCGCCAGCGCGCGCGCGAGCGAGATCGAAGGCGAGCAGCACAAGGCCCAGTGGCAGGCGCTGGCCCTGACCAACGCCGCCCACCAGCGCGAGGCCGAGCGCATCGCCGAATGGGAAGAGCAACTGGCGCTGGACCGCAAGCGCGACCTGCTGCGCACCGACGCCCTGAAGGAAGTTGGCGGCAAGGCGCAAGTGGAAGAAGTCGCGCAACGCATCGACGCGCTGCGCCGCACGGGCGCGACCGCCGAATCCATCGCCCAGCACGAAAAGCTGCTGCGCACGATCGAGGCCGACGGCGTTCACCAGCGCCAGTCGCAGCAGCTTGCACTGGACGGCGAGCAGCAGCGCCACGCGCTGCGCCAGCAAGAGCACGAGGCGCAGTGGCAGCAAGAATTGCGCCGCCTGGACCATGCGCGCGAGGAGAAATTCGCGCAGCAGGCCCATGTTGCCGACATGGCGCGCATCGACATCGCGCGGGCCGAATCGATCGGCGCCATGAGCGACAGCGCCAAGGTGGCCCTGGCCGCCGGGCCGAATGCGGCCGCCCTGGCCGACGTGATGAAAACCCAGGTGCACGCCGGAATGAGCGCGCAGCAGCTGGCGGCGCTGGCGGGCGTGGTGGCGGCCACCAATGGCGTCACCGCGGGCGAGGCTGCGCGCCAGGTGCAGCAGCAGCTTGAACGCGAGCAGGCCAGGCGCGACGCCGAGGTTGACAAGGACCGGCGCCACCAGCTTGACCTGCTTAACTTGCAGAACGACGTCAACAAGGCGGCGCTCAAGACCCAGTCCGACCTTGGCGCCGGCGTGGCGCACGCGCGCTTTGCGCCTGCCCCGCGTGCCTGCCCCAACGGCCACGCGGCGGGACCGAACGACCAATTTTGCGCGCGCTGCGGCGCGGCGATTGCAGCTTGACGGGACCGATGCAAACGGCACGAGACAAGATCCGCGAACTGCGCGCCCTGTTTGAGGACGGCCTGTTAAGCCTTCAGGAGTTCGAGACCCGCAAAAACGCCATCCTGGACGCGGAGTACGCGCCGCCGGGAGCGAGCGCTACGCCCATGGCGCCGGCAATCCATATCAACCGTGGCACCGAGATCGGGCTGATGGCCGGCCAGGAGATCGGCCCGCAAAACCGCCGCTACCGGCTCGAACGGTTGATCGCGCAGGGCGGCATGGGACAGGTGTGGCAGGCGACCGACCTGGCCACCCACGCCGAGCTTGGCCACAGCGCCATGGTCGCGCTCAAGATTTTGCCGCCGATGCTCACCCAAAGCCCGACCCACGCCAAGCTGCTGATCGAGGAAGCCACGCAGGCGCGGCGTCTAGCGCACGAACACATCGTGCGCGTGTATGAATGGGCGCAGGACCCGGCCACGGCCAGCTATTTCATCATCATGGAATGCCTCGAAGGCGAGGATCTGGACAGCCTGCTGGCGCGCGAAGGGCCGCTGCCGCTCGCGCGCGTGCAGCAGCTGCTCGCGCCCATCGGCGAAGCGCTGCGCTACGCGTGGGACAAGCACAAGCTGGTTCACCGCGACATCAAGCCGGGCAATGTGTTTGTCACCAACAAGGGCGAAGTCAAGCTGCTCGACTTTGGCATCGCCGCGCGCGCGCGCAGCAGCGCCAGCGTGATCGGGCTGGAAGCGCCCGCCAATTCCGGCACCGCCGGCTACCGCGCGCCGGAGGCAGGCACGCTGCAGCGCCAGAGCGGCCGCGCGCTCGACGTCTATGCGGTGGCGGTGATGGTCTACCAGATGGTGGAGGGGCGCATGCCCTTTGACGGCATGCGCAGCGCCGGCCACGAGCCTTTCATGCCGCCTGCGCTGACCACCCGCCAGTGGGGCGTGCTGCAAAGCGGCTTTGCGTGGGACCCCGAGCGCCGTCCGGCGTCGGTCGCCGCACTGTTGGCTGCGCTGGACAATGCAGTGGCGCCCACCCCAGCCGAACTTGCCGCTCAAACCGCCGCCGCGCACGCCCAGGAAGAACAACGCGCCGCGCAGCTGGCCGTCAGGCGCAAGGCCGACGCCGACGCTGCGGCGGCGCTGCACTTGCAGCGGGACAAGCAGCGCCGCGAACAGGAGGCGGCCGAACGCGCCCAGGCCGAGCAAGCCAAGCGCGAACGCAAGGACGCGCTGCGCCAGCAACTGCACGACAGGCGCGTGGCCGACGCCGAAAAGGCGCGCCTGGCCAAGGAAGCGGAAAACCGCAAGGCGCTGCAGGCCAGGGCAGCGGCCGCCTACCGCAGCGAGCAGGAACGCGCCCGTTTCGAACAGGCCGCGCGCAACGAGGCCGAGCTTGATGCGCTGATGCCGGTGCCGTCCAGCCCCGTGGCCGACACCGAGGGCGTGCTGCGCGACCGGTTTTTGGACGGCAGCGGCAAGGGACCCGAGCTGGTGCTCATTCCAACCGGGCGCTTTCAGATGGGCTCGACCGAGGGTGAACGTAAAAAAGCGATGGACGCCGGCGCCCAGAAAGCCTGGGTGGAGCGCGAGAAGCCGCAGCACTGGGTCGGCATCGAGCAGTCGATCGCCCTGGGCCGCTACCCGGTCACGGTGGGCGAATGGCGCCAGTTCGTGCGCGCCACGCTGTGGGAACCCAAGGGGGAAGTGAACTGGTCGGCGCCGGGTTTTCGGCAAACGGAAAGCCACCCGGTGGTGGGGGTGACCTGGCACGACGCGCAGCAGTATGTGGTGTGGCTGAGCGTGCGGACGGGCCAGGTGTATCGCCTGCCCAGCGAAGCGGAATGGGAATACGCTTGCCGCGCCGGCACAAAAACCGCGTTCAGCTTTGGCGAGGACATCAACACCGGCTTGGCCAATTACGACGGCAACACCACGTACAACGGCAGCCCCAGGGGTGAATATCGCAAGGGGACCACGCACGTGGACATGTTCGACCCCAATCCGTGGGGCTTGTTCGACATGCATGGCAACGTGTGGGAGTGGGTGCAAGACGTGGTGCATGACAGTTACGAAGGCGCCCCGGCAGACGGCAGCGCCTGGGAAGAGGGCGGCGACCAGGGCCGGCGCATCCTGCGCGGCGGCTCGTGGCTGTACAACCCGTACTACCTGCGCTCAGCTTTGCGCAATGGCTTTTCGGCGGTACTGAGCAACGATATTGTAGGCTTTCGCGTCGCCCGTAATCTCATCTGACTTAAACTTTTCGCCTGGCCGCCTAGACTAAATGTTGTGTCCTGGTGACCGAGGAGAGACCATGAAAATCCCTGACGAGCTGCGCATTCCCGCTATCGTGTTTGGCCTGGAGGGCATTTTGATCACGGGCGCCGCGCTGGTGTTCATTGTGCTGGTGCGGCTGGTGCTGCTGGTGCTGCTGGTGCTGCTGGTGCTTCTGGTTCGGCTGATGCGGCCAGTGCGGCTTATGCGGCTTATGCGGCCGGTGCTGGCACTGTTCAGGCAGTGTACATATTGACGGCGTCTGCTGTTGTCGGCGCCTTCAGCGCCGAGCGCACAATCCAGCACTCCGGATACGACTCGGGCGCAAAGCGCGTGTGCGCGCTCACCTGGCTCAACTTGTCCATGGCCGTTTGCGGCGTGAGCGGCGTTTCTTGCCCGGTCACCCGGTCAAAATGCCAAAACCCGCCATGCTGGTGGAACAGCAGCGGCATGGCCGCCGCCTGCGGCAGCGCGCCAAATGCCGTCACCGGATAGCCTGGATGCCTGCCTGGCTCAAGAAAATAAAAGCACTCCGCATGCACACCCTGGTCGATCCGGTGCATGATCACCCCATGCGGCATGATTGCCGTCACGCTCAGCACCACAATGCCCTTGATGCTGGCAGACAGTTCAATACGCATCCCAAGACGCAACTGCACCGGCTTGTTTTTGCCCGGCCACACGCCGTCCAGCAGCAAGCCGTAGCGCGACACGTCTTCAATGTCAAAGCCTGCCCCCGCGCGCCGGATCACGGCGTGGCGTCCCGACAAGCGCCGCGTGAGGCCGTCACGGTCCTGGCCGTCGTCCCCAAAATGGGTGAGCAGCACGTCCGCTTCGGGGTCATGCAGCTCAAAGCGCCCCAGCACGCATTGTTCCATCGCGAACAGGCGTACCTGGCGCTGCGCCCCGGCGTCCGGCGCGGCATTGACCAGGCACGCCATGACGCTCTGGTGGGGGTGCGGTTCGGCATGGGCCGGAACGTCGATTTCGATCAGGTCTTCGTCCCAGGCGATGGTCGAAAAGCCCAGGTTGACCTTGCCCGGCCGCGCGTCCAGATTCAGGTGCGCGATGGAAGCGTTGCGCGCGTGGACGTCGATGTCGAGCCGCCCGCCGCCCGCCTGCGCCTGCACCCTGGCGATCGATGCATCGTCAGCCATCACGCGCACGTTCTTGTGCGTGGACAGAAACGTCTGGTGGATTTCGGTGAGGGTGGCGTCGGGACGGGGGATCAGGATCACCGGCGTGCACACCCACTTGTGGCTGATGCGCGCGTCCTTCTGGCAGTGCAGCTCAACGTCGATGCGGTACTGGCCGTGTTCCTTGTCGCGCGAGGAAAATTCAATGAACAGCGGACGCCATTCGCCGCGCAGCGTGCGTGCAAACGAATGGCTGGCCACGCCTTCGGGCAGCAGCGCCGATTGCAGGCGCATCGTCACCAGCGGCGCGCACCCTGCAGGCATGTTGCGTAGTTCGACCTTGATGGCCTGGCGTCCGCCGGCAGCGCGCGGGTCGAAGCCGCTGATATGCAGGTGCGGTGCGCCGTCGCGCGTGGCGGCATCGACGCTCTCGAGGGAACGCGACGGTGCGCTTGGCGTCGGTGCGACCGCGTAGCCCACCGGGTGCGGGTGCGCGGCACGCGTGCTGCGCAAGGCGCTGATCAATTCAAAGCTGGACGGCACGCCCTGCGCTTGCGCGTGCCCGCTTGCGCACGCCGTTTCCCCTGGCATTACCCATAAGGTGCAGTGCGGATGCTGAGGGTTGCTGCATTTCTTCATAGCCTGAAAGCCCGTCCGTTTTTTGATAAAGCTTACGCGATTTCGCCATTCGACGGCATTTCGCTACGCGTGAAATACAACGCTGATTCTGGCTGGAACATTTAATGCATGGGCACCGCCACCGGCAGCGCAGTTTCATGCATGTTGCCGAGGGAACGCAGCACAATGGCGGTCATGTTGTCGGGGTGGAGCGCCGGCGGCGGGTTGGCGCCGATCTCGTCAAACAAGCGCGCGTTCAGGGCCGCAGCGCTGGCAGCGCCCTCGAACAGCGCCGGCCAGCGCGCCACCCAGTGCTGCGGCGACGGGCAAGCCCAAAAGCCGTCTGTTGCCAGTACATACAGCGCTTTTGGATCGAGTTCCAGCGCGCGCCGATCAGCCATATGGGCCAGGAAAAACGGCAAGTTCAAGGGCGACAAGGCATACAGCGGATCGCGCAATTCCGCCGGATTGGCAAAGGCGTTGCCAAGAATAAACGCTTGCGAAATCTGTGAACGGTATTCGCCGTGCACCTGTTCCCACCAGGCGGCCTCGTCGAGCAAACCGTCCATGGCAAAGGCGGTGGCCGGAACGTGGTCGACCGTTTGCGGCGCGGCCTTGCCGCCGCCGATCTGGTACAGGCGCGAGTCGCCCACGTGGTACAGCAGCGCGGCCTGGCCGGGGCGCAGTTCGAGCATGGTCAGCGTGGTGCCGGGGCGCTTGCCGGGTTGGACGTCGGCGCCGAAGTGTTGTTGCAAGCTTGCGTGCAGGCTATCGAGGCGGCTGCACAGTTCGCCCAGGGTATCGCAGGCAGGCAAGGCGAGCAGGCCGGCGACGACCGCCTCGGCCGCTTCGCGTCCGCGTCCGTGGCCGCCCATGCCGTCGAGCACTGCAAGGCGGATATGGCCGGGTGGCCAGCCTTGCACTTGCTGGCGCCGTTCCACCTGGTCCGCGAGAAAACATGCCATGCCGCTCGTGTCGATCAACAGGTAATTGTCCTGGTTCTCTGTCTGCGAGGCAGCTTTGGCGCCGGCGGCGGTGCGCACCGCCACATCGAAGTGGGGACCAAACCGCAGGCTGTGGGGAGATGGCGTCATGACAACAGGATAACCGACTTGGCCGCCGTCCAAAGCACCGATCAGATGGAGGTTTCCCTCTTTCCAGTGAGCAAGGCAACGGCGTTAAGCATTACACAAGCGCCGGCGGCGGCGAGCGCGGCCTGCACACCAAAGTGGTCGGCGACGCGGCCCCACACCAGGCTGCCGAGCGCGTACCCGCCGGCCATCACGAACAAGTAAATCGACAGCGTGCGTGCGCGTATCGCCGGCGGAAAGGCCAGTTGCGCGGCCGCATTGAGCGTCGACACCGTGGCCGACCAGGCCATGCCCGCTGCCATGATCAGGGGCACCATGAGCGCGACGGTATGCAGGAAGGGCAAGGTCATCAGCATGATGCCGTACACAAACAGGGATGCGGCCAAAAGGCGCGTCTTGCCGACGTACTGGCGCACGGTGGGCAGCAGCAAGGCGCCGCCCACGGCACCGATGCCCAGGCTGCCCATCAACAGGCCGAAAATGCTGGAATTCATATGCAACACATTCTTGACGAATACCGGCAACAGGCCGGCGAAGGCAATGGTGGAAAAAAACACGGTGCTCACATTGACCAGGATGCGGCGGTAGCGGTGGCAGCCCAGCGCGCTCGACAGTCCCAGTTTCAGGCTGCTGGCAAAACTGGTGCGGACGATCACCGGCGCCGTGCTTTCGCGCCACCAGACGGCATACACCCCCAGCAGGCCGACAAAAGAGATGGCATTGATCAGGAACAGCGCCCCCGGGCCAATCCATGAAAACAATACGCCGCCCATAGCGGGCCCGACGATGGCAGCCACGTTGTAGCTCAGGTTGTTCAAGGTGGCGGCGGCCTCGACTTCGTCCGTCTCCACCAGTCCCGACATCGACGCTTGCCATGCGGGCCACATGAAGGCCGAGCCGGAACCGATGCAAAACGTGATAGCGAGCACCGGTCCCGCAGCCGCATGGCCGGTATTGACGAGCAAGGCCAGTGCGCAC
This sequence comes from Massilia sp. TSP1-1-2, assembly GCF_049896185.1. Lineage (NCBI taxonomy): Bacteria > Pseudomonadati > Pseudomonadota > Betaproteobacteria > Burkholderiales > Oxalobacteraceae > Massilia > Massilia sp. TSP1-1-2. The sequence continues at coordinate 115,118 of NZ_JAFCTU010000013.1, forward strand.
GCGCACAGCGCCATGAAGCAATTGCAAAAGAAAAGGAACTTGGGCCGATGCACGGCGTCGGCAATCACGCCGGCGAACAGGGCGAACAGGAACACGGGGATATACGTTGCGGTCTGCACCAGCGTGCTGGTCGAGGCCGACGTCGAAACGGTGGCGATCAGCCACGCGGAGGCGAAAGTCTGGGTCCAGGTGCCCAAATTCGATACCAGGTTGGCAAGCCAGAGCTGTCGGTAGCGCCTGTGCCGCAAAGGCTTGGTCAACGGCACCTTGGGGCGCCGCGATACCGCAGCGCGCGGCAGGGACAGGCTTTGTTTCGACATGCTGGTAGTCTACGGGCCGTTGATGCAGTGCGTCAACTTATACACCATAATGTGTGCGCATGTTATCTTTAGGGAATGACCATACGACCTATCACAGACGACGATATCCCCGCAGTGGCTGCGCTCATGCGTTCGCTCTCCAACGAATTTATCGTGCATGACTGCAGCCCTGTTGCTGCGGCCAGTTTCGTCCGTGAAAATGACGAACACGCCATCCGCGCCTTCGTGCGCGCCGGGATGGCGTATCACGTGGCCGAGAAAGAGCAGGGCATTGCCGGATTCATTGCGATTCGCGACAACAAGCATGTGTTTCACATGTTCGTGGCCAAAGCGCATCATCGCCAGGGCATCGCCAAGGCTTTATGGGCGGTGGCCCGGCAGGCCGCGATCGAGAAGGGCAATCCCGGACAGTTCACTGTCAACGCTTCCAACTACGCTTTGTCCGCGTATGAGGCGATGGGCTTTGTGCGGACCGCGCCGGTCCAGTGCAAGAAGGGCATCACCTACAATCCCATGCAATTTGACGGAACATGACGATGACGATGCGAACCATGGCAGCGTTGCTGCTGACGCTGGCCTCAACCGGGCTGCACGCGCAGCAAGTTCAAGTGTTTTCGGATGGCAAACCGGTGGCCATGGCGGATGATGGCAACGGCGCCCGCTTGCGCGCGCACGACGAGCGCGCTGCCAGACAACCCTTGGGCGAGCGCGCGGACGGTCCCGCCATCGCAGCGGCGCATGCGGCAGCTTTTGTGCGTTGCGGCTTGAATGAGGCGCGCTATCCGGCGGAAAAACCGAGCACGCCGGAAGAGCGCGATTATTTTGTGCGCAACGCCAGTTACATTCCCGTCAAGGGCAGCAACAACATCATCCTGATCGGTGAATTTTCGCGTGGCAAGGCGCTGATCGACCTCGACAAGCTGACCGTGCTGACGCCGCAATGCCCGGCCGGCGTGCGTTCGCTGTTCTGGTCGCATGATACCGAACGTGTCATGTTTGCCACGCAACAGGTGGACGGAATCGCGTTTCACGGCGACAGCCGCGCCCTGTGGACGGCCGCGTTCCAGGAACCGCAGGACGTCTGGTTGGGCGACAGTGCGCATTCGGGGTTCCGAAAATTGATGAGCCTGCCGAAGGAACGCGTGCTTGATATCATGCTGCCGGACAAGGCGGACCATGTCTGGGTGCTGAGCCAGTCCGAGAAAATAGACCTGGGCAACCCGGGCGCATGGATAAAGGCGGTGTCGGGCGCGCCCGCCAAAAAAATGGATATTTTGCTGCGCAAGGTGGATTTGCAGGGCAAGACGCTGGAGATCATTACGGTGGCCAAAGGCGTGGCGGCGGGGTCGGCGCTTTTCGTGCGCGAATAGCGTTGTTTCCTGCCCCTTGCATCGCACGCGCGAGGCCGGACTAAAGGCGCGCTTCGTCAGCACGGCGCAGCCACAAACTGCTCGACCACCCGCGCACTTCCTTGCCATCGACCCGTGTACTGACCTGCCACCAGTCGCCGTCGCCGTCCCCGGTCGTGGTCACTTCGCTGCCGGCCGGCACCACGGCGATTCTGCGCGCTCCGGTCCCCTTGGCAGAGCGCAGGTTCAAGTCTTCATGCACGCGATAGCGCGTTCCCTTCCCTGGTGCCGCCATCGAAAGAGGCGCAATTCCCATTGTCACCGGTGTCAATGCCAGCACCTGCGCAGGCCCAGGCATCAGCCACAGCACCAGGCTGCCGATGCCCCACGTGCCCGCCACGACAATGGCCAGCGCGCGCGCGTTCATCTGGCGCCACCAGCGCGCTGGCGTGAGCCAGGCCGCCAGCACCAGCGTGGCCACCAGGCCCAATCCAAACGCGGCTAAGGCAAGATAACTGACGTTGAACATAGCGGCTCCCTTCAGGCGTCGAAACGCAGCATGTAGTGACCGGCGACCACATGGTGACCGTGCGGCAGCAGGTACGGCTGCTCCGCGTTCGCTTCCCCGATGCTCGCGACAAAATTGCGCTGCGCGTCCAGGTGATACAAAGCTTGCGTGGGGCTGATCCGCCCGATCTTGAAGGCGCCGGCGACAGCTTCGAAACTGAACGCATTGCGCGACAAGCCGATGCGGTCGGCGCTGGCGCTCGCAGCGCCATCGGCGCAGCGCACAAAGTGCGGCGAATCGAGCACGCGCAGCGCCGCCAGCATGGGCGCGCTGCGGCCAAAGACCAGCCGCGCGCCGCTCGCCACCGGCAAGGTGGCCGGTTGCGGCAGCATCAGGATCGCGCTGTAGCGTTCCAGCATGCCCGGCGCGACCTCGGCCAGATCGATCTTGCCGCCGCCGGCTGCGATCGTGAAGCTGGCCGGGGCGCTGACCTCCTCGCGTCCGGCGTCCGTGGCGGCGTGCAACTGGTCGTTGTCATCGACGGAAAATCGGATCGCCGCCGGTGCGCCCGGACCGGCGATGTTCGATGCAGCGTCAAAGCCCAGCTCCAGGCTGGTGGCGCCGGTATCGCGGTAGCGGCTAAGCCGGGGCAGGGCAATGCCCACCAGCGTCACGCACTGCTGCGCCACCGGCGCGAAGGTGGCGTCGGCGGGGCGATGGCTGAACGGCACTGCGGTCAGTTCCGGCGCGGCGCAAGCGCGCGCCTTCCAAACGGCCGTCGGCTTGACGGTGGGCGGGGCTTTGGCCACGCGCTCCACCTTCATCAAGAACTGCACCGGCGCGCCGGCCTGATCGAACCTGGAAAAAGTATGGACATTGCTGGCCGCGTCCAAGCTGTACTCGAGAACACCCTTAGGGCGCACCTGCACTTCGAGCGGCGCATCGGGGCCGTCGTTGACCAGCAAAATGGCGCCCACGGGGCCAAAGGGCCAGCCCGGCGCCGCATGGCTGGCCAGTTCGGCGTCTTGCCCAATGAGCGCCAGGCGCTGGTGCAGGTAGATCGGGCAGGCCGGTTGCCACTGTTCGCCGTCGCGCGAGGTGCTGACCGTGTACAGTGTGCTTTCACCGGCGCTTGGCAGGTACACCGCGTGGCCGAACTTGACTTCGACTTCGCCCGGCGCCAGCGCCTCGGTGCCGATCACGTCGTAGCGCACTTCGTCGGCGCCGAGCAGGTCGCCAAAGTCCTTCTGGTGCAGCGCCTTGAGCGACTGCGCCAGGTCGCGCACGCGCGCGCCGCGCGTCAGGTGCCGGTCGTCGTCGAGTTCCTCCTGCGCCAGCAGCAGCGTTACGTGCGAAAAGCAGCGGGTCGGCGCGCGCCCGCGAAGCTCGCGCGGAGAGCGTTCCAGCAGGTCGCGCAGCAGCGGGCGGCGCGAGAACAGCGCCAGTCCCGGCGCCTGCCAGAGTGCCTCCGCATTGAAAACATCGTGAACCTTGCCCAGGACTTCGTGTTGGACATAGACCGGCATGACAGATTCTCCTCTAGTAATTGCGCGCTGATCGCATTGAACGCTAGCAGGGGGCAGATGAAAAACAGCAGATGGCTGCCGCCGGCCGACAAAAAGCTCATTGGCTGGCCCATGATCGGAAAGATCGCCAGGTTGGTGCCCCACGAGAGCAGCAGATGCCCCAGCACGAAGGCGGCGCCGCCGCACAGCGCAAAGCTGCGAAAGCGCCACAGCCAGGCCTGGCGAAAGTCGCGTGCCGCTTCGCTGGCTGCAAACGCGCGCGCCGCCGTTTGCAGCACGCCGACCAAAAACAGTGCCTGCAGCGCCCATAGGCCGAGCGCGCCCACCAGACCGTGGCGGTTAATGAAAAACGAGGGCGCAAAATCATCCTGCACCGCCGGGATGTGCAGCGCGCTGCCGCCAGCTTGGCCCAGGCTGCCAACGCCGAGCCAATTGTCGGCACCCCACCATGCACCGTCAGCCACTGCGCGCGCGCCCAGCAGCAACTGCTGACCCGTATGCGGATGGCGCGCCGGATCGAGCCACACCGCGAACCGGTCGGCGTAAAAGCCCCATTGCGCGATCTCCTCGCCGCCGGCTACGCGCAGCCAGGCAATGGCGCAGACGGCCAGACAGGCAAGGCCCGCCAGCAGGGCGGTCACCTTCAGGCGCCGCGCCGCGACCGACCAGGCCAGCGCCATTGCCATGGCCCACACCAGCAGCAGGATCAGCGGCGAAAAATCGTCCACCTGCAGCAGCGCCAGGCCAAGCAGGGCGGCAAACAGCAGCGCGGGACCGGCCAGGCGCAGCCAGCGTACACAGGGGCGAGCGCGCTGCGGCATGGCCCGATGCCAGCCAAGGCCGATCGCCAGGCAGTGGGCGCTCAGTGCCGTGAGCACCAGCTTGGCAAATTCGACCGGCTGCAGGTCGAACACCCCGGTTTCGTCGCCGAACAGCACTTGCATCGACAAGGCCACGAGCGCCGCGCCGGCCAGTAGCGCCAGTGTCCATTCGAGCCAGGTTTGCGGCGCCATGGCGGTGCCGGCGCCAGAGCCAGAGCCAGAGCACATGCGAAGGCGCAGGTGCGCGCCCACCCCCAGGCCGATTGCCAGCAGCGCCGTGGTTTTTTGAAAATGCCGCAACCATGACGACTCCATCGCGCCCAGGCCCAGCTCCAGCTGCATCAACAGGCCAATGGCGAGCAGCAGGATGGCGGCGCAAGTGGCCAGCGCCGGGCGCCCTGCGGCCAGCAGGAAAGTCCACAGCGCGGCCCAGCCCAGCAGCATCGACACGCCCACGCCCAGGTTGGCACCGGCGCGTTGGAGCAGCAGCGCGGTGACGCCGGCAATGGCCAGCAGCGCGGTCGCGGCGGCAGCGACGCGCATGTCGGCCGAAGCCTCGCGCACAAAAGGCCAGCGCCCCTGTTGCCAGGCCAGTGCGCCGGCGGCGGCCAGCACGGCGCACAGCGCGGCAGCCACCCACCACTGCGCGCCGGCGGGAACGCTCCACGCCGAGCGTTCCCGCCACTCCCAAACGAGCGTGGTTGGCAAGGCGACGCGCGCCTCGGTGAACAGCGCCACATGGCGCAGCGGGCGCAATTGGAGGCGCGCGCCGTCCAGCGAGACGGCAAAGCGCGTGCGCCCGGCGACGATGGCGGCGACACCATCGAGCCGCTCCTCGCGCTGGGCCAGGTCACGCTCACCCTGGGTTGACGAGAGCAGCAAGGGCGTCTGCGCTTCGCTGCCGGCGGCATTTGACAACAGCACCGCGTCCTTGGCGCGCACCGCGAGCGCGCTGCCCCCGGCGAGGTAAGCGATGCCCAGCCGGTTGCCGCAATTGAGGTTGCCGCCAAAGGACAGGGGCCGGGCGAGCGTCAGGCTGTACGGGGCCGCGCGGTTCCACAGCGCGACCGCGCCCGCCGCAAAGCCGGCGCCGGGACAGGCAGCTTGCGCAGCGCCGTCGCGGCGCAGCGTGGCCCCGTCGTAGCGCCAGGCGTGGCCCGCTCCCGTGAATGCAATCTCGCGCGCGTTCGCGGCGTCGACCGTAAAGCTGGCGCTGCCGATGCGGAACCACTGGCTCTGGCGCAGCGCGCTGCTGCCCATGCGGCGATCGACGCCGTCGCGCTGAAGCAGCACCTGCCTGCCGGCGCTGGCATTGCGCAACCACCAGTGGCCCGCGCGGTCGCGCCGCAGTGCCAGGTGGCCGGGTGAAGCCTGGGGTGCTGCCAGTTCATCGCGCCCGAGGGTGAATGCCTGCCCCGGTTCCAGCGTAATATTGACGGCAGAAGGCGAGTACACCGCCGGCGCGCGCCACAGGCAGAGCAACTGCAGGGCGCACAGCAGGGCGAGCAGGGGCAGCGCCAGCATGCGCGCACTCATGCCCGGCTCCCGGCGCGATGCTGCCCGACAGTGGAAGTGCGCGTGAACGCGGACGGCGCTTGCAGCTGGCGGCCAATTGCGACCAGCATGCGGCTGATTTGCAAGGCGTGCCGGGGGCGTGCGTTGCGGTCGGGGGCGAGCAGCATGCGCAGCAGCGCAAGCGCCGCCGCCGGTGGCTTGACGGCGGCGCCGGGGAACCAGGTCGCGTCGGTCCGACCAAGATCTGCGGCATCATTAGCAGTGCCATGATCAGCAGCGCCGGCCGCAAAGCGCTGCAGGAACAGGGCCGCTTCATCGTCATGAAGGGTGGGGCCCATGCCGCCGGGGCGCGCCAGCAGCACCGCCGCTGCGCCACCCTGATGCTCGCGGTAAGCCTGGCCGCAGTCGCCGCAAAAGCGCAGCGGCACGCCGCCCGTCACCAGGTAAAAAAACATGGCGCCGAGGGCGAAATAGTCCGTGCGGAGATCGGTCGTGAAGCGCTGCTGCGGGTCGGGGAAAAACTGCTCCGGCGCCTGCCAGCTGGCCGTACCCGCGTACGCGTACGCGGGCAGGGCGCTGCGCAGACGGTTGGTGCCGAAGTCCGCCAGCTTGACGGCGCCGTGGCGTGTAAGCAGCACGTTGGCCGGCTTCAAGTCCAGGTAAAGCCAGCCATACTGATGCACCTTGGCGAGCGCCTGGTTCACCTGGGTGATCCATTCGAGCACATTGATGATGGTGGCATTGTGTCGCTGGCCCAGGTCGCCCTCCATCAGTTCGAGCGCCATCACGGGCAAGCCGTCATGCGCCCCGCTGTCGAGCAGGCGCACAATATGGCGTTCATCCCACGGCGCCAGAGATTGCAGGAAAGCGATTTCGTTTGCCGCGCTGGCGACCCAGCGTGTGTGCAAGGCCGGCTGCGCGCGTTCCATCTGTACCCGGTTGATTAACTTGAGGGCGACGTCCGGCATCCCGTCTGGCGCTGCCGCGCGCCACACCACGCCGTAGGCCGACCCCGCAAGCTGCTGCTGCAGACGGTAAGCACCCTTGCTCAATGTAACGATGTCGTCCGACTGCAGCATGCCCATCCCCCGATAAGCGGCAACCATGCCGTCACCGAGCCATAGCGGAGGGACCCGCAAAAAACAACGCCTCGCCCGGGGGAAGGGGTGAAAAAAAGCCTGGCGGGGCGGCCAGGCTATGTGTGCTGCGGGTGTGGGTTACCAGCCGTGGCCGTGGCCATGGCCGTAGCCGTGGCCGCGACCGTGACCGCGCCCGTAGTAGCCGCGCGGCTCGACATACACCACGGCCGGCGCATAGTAGCGGGGAGCCGGGCGGTAGTACACGGGCGCAGGCTCGTAATACACTTGCGACTGCACGTACGTCGGCGCCTGGCGGTAGCGGTTGTCGTAGCCCTGGTTATAACGGTTGTCGTAGCCCTGGTTGTAACGGTTGTCGTAGCCCTGGTTGTAACGGTTGTCGTAGCCATTGCTGTAGCCGTTGTTATATCCGCCGTTGTTTTCGCCGCCGTTGTAACCGCTGTTGTAATAACCCGTGGACCGGTTATCGTAGTAGCCGTTGCGGTGATTGTTGTTGGTGCTGATCGAGTTGCCGACGGCGGCGCCGATCACGCCCCCCACCAGCGCGCCATTGCGATGGCCCACCTGGCTGCCGATTGCTGCGCCGACAACGGCGCCAACTGCGGTATTGACACCGCGGTCGCTTGCCATCGCCGACGAAGACACTGCCGTTGCGGCAATGATGACTGCGCCTACGAATTTGGTATTGAACATGGCGTTTCCTTTGGCCTCAACCGAGATCGGGATGATCAACTTAGCGCTGGGGCATTGATGTCACTATATATGGCGGCGCCCGGAACACCATTAGTCATAACAGAATATTACAAATGTCGAAGGCTCTGTAACACACCGGGGACGCACGTTCCAGCCCTTGCAGATGGCCGCCTTTGCCCCATGTAGTCATTCCCCCTATAGACACTCTCGACTCCCATGCCCCCGCGCCGTACCGTCTTTACTGTTCTTGCTCTACTGATATTATTGCATATGTATATAGGCGTGCGTCTGATTCCCGCCATGGGTCTGCATGCCGGCGCGCTCATGGCCGGGATTGCGCTGCTCGCCCTCTCGACGCTGCTGCTGCCCTTGGGACTGATGTCGTCGCGCTTCAAGCGCTGGCGCGGCGCCGACCAGCTGGCCTGGGCGGGGCTACTGGCGATGGGCTTTTTCTCCTCGCTGCTGGTGCTCACGGTGCTGCGCGACGCGGGACTGATCGCGCTCGCGCTGGTGGGCGCCGCCAGCGCCAAGGTCGACCACGTCAGCGCTTATGGGGTGCCCTTGATGGCCTTGGCGGTCACGCTCGTCGGCCTGGTCAACGCGCGGCGCGTGGCGCGCGTGGTGCAGGTGGAGGTGCCGATCGCCGGCCTGCCGGCCGCGCTGCAGGGTTACTGCATCGTCCAGATATCGGACGTGCATGTCGGGCCCACCATCAGGCGCGGCTACCTGGACGCCATCGTCTCCAAGGTCAACGCCCTAAAACCCGATGCGATCGCAATCACCGGCGACCTGGTCGACGGCAGCGTGCAGCACTTGTCAGTGCATACAGCGCCGCTGGCGCGCCTGGACGCACGCGACGGCACGTTTTTCGTCACGGGCAATCACGAATACTACTCGGGCGCGCATGCGTGGATCGCCGAACTGCGGCGCCTTGGCCTGACGGTGCTGATGAACGAGCATGTGGTCTGCGAACGCGATGGCGAAGCCTTGATCATCGCCGGCGTCACCGACTTTACGGCGCACCTGTTCGACCCGGCGCACCGCAGCGACGCGCGCGCGGCCGCCGCCGGCGCGCCCGGTCATGTGAGCGTCAAGATCCTGCTGGCGCACCAGCCGCGCAGCGCGCTGGCTGCGGCCGAGGCGGGGTTCGACCTGCAGCTCTCCGGCCACACGCACGGCGGCCAGTTCTTCCCGTGGAACCTGTTCGTGCCCTTGCAGCAGCCGTTTACGGCGGGGCTCAATCGCCTGAGCCAGTTGTGGGTCTATACCAGCCGCGGCACCGGCTACTGGGGACCGCCCAAGCGCTTCGGCGCGCCGTCCGAGATCACCTGCGTGCGCCTGATGGCGGCCTGACAGAAAGGCAGTCCTGCAAAAGAATGGCAAATGCGCTATCGTTCAGATCCACTTCAAGCTTTCAAGGACCTGCCGCATGCAACGCACGCCACTGCTCTCCATCCTGCCCGCACTTCTGCTGGCCATCGGCGCCCACGCCGCCACGCCCGGGAGCGACCCGGCCGCGCTGAATAAGGTGCGCGATACGGGCCTGGCCAGCGACTGGGCCTATGAACGCCTGGCTGACCTGACCGACCTGGTTGGACCGCGCCTGTCCGGCTCCGCCGGCGAGGCGGCGGCGGTGGTGCAGGTGGCCGATGCGATGCGCAAGCTGGGCGCCAAGGTGACGCTGCAGCCGGTCAAGGTGCCACACTGGGTGCGCGGACTCGAAACGGGCGAGCTGGTCGAGTACCGCGGCCGTCCGGCGGGCCTGTCGCAAAAGGTGGTGCTGACCGCGCTGGGCGGCTCCGGCGCAACCCCGGCCAACGGCCTGACGGCGCCGGTCATCGTGATCAAGACCCTGGAAGAACTCAAGGCCAGGGCGGGGGAAGTGAAGGGGCGCATCGTGCTGTTCGACGTACGCTTCGACCAGGACATGGCCGACCGCGGCCAGGCCGGCCAGGCCTACGGGCAGGTGACGCGCTTTCGCGGCGGCGGCACCCGCATGGCCGCCGAGATGGGCGCCGTGGCGGCGCTGGTCAGTTCGGCCGGCGGCGCCAACTACCGCCTGGCGCACACCGGTTCCAGCGGCCTGCAGGATGGTGCGCGCATTCCGGCGGCCGCCGTGTCGGTGGAAGACTCGCTGCTGATGGTGCGCCTTGCCGCGCGCGGTCCGCTCAGCATGAAGCTCACGCTCACGCCGCAGATCCTGCCCGACGCCGACAGCTTTAATGTCATTGCCGACTGGCCGGGCACCGACAAGGCCGATGAAATCGTGATCGTCTCGGGCCACCTCGATTCGTGGGACCTGGCCACCGGCGCCAATGACGACGGGGCCGGCGTGGCCACCGCCATGGGCGTGCTCGAGACGCTCAAAAAGCTCGACTACCGTGCGCGCCGTACGATCCGCATGATCGCCTGGGCCAACGAGGAAAACGGCGGGCGCGGTTCCAAGGTGTATCTGGAGGCGAACAAGGAGAACACCGCCCGCCATTTTGCGGCGATTGAAAGCGACAATGGCTCCGGTCGCCCGTTCGGCATTCGTTCAAGCGCGCCGCAACAGGCAAACGCTTTGTTCGCGAACCTGGCGCCGACGCTCGAATCGATGTCGGCAGGCGCGTTTCAGCGCGCCGATGCATTAGCGTCACCCGATTTGCGCGGGCTGGAAGAGGCGGGCGTGCCAAGCTTTACCCCGCTGATCGATACATCGGACTACTTCAATTACCATCATACGGCGGCCGATACGCTGGACAAGGTCGATCCACGCAACTTGAAGCGGCATGTGGCGGTGATGGCGTCGCTGGCGTGGTATTTGGCCAATATGGAGCAGCCGATCGGGCGCTGGTCGGCGCTGTCCAAATAGCACCAGTGCGCATGCAAACCCTCTGACGGCAAGGATGCGCCGCACAGCCTGCTGCAGCGTGCGGTGCTTTGACGCAAAAAAGCGCGGGGCGGAAAAACCAGTCGACTGGCTTTTCCGCCCCGCGCAGGGATTGCTTGCAGCGTGAGTGTGCTACAGGTTCAGCTTGGGCAGGTAACCGCCGGGGATAATGCCAAAGACGGACAGCACGATCAGGATCAACAGGATGATGAACAGAACGCGAACGATCTGCGCTACCGGGGCCGGTAATGGCAGCATGCTGACCAGCCACCAAATCAGGCCAAAAATGACCAGATAGACGATGAGGTTGATTAGTAAAGTCATTATTATTCCTCTATTGCTATTGTTATCAATGCGTTTTGTCGGAAGACAGACACAAGATAGCTGGAAAACCTTGTTTTTTCTGTACGGCAGGACACATAGCGGAAGGCAACCTTCATCCCCGCTACTCTTCCACCAGTCTGCGCACCGCGCGCGCACGCCCGCGAAATGGGCGCCCGTACATGGTTTGGATTCCACTAGTAAAGTTTTGCCCCCATACCAATTGCGCGCGGGGTTCCTGCGGTTCGCATGACCAGTACCAAACCCGTTCGAATTGTTCACGCATGTTGGCGTATAGCAGTGCCAGCTCGCGCCGCGTCGGCAGTTCGCCGCCCGCGCCACGGGCCCATTCGCCCGCTGCCGACCATGAAACCTCCTGCGCTTCGCCGGGCAAAAGCACCACATGGTGGTCCGGCTTGCCTTCCTTGCCCAAAATCAGCCCCGCATATTGCTCGCCGTCTTGCAGCGTAGCCTTGACCTTCTTGTAATCGCTCATCTAGCCCTCTCCGCTCATGGTTCCAGCTTTAGGACAGCGGCGCGGCCATGCAAGTTGCATCCAATTGTTTGACTTCCATACAGATATCTTGATTGACAGGATAAGGTGTATTCGCGTAAATAAGGGTTGTGGCCCTTGCGCGCGCGGCGGCGAACTGCCCCCACGTCTCATGTGCTTGGCTGGCTCCGGCGCGCGCCGGCAGGTCCCCTGCGCTGGGCCACGCCGCCAAACCGGTAGCTCAAGCCAACATACACAAGCCGACCATCCGACCTGCGCGTGTTCGTCTCCTGGAGCAGGTGGGTATCGGTAATCGTTTCTATCTTGTTGGTATTGAAAACATCGGTCACGTTCATCACCAGGCTCAACGCTGGCGTGAACGCATGGCGCAGGCTCAGGTTGGCGGTGGCATTGGGCTGCCGGTAGCCCTGGCGCGACAAGGCCTTGCCCTGTGCATTGACCGACAGCTGTACCTGGCCGCCATTGGGTAAATCGTAGCGCAGGCGGGCATTGCCGCCGAACGAAGGCGCGCTGCGCTTCGAATCGGGGCTTGACCCCGCATTAGCGCCCGGATTAACAATCCTCTGTTCGGTATAGGCCAGGTTGCCCGACGCGTTGAGCGTCAATCGGGGCATCAGTTTGCCGCGCAAGGTGAATTCGAGTCCGCTGGCCCGGTTGGTGCCCGCGTTGTCGCGCGTGGTCAGCAACACCGTCTCGCCGATGAACAGCTTGCGTTCCGAAATCAGGCCGCTGTCCTTGCGGTAATAGCCGCGCAGGTTGGTGTCGATGGGGCCGAACTTGGTCTCATACGCCAGCTCGAACGCGTCGGTAGTGGTGGGCTTCAGATTTGGATTGCCCGCCGAGACATTGAATTCGTCGCGGTACACCACGAAGGGATTGAGGTCGTTCGCGCCAGGGCGCCGAATGCGGCGCGCGTAGCTGAAACGAAAATCGGTGTCTTCCGATGCGTTGTAACTGATGAAGGAGCTGGAAATCACATTCAGGTAGTGATTGCTGGCCTTGAGGGCGCCCGTCATTTGGGCGATATCCAGGTCCGTGCGTTCAACGCGCAGGCCGCCGACCAGGCCCCAGCGCTGGTCCAGGCGCATCGTGTATGACCCGTAGGCTGCCAGGTTCATTTCGTGCAGCGCAAAGCGGTTGCTGCGCGCGCCGTTGGGACGCTCTTCCAGCGTAGTGTTGTCGATGTTGAGGTAGCGCGTGTCGAAGGTGTTCTTGTTGCTGGCGACCTTGTAGCCAACCCTCAGAAAACTGCTGCCGAGCGGCCGCTCATAGTCGCCCGTCACATCGACAATGGTGGTCCCGGTCCGGCTGGCATCCCGTCCGCGCGCGTCGGCCGGGTTGAATGCGCCCAGCGTAGCCGTGTTCAGGTATGCGTTGTTGCTCTCGTTGGCAGTGGACGATACGCGCATGTCGAGTTTGGCCAATTCGCCGCTGACCGCGCCCTTGTGATCGAGGCGGGCATCCCAGCTGACGCTTTTACTGCCGCCGGCGGTGCGCGACGTGCGCGCGTAATCGTGTGCCACGCTGCCATCGCCGCCAAAGCTGATGTAGCGGTTGACCGCATCACGCTCGTTGCCGCGCTCCATGAAAGCCACGCTGCTCGTGACCGTATCCTTCTCGCCCAAGTTGTAGGTGAGCGTTGCATTCAGGCCGGCCGAGTCGTTCAAGCCCTGGTTCCGCGTGGCCTGGCTGGTGCGGCTGGCCGCGCGCGTGACCGGGTCGATACGCACGCGCGCGGCGTCGGCCAGGTCGTTGCGCCCGTCGTGGCGCAGGTGGGCTGTACCCTGGACGCCGAGCCGGCCGCTATTGTAACTGCCCGAGGCCGATGCGTTGTAGCGCCCGGCCGAACCCGCGTTGGCGCTCAGCGCACCATAGCCGCCGGCCTTGCGGGTGCGCCGCATGACCAGATTGAGGATAGGCCCGCCGCCCGCCTCGTTGCCGAACTGCGCACCGGGGTTGTTGATGACCTCCACCGATTCAATGTCTTCGGCCGGCATCGCGTTGAGCGTATTGCCGCGGTTATCGCCTTGCAGCATCGCTGACGGCTTGCCGTCGATGAGCACCTGCACGTTGGTGCTGCCGCGCAGGGTGACGGTGCCGTCCGGGTCCACCGCCACCGAGGGGATATTGGCGAGTGCATCGGCGGCCGAGCCGTTACTGGCGCCCACATCGGACTTGACGTCGTAGACCTGGCGATCGACCCGGTTGGTAGGGCGCTGCGCGCTGACGTTGACGACCGGTTCAATGCCTGCCGCGACAACCGGAGGCGGCTTTTTGACCACCACGTTTGCAGCGACGGTTTGCGCGACGGCGGGCAGGGCGAGGCAGGCGATCGCGGCGAGGGGAAGGTGCTTCATGCGGCGGAGGTAGCGGGGATCATGCGAGCGAGCTTAGTGACAAGCCGGTCGCAGGCATAGGGCGCCCGGCAAATAATCAGGCGCGTGAGTGCGCACTGCGTGTTGCCGACCATCTGCCGTTGCGCTCGATTTCCGATCACGCCCGTGATTTTTTTTAAAAGTTACCGCCGCGCGATTGACTGCAATGTAACGACAACCCAATACTAATGCACACATTCCAAAACAAGAAACCCATGTACCGCAGGCCTTCCCGGGGCGCGCGGGTGGATCGGGTCGCGTGTGCGGTGCGGGCAATCCGGCCTGGCCCTCGACAAACAATGGAGACAAAATGAGAACAACCCTAATCCGGTCGGCCACCGCCCTGGTCGCGCTATCGGCCATGATGGCCGGGTGCGGCGGCAGCGATGCTGGCCCCGCCGCGCCCCAGCAAAAACCGGCCATGCTCGCCGCCGTGGTCGGCTCCTTCGGGCTGACCACCGACGCCACCTTCTACACCATCGACACCGGCGCTGGCCTGGTATTCAAGATACGCCGTTTCGATGACGGCGCCAGCACGCGTTCGGCCGGCGATATCGCTTCCATGGTCTACAACGGTGTGCAGTACCAGGATCCGAGCCGGGGCACGCAGGTCAATTCCGGCTTCGACTTCCTGTACACGGGCGTTTCTGCCGTCACAGTGACCGCCGAAAGCATTGGCCATGACTACGTCAAGGTAACCGTCAAAGGCGGCAACCTGACCCACTACTACATCGCCAAGCGCGGCGACCCGAAGATCTACATGGGTACTTACTTCACGACGGAGCCGAGCACGCTGAACCTGGTGCGATTCATCGCGCGCATACCGATCAATGCGCTGCCGTTCAGCCCACAACCGTCGGACCTGCGCGGCACCACCGGCACCGTGGAGTCGGGCGATATTTTCAGCCTGCCCAATGGCGAAACGCGCTCCAAGCATTATTCCAACATGCGCCTGAAGGACTGGAAGTACATTGGCGCGACCAGCAACACGGCAGGCGTGTGGATCGTGCGCGACAACCAGGAAGGCGGTTCGGGCGGCCCGTTCTACCGCAGCCTGCTGAACCAGGCCACGTCCACCAACCAGGAAATCACCTACATCGTCAACTATGGCGAAGCGCAGACCGAGGCGTACCGGTTCAATCGCCTCAATGCGTACACGATGGTGTTCAACGATGGCACGCCGCCCGGCGCTGTCGATACGTCGTTCTTCGGCAGCCTCGACCTGCTCGGTTACGTGGGTCCTGCGGGCCGCGGCGCGGTAGCGGGCGGCGGCATCACCGGACGCAATACGACCCACGCTTACACGGTGGGCTTTTCCAACGCCGGCGCCCAGTACTGGACCGACGTCGATCCCGTCGACGGGCACTTCAGCAGCACCGGCATGCTGCCGGGCGACTATACGATGAAGGTCTACAAAAACGAACTCGAGGTCGACACGCGTAGCGTGAAGGTGACGGCCGGCGCCACCACGCCGTTTGCGCCGTTCGCCATCGCGGCCGACCCGAGTGCTGCGCCGCCGCTGTGGCGCATCGGCGACTTTGATGGCAGCCCTGCCGAATTTTTGAATGGCGCCAAGCTGACGACGATGCACCCGTCCGATCCGCGCATGAGCTCATGGCTTACCGGCGACTACACAATTGGCAGTTCCACGCCGGCCCAGTTCCCCGCCTACCAGTGGAAGAGCGTAAACGGTTTTGTCACCATCAAGTTCAATTTGCGCAAGAGCCAGATCGCACCGCTGACGCTGCGCGCCGGTATCACGACGGCGTTTGCCGGCGGACGGCCCAAGGCGCAGATCAACGGCTGGGTCTCGCCCAACCCGGCGGCATCGGCGCAGCCAAACAGCCGCACCCTCACCGTGGGCACCTACCGCGGCAACAACACCATGTACAGCTTTAACATTCCGGCCAGCGAGCTGGTGGTGGGGGAGAACGTGGCTTACCTGAGCGTGATCAGTGGTTCGAGCGGAACCACGTTTTTGAGTCCGGGTTATGCCGTCGATGCGGTTGATCTGATTCGTACACCTTGAGTTTTTAGAACAGGCGGGCGGCTGCGGCTTCCCGCCAAACAGACAGAGAGAAAATAATGAAGAATGTTTTACTGAAGTTGGTAGTGGGCGTGAGCGCGGCAGCGGCGATGATGACGGCCTCGGCTGGGGTGGTGCAAACCTTCGGCGCAGGATCGGCCGTGAAAACAGTCACCAACAGCGCCAACTTCGCTGCCAACGTATCGCTGGCAAACAAATATATTGAAAATGGTCTACTGTTCAGCTTTACCGGATCGGCTGCCAATAATAACTGCGGTTACGCGGGCGCGAATTGCTACGACGACCCAAGCGAATTGAGTTCTTCGTTCGAGGGCAATTACATGGCCACGGCCGGCGAAGGCGCCTATTTGAGCGTGAAGAAAGCCAATGGCGCCGATATGCAGGGCATTGAATTTGCAGCGGGGACCTCGTATGCGAGCCTGAATGGTTTCTGGAGGACGTTTAATAATAATGTGCAGACGGGGATGGGCAATTTTAGCGGCGGCGATGGAACGGTGTTGGGATTGTTCGACCTGAGCGGTTTTGACGAAGTGCGCTATTTTTCCTACTCGCGCGCCAATCGCCAGAGCGGCTTTAGTGCGCCCGCATTCGACCAGGTCACGGTCGGCGTGCCGGAGCCAACCAGCCTTGCGCTGCTGGGGCTGGCGTTGATGGGATTGATGGGCGTGAAACGCCGCAAATAAGCGGTGTTGCGCGGGAGTGTGTTGCAAGGCGTTTCGCGACCATTTGACGGCACATTTTTGTGCAAGGAATTGGTCCTAAAACGTTTGCAACACCGCTGCGCGAGGACCACGCAGCGGAATGGCCCCGTCCGATACCAGCTTTACCCCTAAACCAGGCATTGCGATGATTGTTTCGCAGAAACACCCGCGGTACCGTTGCCATTGCATAAAATACGAGCTTTGCCTGGAGCCTGATCAATGACTGCTATCCTGCGCTGGTTCACCTGCGCCCTTCTATTGACATGCACCGTCGCAAGCGCCGCAAGTCCCGAATTCGCCAACCCCCTGGTGCGCCAGCGTGCCGACCCGCACGTGACGCTGCACACCGACGGTTACTACTACTTTACCGCGACCGTTCCCGAATACGACCGCATCGAACTGCGCCGCGCCCGCACGCTGGACGAACTGGGCAAGGCCGACACCAAGGTCATCTGGCGCAAGCACGCCAGCGGCCCCATGGGCAACCATATCTGGGCGCCCGAACTGCACTTTATCGACGGCAAGTGGTTCATGTACTTTACCGCCGGTACCGCTGAAGACAAATGGGCTATCCGCCTGTACGTGCTTGAAAACACGTCAGCCAACCCCATGGAAGGCACCTGGACCGAGCGCGGCCAGCTCAAAACTGGCTGGGAAAGCTTCACCCTGGACGCCACCACCTTCAGCAACGCGGGCCAGCGCTACCTGGTCTGGACCCAGCGCCGGCCTGAAAAAGATCTGCCTGCAACCAATATCTACATCGCAAAGATGGACACGCCTACGTCCATCAGCAGCGCCCCCGTGCAATTGTCAACGCCCGAGCACAAGTGGGAAAAGGTCAAATTCCTCGTCAATGAGGCGCCTGCCGCGCTGCTCAGGAACGGCAAGGTCTTCATTACTTATTCGGCCAGCGCAACGGACGCCAGCTACAGCATGGGCTTGCTGACGGCCGATGCCGGCGCCGAGCTGCTCGACGTCGCCTCCTGGCGCAAGTCGGGCGACCCGGTCTTTGTCACCAGTGCTGCGAACGGGCAGTACGGCCCCGGCCACAACGCCTTTACCACCACACCCGACGGCAAGACCGACGTGCTGGTCTACCACGCCCGCAACTACCGCGACATCAAGGGTGACTCGCTGCTCGATCCCAACCGCAACACGCGCGCGCAAGTGATCAATTGGCGCGCTGACGGCAGCCCCGACTTTGGCGAACCGGTTGCCGACCGCGGTCAGATTGCCGCCAAGCCGCTGTTTCGCGACCCGCTGTTCGATGGCGCGGCTGACCCGGTACTGGTGCGCAACGTTGCAAAAGACCGCTGGTGGATGTTTTATACGAACCGCCGCGCCACCGCGACTGAACTGCCCGGCGTATCCTGGGTGCACGGCACCCGGATCGGGATTGCCGAGAGCAGCGACGAAGGCGCCACCTGGCACTACGTCGGCACGGCCGACATCACCTTGCCAATCGAACTTGGCGGCAAGGATGCCACGCACTGGGCGCCGGACATCGTGCGCGCCGACGATGGCGTGTATCACATGTTCCTGACCCTGGTTCCGGGCATTTTTACCGACTGGAACCACCCGCGCCATATCGTGCACCTGACCAGCACCGACTTGCTGAAATGGGACAACGCGCAAACGCTCAAGCTGGCCAACGAAAAAGTCATCGACGCCGCAGTAGCGCGCCTGCCCGGGGGCGCCTGGCGCATGTGGTACAACAACGAGAAAGACAACAAGTCGATTTACTACGCCGACAGTACCGACCTGAAGACGTGGACCGATCACGGTCGCGCCGTGGCCGACCAGGGTGGCGAAGGCCCGAAAGTATTCGAGTGGAAAGGCGCCTGGTGGATGATTACCGACGTCTGGCATGGCCTGGCCGTGTACCGTTCGCCCGATGCGAAAACCTGGACCCGGCAGAGCGGCAATTTGCTGCAGCAGCCAGGGCAGGGCGCCGACGACAAAGTCATGGGCGGGCATGCCGACGTGGTGGTTAGCGGGGGGCGCGCCTACTTGTTTTACTTCACCCATCCCGGCAGACAAGGACCTGACGCCAAGAAAGATGGCGCCGAGCAGCGCCGCAGTGCGATCCAGGTGACCGAGTTGTTCCATGCCGACGGCAAGCTCACGGTGGATCGCGACGCGCCCACGCGCATCGTGCTGCGCAACGATTAATCCTCATCGATAAAACAGGTCCGCATGTCACGCAATGTCAGTTTTGGAATCATGGCCTTGGCGCTGGTCGCGCGCGTGGCAAGCGGGGCCGAACCCGCCGTTCCCCCCACCACCTGGATCGACAAGGATACCGGTCACCGCGTCTGGCGGCTGACGCCCGAGCCTGGCTCGTCTTCATTGTATTTCAACTATAACGCGTTCACGCCGGACGGCAAGTCGATGGTGTATAACTCGCCGGCCGGCATCCATGCGCTGGACATGGCGAGCCGCAAGACGCGCTTGCTGGTGCCTGCCGGGCCGGGCCGCAACCGGCCGCATACGATTTCCGTCGGCCAGAAAACCAATTCCGTGTTTTACCTGAAGACAGATTCCGAAACCAAGATCACCAGCATTTACTCAGCAAGTTTCGACACGGGTGTGGAAAAGAAGCTGGTTGAGCTGCCGGCAGGCAAACGGGTCGACAGTATTAATGCTGACGAAACACTGGCCGCAGGCACCTTCGAGCCGGTATCGGCCACACCGCGACCGCCCCAGCCCAAAACGAACAGCAAGGGCGCCATGATGGAGCAGCGCCTCGCTTCCAGGACGCCGCTGGTGCTGTTTACCATTAACCTGCAAACCGGTAAGGTTACCGAGTTGCTGCAGTCAAGGGATTGGGTCAATCACTTGTTGTTTTCGCCGACCGACCCAACGCTGCTGATGTATTGCCACGAAGGTCCGTGGCAAAAGGTGGACCGGATCTGGACCATTCGCACCGACGGCAGCCAGAACACCCTGGTCCACAAGCGCACGATGGCGATGGAAATTGCCGGGCATGAATGGTGGGGCAAGGACGGCAAGACCATCTGGTACGACTGGCAGTATCCGAAGGGCGTGGTGTTTTACGTGGCGGGGGTCAATATCGACGCTGGCAAGCGGACTGCATACAGCCTGCAGCGCAATGAATGGTCGATTCACTACAACGCAACGAGCGACCTGGCACTATTTGCCGGTGATGGCGGCGATCCGGGCCAGGTGGCCAAGGCGCCGGATGGGCAGTGGATTCAATTGTTCCGGCCGCAAAAGGTGATGGTGCCGGGAGCGACTGACGAACCGGGATATGTGCAGGGCGGCGTGTTCAAGAGCGAACGGCTGGTGAACATGGCAAAGCACGATTATCGACTGGAACCGAATGTGCGATTTTCTCCGGATAACAAGATGGTGATTTTCCGGACAAATATGTTTGGCCCGTCCTATGTCTTGGGCGTTGGGGTAGACCGGGAGTAAGCATCTCTCCCAGGTCTAGTCGAGCAGTACACGCCAACGAGCCTGGTAATCGTGCAAGCCGACTAAATCGAGCGCTTGCGCTTCAATACTGTTGAATGCGACAGAAATCGCAAGCTGGCGGTGCAGTTTCCATCCCCCGCAAATCGTCCCGTTGGCGTCATTGGACACGACTATTTTCTGTCCCGGTCGCAAGAGCGCCAGCACCGCCGGGAAGTGCGGATTCACGCTGAAGCTGCCCTCCAATGCAACGACGCCACGCGCATTGAGCGCTTCGAGGCAGTAGTCGCTCATCAGCGCCGTGTAAATTGTTGCCAGCGCGTACCATTCTTTCGCAGTACGCGGGCGAGGTCCTGTGATGGAGCCCACTCGGCCACTGAACGGTCCGCCCGATTGCGCAAAGCACGGCAGGGCAAAAATACCTTCATCGATAATGTGCTGTAAGTCCTGCAAAGTGCACATTTCGGGATTTGGCCCGGCCAGCACCCCGAACTCGCGCCCGCCCATGAAGCGCATGCACGCTACCGGTTCACCCAGTGCATTGGTATTGGCCAGCATATCGGCGCGCTCGCGCAATGCGTCAAGCGGGGTGCCGAACGAAGCGGCAATCACCCACGTCCCCGTGGACAGCACCGCGCCAACGTTGCCATCAAGGTAGCGCAGCAGTGATGCATTGCTGTCGTGAATCCCGCACAAGACCTTGCAATCGGCTGGCAGGCCTGTCAGCGCCACCAGTTCAGGCAACAGCGCCCCCAGCACCGCAGACGCGGGCTGAATGGGAGGAAACAATTCACGCCAGCCCCGCTGGGCCACGAGTGACGAATAATCCTGCCTTTTCGGGTCCCACAAATCGGTATGGCAACCAAGCGATGTGACTTCACTGGCCAACACGCCCGACAACCGCCACGCCCAGTATTGTGGATACATCAATATGTATTGGGCGCGCCCGAACTCGGTAGGAAATCTGGTCGACAACCATTCCAGCTGCCGCCCCAGGTTGAGCCCGGCCGCCAGTGCCGGCGAGTACGTTTCTTCAAAGGGCGGGCGCACCTCGCCATATTGCGCGTTCACTTGTTCCGGCAACGTACTTTCATAATCGAGCACGGGCAGGACCAGAGACTTGCTGTTCACCAAGGCAGCAGTCGCCCCGTGGGTCACCGGCACGATGGCGCCGACCTTGGCAATTTTGGCAAACGCGCGACAGGTGGTGAGCATCCAGTCCCAGATGCGCTCGGTATCGTGATGCGGATATTGTCCTTCGTACAGGATTGCATTCGGGCAGCGCTGCTCGGCCAGCGTGGCGCCGTCGACATCAATCAGCGTCAGCTTGCAGTTGGTCTTGCCAATATCGAGTACCAGCGTGGCGTCACGTTCCGTCATTTGTTCGTCTTTCGTCCGCGCATCAGGCGGGGTAGGGCAATGGTTACCAGAAGCAGCACGCCAACAACAATCGTCATGATGATGCCGGGGATATTCGCCAGCGACAGCCCGTAGGTGACAATGCCCAGCGTCAGCACGGCCAGCAAGACGCCGCCAATGCTGCCGGCGCCGCCCTCGATGCGCACCCCGCCCAAAATGACCATGGTGATGATTTCCAACTCCCAGCCCATGGCGATGTTGGGTCGCGTGCTGCCGATGCGCCCCGTCAGCAGCCAGGCGGCAAGGCCGGCCATGGCGCCGGTCAGCACGAACAGCATCATGCGATAGCGGTCGACCGGGATGCCGGAAAATCTTGCCGCCACCGGGTTATTGCCAATGGCAAAAATACGGCGACCCCAACTTGTGGTGTGCAAGATAAAGGCAAACAGTGCGGCACACACCAGCAGGATCACAAACGCGCGCGGAATCACGCCAAGGAAATAGCCTTGGCCCCAGTCGCTCATCAGTTGCGGGTAGCCAGTGAACGCTTGGTCGCCCAACACGACGCTGGCAAGTCCCCTGAACAGTGATACCGTGCCGATGGTCACGACGATTGACGGCAAGCCAAAGCGCGTCACCAATACGCCGTTGAGGCTGCCGCACAGGATCCCCGTTGCCAGCGCGACCACGATCAGCCCATGCGGCGGCATGCCGTGCGCGTGCGCCATGCCCATCGCTACGGATGACAAGGCCAGCGTGCCGGAGACCGAGATGTCGATCTCGCGGCAAATGATCAACAGCGCCATCGGCAGCGCAATAAGGGCTTTTTCACTGAAGCTGAAGGTGGAATCGGCCAGGTTGTACAGGTCGAAAAAATTTGGCAGCAGGATGCTGTTGGTGACGAAGGCCGCAATGAACAGCAGGCCGAGCAGAGTTTCCCAGCGGCCCAGAAAAGCTTTCCACTGGAACGCGGGCCGGTCGTGGATGGTGTAGCGCGATTTACTTGCGGCTGGCAAAGTGATGGTTGCACTCACGCTGCGCTCCTGTTGGCGGTTGGGTTGACCAGATGCAGCGGCAGGATTTGGCGGCTGCCTTTTTTATCGCCCCGGGCGTTGATCAGCACGGCAGTGAGGATGACCAGGCCCGTCAGCGCGCTCTGCCAGAATGGGGAAACCTTCACAATTGGCAAGGCGTTGTTGATCACCGAGAGGAACAGCGCGCCCAGCACCGCACCGCTGACCGTGCCAACCCCGCCCGCAATATTGATGCCGCCAATCACGCACGCGGCTATCACGGTGAACTCAAAACCGTAGGCAATTTCTGTGTAGGCAACGGCGTAGCGCGCCACCCACAAATAGCCGCACAGCCCGGCCATGGCGCCGGACAAGCCGTACGTCCACAGCAAACGGCGCGCCGTGGGAATGCCGATATAGCGCGCGGAGTGCGGTTCATTGCCGATGGCGTACAGGTCGCGGCCAAAACGGGTGTGGCGGGCAATGAACCATGTCAGCAGAATCACCAGCGCGGCGATCCAGACCAGGTGCGTGATGCCCAGTAATCGGCTGAGCGGAAAAGCAATAAAGTCAGCCGGCATCTGGTGCGAGGATACCCACGCGCCGCCCGAGAGCACAAACACGAGCCCGCGATAGACGCTCATCGTGCCCAGTGTCACCACAATCGGTGGCAGCGCGAGCTGGCCAATCAGATAACCGTTGATGAGACCCAGCGCAAGCCCAATGGCGACGGCGACGGCAATGACCGCCACCAGCGGCAAGCCAGGATACTTTGCTGCCAGCAAGGCTGACATCATCCCGGACAGCGCCAGGTTGGACGCGACCGACAGATCAATCCCGCGCGTGATGATCACAAACATTTGCGTGAGCGCCAACATGACCAGCAGCGTGCCGTCCGTGAGCAAGTTGCCCAGGCTGGCGGGCGTCAGGAACACCGGCGCGCGCATTCCCACCATCAAGATCAAGGCGCCAATCAGTGCCGCCAGCAATAGTTCACGTCGTTTCAGCAGCTTCATGCGCATTCTTTCTGTGCCAGTTCGCTGCCCGATGCGGCCGCCACCACGTTTTCCGGTGTGGCTTGCATGCGCGAAAAGATTTTTTTGATGTGGCCCTGATGCATCACGACCACGCGGTCGGCCATGCCCAGCACTTCCGGCAACTCTGACGACACCAGGATCACCGACAGCCCGCGCGTTACCAGTTCACTGATGAATCGGTGCACTGCAGCCTTGGAACCAATATCGATGCCCTTGGTCGGCTCATCGAGGATGATGACCTTGGGACTGGTCGCCAGCCACTTGCCCAGCACCACTTTTTGCTGATTGCCGCCTGACAGTTCGGACACAAGTTGCTGCAAGTTATGCGCCTTCAATTCCAGTTCGGCACTGAAATGGCGGGCAATCGTCGTTTCCACCGCGCGCTTGCCGCGCAAGAAGAAGCCGATTTTCGCCAGGATCGGCAGCGTGATGTTGTGTGCGATCGGCATCGACAAGTGCGCGCCCTGGTGCTGGCGGTCTTCCGGCACGTAGGCCAAGCCTTGCTTGACGGCGTCGGCGGGGCAGGTGATGCGAACCAGCTTGCCTTCAATGCTGAGCTTGCCGCTGACGCCAGCGGACAGCCCGAATAAGGCTTGCATTACTTCAGAACGCCCGGCGCCAACCAAGCCGTAAAAGCCGAGAATCTCGCCCTTGCGCAGCGCAAAGCTGACCTGATCGAACTCGGTCGGATGGCATAAATTATTCACCTCCAGCACCGTTTCCCCCAGCGCCACGTCCTGCTTGGGAAAGGTTTGGTGGATGATGCGGCCCACCATTAATGACACCAGTTCCGGCTCCGTAATGTCCGCCAACGCACCTTCGGCAACAAACTGGCCATCGCGCAGCACCGTGTAACGGTCGGCCACTTCAAAAATCTCATCAAACTTGTGCGAAATGAAAATCACCGCCGTGCCTGCGGCCTTCAACTGGGCAATGATGCGGTACAGCTCGTGGATTTCGCGCTGCGACAGCGACGCCGTCGGCTCATCCATGATCACCACCCGCGCATCTTGCGAGAGGGCGCGCGCAATTTCCACAAAATGTCGCTGCGCCACGCTCAAGTCTTTGACGCGCGCGCGCACCGGCAGCGTCACTTCCAGTCGAGCAAACAGTTTCTCGGCCTCGGCCTCGATGCGCGCCCAGTCCACGCGCGGCGGAAAGCCCCGCGTCGGTTGCCGGCCGACATAGATATTCTCCGCAACGGTCAATTCATCGAACATGACGGTTTCCTGGTGCACGGCGGTGATGCCCGCATGCATGGCTTGCTGCGCGCTGCCGAATACCATGTCTTCTCCGGCAAGGCGGATCGTGCCGCCATCGGGCCGGTAAATGCCGGTCAGCGTCTTGACCAGGGTCGACTTGCCGGCGCCGTTTTCGCCGATCAACGCCATCACTTCGCCGGCGCGCACGTTCAGGCTCACATTGTTGAGCGCAACGACACCGGCGAACCGTTTACAGATGCCGGAAAGTTCCAGCATGGGGACGGGCAAGTTAATTACAGACATAAGCGTCAAAACACCTTGGAGAATTTGTCGACGTTCTCTTTGTTATAGGTGAACGGTGGCGCCAGCGCGGCTTCGGCGCCGCCGTCAAGCGCCACGTCGCCCATCCGGCCCAGGCGCAGCGTGCCGCCGGCCTTGGCGTTCGGGTTGCCCTTGATGAATTCATTGGCGGCGTAGGTGGCCGCGTAACCCAGGTCGATGGGATTCCATATCGCAAATTCCTTGACGGCGCCGGACTTGACATGGCCCGCCATTTCGGACGGCAAGCCTAAACCCGTTACATACACCTTGCCAACCATTTTCTCGTCCACCACGGCCTTGGCTGCTGCATTGATACCCACCGTGCTGGGCGAAATGATGGCTTTCAGGTTCGGATAGGCGCGCAGCAAGCCCACCGCTTCGCGGTAGCTTTTGTCGGACTGGTCGTCGCCATACACGGTTGCCACCAGCTTGATCTTGGCAAATTCCGGCTTGTTCAACGTGGTTTTCATGACGCCAATCCAGATATTCTGGTTGGTCGCCTGGGCCGATGCAGACAGGATGGCAATATCGCCAGCGCCGCCAATCGCGTCGGATGCCATCTGCACTTGTTTTTCCCCGATCAGTTGCGCGTTCGATGGGTTCAGTTGCATCAAGCGGCCTTCGGGCGCCAGAGCGCTGTCAAAGGAAATGACCTTGATGCCGCGCTGCATCGCTTTCTTGGCGATGGGCACGATGGCGTTCGGATCGTTGGCTGAAATCACGATCGCATCGACCTTTTGGCTGATCAGTGAGTTGATGATTTCAATCTGGCCTTCCGCGCTCGGTGTGGTGGGGCCGGTGTAGATGATCTCGACATTGCGCAGTTCGGCGGCCGCCTCGAGCGCGCCTTCATGGGCCGCATCGAAAAAACCGTTGCCCAGGTTTTTGACGACCATCGCGATGCGCGTTTTGGCCGGTTTCTTCTCGGCGCAGCCGGCAACGGCGACTACCAGGGACACGGCCACGGTCGCCGCCAGGAGTGTTTTAAGGCTCAATGTGCTGTCTCCGAAAGGTAGAGTGCGCTGGATCGCTGATCGAAGGCTTGATTGAAGGCACTGCTGTTCGCTTGTGGCGGCAATGTTTCCGGCGCCACCGTGATCACTTTCACGCCCGATTGCTCAAGCAATTGAACGGCGGAATCGGTCGCATAGGTATCCGTGATCACCGTCGACACACGGTTAAGACCGCACAGGATCAATCCGGCCTTCTTGGCGAACTTGGAACTGTCGGCCAGCACGATCAATTCTTCCGCCTGGCCGATCAAGCGTTTTTCGGCCTGGATCAGCAGCGGGTCCGCTTCCATCAGGCCGAGCAGCGACAAGCCATGCACGCTCATGAACATTTTGGCTGCGTAATGGTGCTGGGTAATGTCGTTCTCAAATGGGCTGAGAATCACGTTTTGTTCGCGGTAGACAGTGCCGCCGGGAAGGATGATTTCATTCTCGCTCGACACCAGCAAGCGCTCAGCCATGAGGAAGGAGTTGGTCAGTATCTTGAGGTGCTTGTCGACCAAAAACTCGGCCATCATGAAGGTGGTCGTGCCGCCGTTGATGATGATCGTTTCGCCATCCACGCATAGCGTGCTGGCATGGCGGGCAATGGCGCGTTTGCGTTCGCCGTAACACTGGATATTGTTTTGAAAGGTTTCACTGGAAAGCGCGAAGCAGCGCTTCTTTTGTTCCAGGTTGGCGGCGCCGCCGCGTGTGCGGGTCAGCAGGTTGCGCGTGGCCAGCCAGCTGATGTCGCGGCGCACCGTTGCGGGGGAAGCGCTGAGCCACTCGACCAGTTGCGGCACAGTGGCCGTGGTATGTTCGGCGAGCAGTTTCAGCAAACGTTTACGGCGTTTGTGATTGACCATTTTGTGTCTCCATGAATGCCGTCTTTGCGGCCTGCGCCGGTAGTCGTTTCGATATTGAACGCCCCGATGACTGTGCAGACTAGTCAGTTAAAATCAGGCCGTCAATCACATCTGGCTCAATTAATTGATTATTTCGAAAACAGCGTTTTTGCGATATCCAAACCAATCAATAAAATGATTATTCACCGATTAATCAGTATCGTGATCGCCGATTGATTGACACTGACTGCCGTGCTGAATTCTACTGAACGCACTTGCTGGGGCTCGCATTGCATCCACATGCGCATGCAGCAAAACGCATTCACACATTCAAAAACGGAGATCGTATGACGGTGGTAAACCAATCGCAGCAACAACAAGCCATTACCTCGCTGTGGGACGACAGCGTTGCAGCAACCATGAGCGAACCTGAGCTGCTGCTGTATCGCTCCAACCTGCTCGGCTCGGATCTGCGCATCACCAATTTTGGTGGCGGCAATACGTCGGCCAAGGTAGCGATGACCGATCCGCTCAGCGGCGAAGCAGCAGAAGTGCTGTGGGTCAAAGGCTCCGGCGGCGACCTGGGCAGCATCAAGATGGACGGCTTTTCCACGCTTTACATGGACAAGCTCAACGCCCTCAAGGCCCGCTACCGCGGCCTGGCGCTGGAAGACGAAATGGTCGCCTACCTGCCGCACTGCACCTTCGACCTGAACCCGCGGGCCGCCAGCATCGACACGCCGCTGCACGCCTACATCGCGCGCCGCCATGTCGACCATATGCATCCAGACTCGGTGATCGCCATTGCCGCCTGCAAGAACAGCGAAGCGCTCACCGCCAGAATTTTTGAAGGTGAACTGGGCTGGCTGCCGTGGCAGCGCCCGGGCTACGACCTGGGCCTCAAGCTCGAACAGGTGTCGCAGTCGCAGCCGAAATTAAAAGGCATCATCCTCGAAGGCCACGGCCTGTTCACCTGGGGCGACACGGCCAAGTCCTGCTACGAAACCACGCTGGCGATCATCCAGCGCGCCGAAAGCTGGCTGCAGGCGAACACCAAAAAGCCATCGTTTGGTGGCGCCAAAGTCGCGCCGCTGGCTCCCGCCGAGCGCGCCGCGCTGGCCACCCGCCTGATGCCGGTCTTGCGTGGCAAGATCAGCAAGGACGAATACAAGCTTGGCCACTTTGACGACAGCAGCGCCGTGCTGGAATTTGTCTGCAGCGCCGATCTGGCGCCGCTGGCCGCACTTGGCACGTCCTGCCCGGACCACTTTTTGCGCACCAAGATCCGTCCCTTCCTGATCGACTTCGATCCTGCCAATCCGGATATCGATCGCCTGGTGGCCGGCCTGGACGACGCGCTGGCCAACTACCGTGCCGACTACATTGCCTACCATGCGCGCTGCAAGCGCGATAACAGCCCGGCCGTGCGCGACGCCAATCCGATCATCTACCTGATTCCCGGCGTGGGCATGCTCTCGTTCGCCAAGGACAAGGCCACCGCGCGCATCGCCGGTGAGTTCTACGTCAATGCGATCAACGTGATGCGCGGCGCGGCCGGGGTGGACACCTATGTGGGCCTGCCGGAACAGGAAGCCTTCAACATCGAATACTGGCTGCTGGAAGAAGCCAAACTGCAGCGCATGCCCAAGCCAAAAAGCCTGGCCGGGCGCGTCGCACTGGTCACGGGCGGTGCCGGCGGCATTGGCCAGGCAGTGGCACGCCAGCTGCTGCAGGAGGGCGCTTGCGTGATGCTGACCGATATCGACGTCGAGGCCCTGGCCGAAGCGCATGCGCACCTGGTCAACGTGGCCGGCAAGGACAATGTAGCCACCATTGGCGCCAACATCACTAGCGAAGAGGGCGTCGAAGGCATCTTGCAGGCCACCGCGCTGCGCTTTGGCGGCATTGACCTGTTGGTCTCGAACGCGGGCATCGCCTCGTCCGCCCCGCTGGAAGACACCACGCTTGAAAGCTGGGAGCGCAACCAGGCGATCCTCTCGACCGGTTACTTTTTGGTCAGCCGCGCCTCGTTTCGCATCATGAAGCAGCAGCAGCTGGGCGGCAGCATGGTGTTCGTGGCCAGCAAAAACGGCCTGGTGGCGTCGGCCGGCGCCTCCGCGTACTGCACCGCCAAGGCAGCCGAAATCCATCTGGCGCGCTGCATTGCGCTGGAAGGCGCGCCGCACGGCATTCGCGTCAACGTCGTCAATCCGGACGCCGTGATTCGCGGCTCGCGCATCTGGGACGGCAAGTGGAAGGAAGAACGGGCCGCGTCGAACAAGATTGAAGCGGGCGACGTGGAAGACTTTTACCGCCAGCGCAGCATGCTCAAACTGAGCGTGCTGCCCGAAGATATTGCCGAAGCCGTATACTTCCTCTCCAGTAGCAAGGCGGGCAAGAGCACCGGTAACATCATCAACGTCGACGCCGGCAACGCCGCCGCTTTCACGCGCTAACTATAAAAAATCCGGGAGACGCAGCACATGACTACACTGATTGACAGCGCACGCATCGAGCAGCACAACGCCAGCGTGTGCGCCGACCTCGAACTCGATTACGCCGCGCTTGGCGGCATGCTGGCGCGCCGCGGCCAGGACATCGAAAAGCTGACCGCGCTCGCGCAAACCTTCGCCGTCGCGCTCCCCAGCTGGGGCGTGGGCACGGGCGGCACGCGCTTTGCGCGTTTTCCGGGCACGGGTGAGCCGCGCAACGTGTTCGAGAAAATGGAAGACTGCGGCGTGATACAGAAATTGACGCGCGCCACCCCAGCTGTATCACTTCACTTCCCGTGGGATAAGCCGGGCGACGTCAAGGAGCTGCGCCAGGTCGCCGCAAGCTACGGCCTGGGTTTTGACAGCGTCAACTCGAACACCTTCCAGGACCAGGCCGGCCAGGCGCACAGTTACAAGCACGGCAGCCTGACGGCCTTGAGCGCCGAGGCCCGCGCGCAAGCCGTGGCGCACAATATCGAATGCATCGAGCTGGGCGCCGCGCTCGGCTCCAAAGGATTGACGGTATGGGTCGGCGACGGCGCCAATTTCCCCGGCCAGCACAATTTGCGCGGCGCGCTTGAGCGCTACCTGGACAGCATGCGCGGCATCTACGCGGCCTTGCCGGCCGACTGGCTGATGTACATCGAGCATAAATTGTTCGAGCCGGCGTTTTACGCCACCACCATTGCCGACTGGGGCACCAGCTTTGCCTGCGCCACCGAACTGGGACCGAAGGCCAAGTGCCTGGTGGACCTGGGGCACCACGCGCCCAACACCAACATCGAGATGATCGTGGCGCGCCTGGCGCAGTTTGGCAAGCTGGGTGGCTTTCACTTCAACGACAGCAAATACGGCGACGACGACCTGGACTCGGGCAGCATCAACCCGTTCCAGCTTTTCCTGATCTTTAATGAGCTGGCCGACGCCACCGCGCGCGAGCCGGCTTTCAAGCCGTCGTACATGCTGGACCAGTCGCACAACGTGACGGACCCGATCGAAAGCCTGATGAACAGCGCCATTGAAGTGCAGCGCGCCTTTGTGCAGTCGGCCCTGGTCGACCGCGCGGCGCTCGAGCAGCACCAGATGAACCACGACGTGCTGCAATCGGCGCAGGCGCTCAAGCACGCGTTTCGCACCGATGTCAGTCCGATCCTGGCCATGGCCCGCCTGCGCCTGGGGGGCGCCGCCGATCCGGTTGGCTGCTACCGCGCCAGCGGCTACCGCGCCAAACAGGCCGAACTGCGTCCGGCAGTGGCCGGCGCCAGCAGCAGCGGCATCGTTTGACGCGCAATGAAGAGCGCCAAGCTGCTAGCTGTCGTACTGTCCACCCACATTGGCCTCGCGCACGCGCTCACCCCGGGCGCGCCGGGGCCATCGGTTGCGCAACTGGCCGCCGGCTTTGTCACCCCGCCTGCCAACACGCGTCCTTTGGTGCGCTGGTGGTGGTTCGGCCCTTCGGCCAATAAACAGGAGCTCGAACGCGAACTCCTGGCCATGAAAGCGGGCGGCTTTGGCGGCGTTGAAATCCAGCCCGTGTACCCGATGGAGCTGGACGACCCTGCCCGGGGTATTCACAACACGCCTTACCTGTCGCGCGAATTTCTGGACGCGCTCAGCTTTGCCAACAAAACGGCCAACGCCAACCACCTGCGCGTTGACATGACGCTGGCCAGCGGCTGGCCGTACGGCGGGCCGCACATCGCGCCTGCCCACGCCGCCGCACGCCTGCGCAGCGTGGTCACCGAGCTGCCCGCGGGTGAAACGAACCCCATGCAGCCAGCCATCATGAGCGGCGAAAAGCTGCTCGCCACCTTCATCGGCCAAGGCAGCAGCGCCAGCTTTGATGCCGCCGGCCTCAAGCTGATTGATGGGATGGTGACCCCGGCGCCAGAGGCGCGCGTGGTTGTGAGCTACATCGCCAGCCGCACCGGCCAGCAGGTCAAGCGCGCCGCGCTGGGCGCCGAAGGCTTCGTGCTTGACCATTTAAGCCGCAGCGCCGTCGAGCACCATCTCGACAAGGTCGCCGCGCCCTTGCTCAAAGCCTTCGGCAAGCAGCCGCCGTATGCGGTCTTTTCAGACAGCCTGGAAGCCTACGGCTCCGACTGGACCGACGACTTCATCGCCGAATTCAAGCGCCGCCGCGGTTACGATGTCACGCCGCACCTGCCGGCTATCGTGAGCGGGCAGGGCGTCGCCGCCGCGAGCGTGCGGCGCGACTGGGGCTTGACCCAGACCGAACTTGTCAACGAACGCTATCTCACGCCAATTGACACCTGGGCCCGTGCGCACAATACGCGTTTTCGCTCGCAGACCTATGGCGAACCGGCGGTGTCGCTTTCGAGCAGCCGCCTGGTGGCGCTGCCCGAAGGTGAAGGCCCGCAGTTTCGCGCTTTTTCGTTCACGCGCCTGGCCACGTCGGCCGGGCACTTGTACGGCAAACCGGTCATCTCGGCAGAAACCTGGACCTGGCTCAATTCGCCCGCCTTTGCTGCCACCCCGCTCGACATGAAGGCTGAAGCCGACCGCATGCTGCTGCAAGGCGTGAACCAATTCGTCGGCCACGGCTGGCCGTACACGCCGCCCGGCACGCCGGAACCGGGCTACTCCTTTTACGCGGCTGCAGTGCTCAACGAGCACAATCCGTGGTGGACCGTGATGCCCGACGTGAACCGCTACCTGCAGCGTATGAGCTACCTGATGCGCCAGGGCGCACCGGCCAACGACATCGCGGTGCTGCTGCCCAATGACGACGTGTACGCCGCCTTCTTGCCTGGCAAGGCGTCACTGTCGGCCGAGATGCACAAGCACGTCACGCCCGAGCTGACCACGCAAATTCTCGACGCCGGCCACAACCTTGACTATGTCGATGCCGAATCGGTCATGGCGCTGGGCGTGGGGCACCCGGTACTGGTGATGCCGCACGTGTCGCGCCTGGCGCCGGACGTGATGGCCAGGCTGGCCGAGTACGTACGCGGCGGCGGCAAGATCATCGCGGTGGGCAGCAAGCCGTCGCTGGCGCCGGGCCTGGTCGACTTTGAACGGCTCTCGGCCAAGGTGCAGGCGGCTTCGCAGGCGCTGTTCGCCCAAGCCGGCGTGCAGTTCGTGGCCAACGATGCCGATCTGGGCGCGGCGCTGGCCAATGCCATCGTCCCTGACCTGCGTTTCTCAAGCCACGCCGCCGACATCGGCTTTGTGCACCGCAAGCTGGCCGACGCAGACCTGTACTTCATCGCCAACACCAGCAACCATGAGGTGAGCACCCGCGTCGACTTTCGCACGCCGCGCAAGTTTGCCGCCTGGTGGGACGCCGACACCGGCAGCATGACGGGCGCGGCGCTGGCGCCGCAGCTCAAGCTTGCGCCGTACGAGTCGCGCGTGCTGGTGATGAGCGAAGCACCGCAGCCCAGCGTACCGGCTCCGCGCCTGGCGCCTGCCACGCAGTTGGCCGACCTGGGCGCCGACTGGCAGTTGCGCTTTCCCGGCGCGCCAGCCGCGCGCATGCCTGTGTTGCGGTCTTGGACGGACAACCCGGCCACCCGCTATTTTTCGGGCGAGGCGGTTTATACCAGAGACGTTGATGTGACGGCCGCGCAGTTGACCGGCGCGCGCATCTCGCTCGACTTTGGCCCTGGCACGGCGCTGGCTGCCACGCCCGCCGTCCCGGCCGGCATGCGCGCCATGTTCGACAGCCCGCTGCGCGAGGCGGCCGTGGTGCTGGTCAACGGCCAGCGCGCCGGCGCCCTGTGGCATCCGCCCTATGTGCTGGACATCACGCGCTTGCTGCGCCCGGGCCGCAACCAGCTTGAAGTACGAGTGGCCAACCTGGCCTTGAATGCCAGGGCAGGGCGCTCGGAGCCGGATTACCGCTTGCTGGCGGCCCGCTACGGCGAGCGTTTCAAGCCGCAAGATACTGCCCTGGTTAAGCCCCAGCCCTCCGGCATGCTGGGCCCCGTGCGACTAATTGAAGAGAAAATCCAATGAACGGTCAACGTTACAAAATCCTGGGCGGCTCGCTCTTCGCGCTGCTGATGATGGTAGCCCAGGCCAGCGCCGCCGGCACCTTCAGCACCGCGCGCTATGGCGCCAAAGGCGACGGCGTCACAATGAACACCGCCGCTATCCAGCGTACCATCGATGCCGCCGCCAAAAACGGCGGGACAGTCATCTTCAAGGCGGGGACGTACCTGACCGGCTCCATCTTCGTCAAGAGCGGCGTCACGCTCAAGATCGACAAGGGAGTCACGCTGTTGGGTTCCCAGCATATCGCTGATTATCCTGTCATGCAGACCCGGATCGCGGGGGTCGAGATGCACTGGCCGGCGGCGCTGGTCAACATATATGAGCAAACCGGCGCTTCCATCATCGGCGATGGCACGATCGATGGCGACGGCAAGGTATTCTGGGACAGCTACTGGACACTGCGCAAGGCGTACGAGCCGCGCGGCCTGCGCTGGGCCTCGGACTACGACGCACAGCGGCCGCGCCTGGTGCAGGTCTACAAATCGTCGCAAGTCAAAGTGGGGGGCGGCCTGCTGCTGCGCCGCTCCGGCTTCTGGACGCTGCATGTCTGCTTTTCGGAAGACGTCACCATCGACGGGGTCGTGATTCGCAATAACGACGGCGGGCTCGGGCCGTCAACCGACGGCATCGATATCGACTCCTCGCGCAAGATCCTGGTGCAAAACGCCGACATTTCGGTCAACGACGACGCGCTGTGCCTGAAGGCCGGGCGCGACTCGGACGGCCTGCGCGTGGCGCGCCCCACCGAAGATGTCGTGATCCGCAATTCGATCGTGCGCGACGCCGCAGCCGGGCTCACCTTCGGCAGCGAAACGTCGGGCGGCTTTCGCAACATCGAGGCCTACAACATCACCGTCAAGGGCGGCAAGGTGCCGGTCGGGATCCTGTTCAAATCGGCCCATACGCGCGGTGGCTTTGGCGAGAACCTGCGCCTGCACCACTTTGACATGAGCGGCGTGCCGGTGGTTCTGCGCATTACGATGAACTGGAACCCGAGCTACAGCTACGCCCAGATTCCGGATAACGTGGCCGAGTTGCCGGCGGTCTGGAAGATACTGGCCACGCCGGTGCCCAAAGAACAGGGCATGGCGCGCTTTCATGACGTGCACCTGCATGACATCACGGCCCGGGGCGCCACCACGGCCTTTGAGGTGAGCGGCTTCAAGGAAGCGCCGCTGCAGCGCTTTCGGCTGGACCGGCTGGACATCGAGGCGGCCAGCGGAGGCCATATCCAGGATGCCGTGGACTGGCAGTTTTCGGATGCGAAGCTGATTCTGGGTGCTCCGGTGGCCCTCGAAAACGATACCGGCGTGCGCGGCTTGCCTGCCGCAGCTGCTGTCATCAAGGCGCCCGCGCCCCAGGTCGATCCGTCTAAAAAGAGTTTTGAAGAACAGGACAAGAGCTGACATGAACACGCGCCGTAACATCGTCTCCTTTGCCGCGCTGGCCCTGGCAACCGGCCTGCTGCACGCGCAAAGCTACCCACAGCCCACGAGCGCCATGCAAGCGATCATCGACAAGGACACCAGCCGTCACTTTGGCGACGCGCCGCTCGACGCCGGCCCGCTGGCGAGCGACTTGTCGGCCAGGCTTGAACCGGCCGCCATCGACAAGGCGCTGCGCAAGGTAGCCGACTGGCAGCTGGCGCGCTCGCGGCCCTATTTTGACCGCATCTGGACCTCGAGCGTGATGTACGCCGGCTTTATGGCCGCCTCGGCAGCGACCGGGGAGCGCAAGTACCGCGACGCCATGCTCGACATGAGCCGGCATTTTGACTTCCAGCTGCGCGACCGGCTGCCCAATGCGGACGACCTGAGCATCGGCCAGACCTATCTTGAGCTGTACCAGCAGGACAAGCGGCCCTCGTACATTGGCAAGACCAGGATGGAGCTTGATGACCTGATCGGCATGAAAACCGTAGCGCCGGGTGACCCGCGCCTGCCGTGGTGGTGGTGCGACGCGTTGTTCATGGCGCCGCCCGTATGGGCGAAGATGTACCAGGCCACGGGCGAGCGTAAATACCTCGACTACGTGCACGCGCAATGGAAACTGACGTCAGAGCTTTTGTACGACAAGACCGAGCACCTGTACGCGCGCGACGCCAGCTACATCGGCAAGCGCGAACCAAATGGCAAAAAGGTGTTCTGGTCGCGCGGCGAGGGCTGGGTCATGGCGGGCCTGGCGCGCACGCTGGACTTGATCCCGCCGGACGACAAGCAGCGCCCGTTTTACGTGCAGCAGCTGCGCGAGATGTCGGCGCGCGTGGCCGCCCTGCAGGGCGCGCACGGGCTGTGGCATGCGGGAATGCTCGATGCGGCCACCTATCCGCTGCCGGAAGTGTCCGGCTCGGCGCTGTTTGTGTACGCGATGGCGTATGGCGTCAATCACGGCCATCTGGATGCCGCCACTTATCGCCCGGTGATCGAGAAAGCATGGGCCGGCATTTTGAAGCATGTGTATGCGGACGGGCGCCTTGGGGGCATTCAGCAAACGGGAGCCGAGCCTGCGTTCTACCGGCCGGCGTCGAGCTACAACTACGGCGTGGGCGGCTTCATGCTGGCGGCGGCGGAACTCAAGCAGATGGCCAAGTGACGCAGCGCGCCTTCCGCATGCAGCTCAAGGCCGGTGCTGCCGACGAATACCGCAGGCGCCATGAGGCGCTGTGGTCTGACCTGGCTGCGGCGCTGACGGACGCTGGAATTTACGACTATTCGATATTTCTCGACGACGCCACGCATTGCCTGTTTGCGGTGCTCAGGCTGCGCGAGGGGGACACCAGTGCGACGCTCGCCAGTTCCCCGGTGATGCGGCGCTGGTGGGATTACATGGCGGACTTGATGGAGACCGAGCCTGGCAACCGCCCGCGCGAGTGGCCGCTCACGCCCATGTTCCACTTGCCCTAGTCACCGATCCGGCAGCCTGGCCAATTGTTCGCGCAGCCATTCCTCGGCCCTGCGCGGCCATGCGGATGCTGTTCCCAGGCCGCTTCGCATGCCCATCCCGTGCCCGCCCTGCTCGAACAAATACATCTCGGCCGGCACGCCCGCGCGCGTGAGCGCCTGGTAAAACAGGATGCTGTTCTCGACCGGGACCGTCTTGTCGGCCTGGGTATGCACCAGCAGTGTCGGCGGCGTGGCGGGGCTCACCTGCTGCTCCATTGACATCAGGTGCACCGCATCGAGCGTGGGCGCGCCGCCCAGCAGCGCCATGCGCGAACCGGCATGCGCGGCCGGTCCTGCCATCGTGATCACGGGGTACATCAGCATCATGAAGTCCGGCCGCGCGCTGACCGCATCCAACGCGGCGCCGGTGCGGCCAAGGGGATGGTCGAACAGCGTTCCCGCGCTGGCGGCCAGATGCGCGCCGGCCGAACTGCCCATCACCCCGATCTGCGCCGGGTTGAGGCCAAGCTTGCCCGCCTGCGAGCGCACCAGCCGCACCGCGCGCAGCACATCTTGCAGGGGCGCGGGGTGGCCAAACTGCGCCAGGCGATACTTGAGCACAAAGCTGGTTACGCCGAGCGTGCCAAGCCAGGCCGCATAGTGCGTCCCTTCCCGCTCGGTCGACAGGCGGCTGTAACCGCCGCCGGGGCAGATGATGACGGCGGCGCCGTTCGCCTTATCGACGGCGGGGCCGTACATGGTCAGCGTTGGCACGCTGACGTTACCCGTCTTGCCATCGGCCACAGTCTCCGCGCCGATCGCTTTAGCGCCCGGCACGCCTTCGGGCCAGAGCGGCATTACCAGTTCGGATGCGCAGGCAGCGAGCGACAGGTGGAGCAGGGCGGCCAGCACGACAAGGTATCTCATACATATTCCCGCAACAGTAAACGCCTATTGTCATCGCTTTTCGCGCCCTTGAGCACACCCCCCGCGCTTTGCTCACCCGCATGATTGCCGCTCATGTCGGTGATTGTTTCTGGCACGCATGGGCGTAGCGGCAGGCATCGCCTAGAATAGGGATTTTGTCCACCGTGAACGTTATGCACACATTGTTGCCCGCGCTGCGCCGCGCTCTTGCCTTTGTCGTTTTGCTCGGCTGCGTGAGCGCCTGTTCACAGGCTGCCTTGGCGCCGGCCGTCAACACCGATCCGCGCCATGGCCAGAAGATCGACCTGCCGGAACCGGCCAATCCGGCGCTGCCGTCGCTGTTTCTGATCGGGGACTCCACCGTGCGCAATGGCCGCAACGATGGCCAGAAGAAGGGCGCGCAGGGGCAGTGGGGCTGGGGCAATCCGATCGCCGCGCACTTCGATCCGAGCCGCATCAATGTGGTCAACCGCGCCATTGGTGGCTTGAGCAGCCGTACTTATCTGACGGGCGGCCACTGGGAGCGCACGCTCGCCTTGATCAAGCGCGGCGACTTCGTCATCATCCAGTTCGGCCACAACGACAATGGCGCCATCAACGACGCCACCCGCGCCCGCGCCAGTATCGGCGGCACCGGCGAACAGGCCGAACAGATCGACAACCTGCTGACCGGGCAGCGCGAAACCGTGCATACCTACGGCTGGTACCTGCGCAAATACGTGGCCGATGCGCGCGCCAAGGGCGCCACGCCCATCATCGCCACACTAGTGCCGCGCAAGCGCTGGGATGCCGGCGGCAAGGTGGTGCGCAACCTGGCCGAGCATGCCGGCTGGGCGCGCGAGGTCGCGCACCGCGAGGGCCTCGCCTTGATCGATCTGAACGAGGCCGTGGCCAGCAAATACGATGAGTTGGGCCGCGACGCGGTGCTCAAGCTGTTCCCGCAGGCAACGCCCGACGAGCATACGCATACCAACCTGGCCGGGGCTGAACTGAATGCGCGCATGGTGGTGGCGGGGCTGCCCGCGCCGCTTAAAGCGTTTCTTCGCCTGACCGAAGATGCGCGCCCCGTAGTCGACGCAGCTACGCTGCCGGACGAAACGGCGCGCGATCCGACGCTGCCCACTTTGTTCCTGGTCGGCGATTCGACCGTCAAGGGCGGCGGCCAGAATGGCGTCATCGGCTGGGGCGAGCGTATTGCGCCGTTCTTTGATGCGCGCAAGCTCAACGTCGTCAATCTGGCGATCGGGGGGCGCAGCAGCCGCACGTTCTTTACCGAAGGGCGCTGGAACAAAGCGCTGGCAAAGGTAAAGGCGGGCGACTTTGTGCTGATTCAGTTCGGGCATAACGATGGTGGGCGCGTGGGCGACCCGGCCAACAAGAACCGCGCGTCGGCACCCGGGACCGGGCCCGAGACGGTAGAGGACCGCAGGCCTGACGGGAGCGCGGAGCAGGTGCATTCGTTCGGCTGGTATATGGCCATGTATGTAGCCCAGGCCCGCGCCAAGGGCGCCGATGTGATCGTGTGTTCGCCCGTGCCACATCGCGATCAGTGGGAGAAGGGGCGCGATTTTGCGCTCGTGGCGCAGTGGGGCGAACAGGTGGCGCGCGCAGGCGGGGCGCAGTTTGTCGATCTGACGGGGCTGGTGAGTGATGGGTATCGGGCGGCCGGTACGGGCACGGTGAATGGTTTTTTTGCCGATGCCAGGACGCATACCAACGACGCCGGCGCCAGCTTTAATGCGGCGCGCGTGGTGGAGGGTTTGCGCAAGCTCGAGGGTGATCCGTTTGGGGCGTTTTTAGCGAGATGATCGCGCCATTGTGCTCGCGCAGGAGCGGCGTTTCCCGCCTGGTTTTGGTTTTCCCGTTTCCAGACGCCGCGGTTTCTGCGCTCGCGGGGACGAGGTCGTGATCTATTCGAGGCAATCGATGGTGCATCTTGTGCGGTTTCTATTCCTGGTTCTGGTCTGCCAGAGCGCCTTGGCAACCGAAACCTGGGTCGCGCAGACCGGCACCGCGCACGACTTTCCGCTCGCTACCCGCAGCGCCACCGCGTCCATCCACTATGCCGACACCGACGCCAAAGTCGTCGCCATCGCGGCCGGCCACCTGGCCGACGACGTGGAGCGCGTCACCGGCCGCAAGATGGCCCTCAACGCTAACTCGAACGGCCCCATGGTCCTCATCGGCACCCTTGGACACAGCCCCTTCATCGACCGCCTCGCCGCCTCCGGCCAGCTCGACGCCACGCGCCTGGCCGGCGCCTGGGAAAGCTTCATTATCGCCACCGTCCAGCACCCGTTCCCGGGCGTTGCGCAGGCGCTGGTCATCGCCGGCAGCGACCGCCGCGGCACCGCCTTTGGCGCCTACGAGCTGTCCCAGGCGATCGGCGTCTCGCCCTGGTACTGGTGGGCCGACGTGGTCCCGGCAAAAAGGCAGGCGCTCTACATTCGCGCCGGTACGCGCCGCTTTGGCCCGCCCTCGGTCAAGTACCGCGGCATTTTCATCAACGATGAAGACTGGGGCCTGCAGCCGTGGGCGGCGCGCACCTTCGAGCCCGAGCACGGCGGGATTGGCCCCAAGACCTACACGCGCGTGTTCGAGCTGCTGCTGCGCCTGAAAGCCAATACGCTCTGGCCTGCCATGCATGCGTCGACGCCTGCTTTCAACAGCTTTCCCCAAAATGCCCAGCTGGCCGACGACTACGCCGTCGTCATGGGGTCGTCGCACGCCGAACCCATGCTGCGCAATAACGTGAGCGAGTGGAAGGACGGGCCCGGCGCCTACAACTATCAGACCAACCGCGACGGCGTGCTGCGCTACTGGACCGAACGGGTGGCCGCCAACGCGGCTTTTGAAAATTTTTATACCGTCGGCATGCGCGGCGTGCACGACTCGCGCATGCAGGGACCTGCCACCGATCCTGAACGCATCAGTCTCTTGCAGCAGATCTTCGCCGACCAGCGCGCGCTGCTCGCCGCGCAGGGCGGCCCGAGCGCCGACCGGATCCCCCAGCTGTTCTGCGCCTACAAGGAGGTGCTCGGCCTGTACCGCCAGGGTTTGCAGGTCCCCGAGGACGTGACGATCATGTGGCCGGACGATAATTTTGGCTATATCCGCGGCTTTGCCAATGCCGCCGAACGGGCACGCCCGGGTGGCTTCGGCGTCTATTACCACCTGTCCTACCTCGGCGCGCCGATGTCGTACCTGTGGCTGAGCACCACGCCGCCCGCGCTGGTCTGGTCCGAGATGTCCAAGGCTTACGACACCGGCGCGCGCCGCATCTGGATTGCCAATGTGGGCGACATCAAGCCGGCCGAAGTCGATACCGAACTGTTCCTGCAGATGGCGTGGGACGCCAGGCGCTGGACTGCCGCCACGCTGCCGCGCTTTTTGCCAGAGTGGGCGCGGCGTGAGTTCGGCGCGCCGCATGCGGACGAAATTGCCGCCATCATGCAGGGCTATTACCGCCTGAACTACCGGCGCAAGCCCGAGCAGCTGCAGTGGTGGCTGCCCAAGGAGGCGCCGCGCCATAGCGACTTGTCGGCGCAAGAATCACAGGCGCGCCTGGCGCAGTTTGCGCAATTGAACGCGCGCGCCGAACGCGTGGCGCGCGCGCTCGCCCCCTCGTTGCAGGACGCGTTTTTTGAACTGGTGGCTTATCCGGTCGCCGCGTCAGCGCTGGCCAATCGGCGCTTGATCGAGGGCGAACGCGCCAACCTGGCAGCGGCGCTGGCGGCCAATGCGCGCCTGGAAGCGCTGACGGCGCGCTGGAACACCACGCTGGCCGGCGGCAAGTGGCGCCACATCATGGCCGAGGAACCGGCCGACAGCCAATGGCGTTCACTGCGCGCCGCGCGCTGGACCATGCCTGCCTATTCTGCGCCGGCCACGCTGCGGCAAGGGCCGATCATTACGCTCGAAGCGGAGCGCTACGATCACGCGCGCCAGCAAAGCGGCGCTGCGTGGACCGCCGTGGCCGGGCTTGGCCGCAGCGGCGCAGGTGCGGTGACTGTGCTGCCAGCGAGCGCGCCGGCTGTGTCACTGGAGCAGGCGCGCAACCGCGCGCCGCGCCTGGCTTACCGCTTCCGCGCCGCCGAAGGTGTTGCCGACCTGGCGGTCCACCTGGTGCCCACCCATCCAATCAGCGGCAACGCTTTGCGCCTGGCCGTGGCAATTGACGACGGGCCGCTGCAGCTGCTTGCGCTTGAGCTCAAGGATGGCGGCGCCGACTGGGCCGCCGGCGTGCTCGATGCGCGCCGCACCGCCCGCGCGCGCATGACGATTG
This sequence comes from Massilia sp. TSP1-1-2, assembly GCF_049896185.1. Taxonomy (NCBI): domain Bacteria; kingdom Pseudomonadati; phylum Pseudomonadota; class Betaproteobacteria; order Burkholderiales; family Oxalobacteraceae; genus Massilia; species Massilia sp. TSP1-1-2. Next base: position 156,587 of record NZ_JAFCTU010000013.1, read on the forward strand.
GTGCGCCAGGCGCGCACACCTTGTACGTCTACGGCATTGACCCGGGCGTCACCCTTGACCGGATCGATATTTCCTTCCCGGCGCAATCAATCCCGTGATTGCGCGCGCCTGAAAATCCGAGCATCTGTTCGGTGAATTGGCGTGCGATACCGTTTATTTAGTTTATCTGATTAATTCCGGAAAAAACGTTATCGCATCTGCTCAATATGCGTCGCTTTCCTGCGCCGAAAAGACACTTTCGATCACATTGCTGAGTGTTTTTTGGAACGTCCCACACAGCGCAGATACGCCAATAGACTACAGGCTGTCCCGCGTGTATGTATCCAGCGGGGAGCGGTTGCACCGATCAGCAAGTCGACAAAACAGGTCCGCTACGAGACCAATAACGGAGATAGACAAATGCGTGAAAATTCAATAATCCGGCCGAATCGCCTGAGCTTTGCGGTATCGATGGCAATGGCCTTGCTGGCGGCCGACGTCGCGCTGGCGCAAGAGGTCAAACCGGCGCCAACGTCGCTGGCGCAAGACGCCAAAAAACCTGCCGCGCCGGCTGTCAAGAAGCCTGCCGCAGCGGTTGTCACCACCGACGTGAACACCGTCGTCGTGGTCGGCGCGCGCGAGTCGCAGCGCAGCAGCATCGCCCGCAAGAAGAACGCCAAGACGGCGATGGACTCGATCGTGGCCGAAGACGTAGGCGCTTTCCCCGACCGGAATGTGGGCGAAGCGATTTCGCGCATTGCCGGCGTGGCGCTCGACCGCGGCGACTTCGGCGAGGGCGTGAGCGTCTCGGTGCGCGGCAACGGCGCCGACCTGACCCGGGTTGAACTTGACGGCCAGGCGGTGCAAGCCGGCGGCGGCACTGACCTGCTGGGCGGCGGCGACGGGCGCGGCGTGGAGTTTCGCGAAATGTCGTCGGACCTGATCAAGAGCGTGGACGTGGTCAAGGGTTCGACCGCCGACATGGTCGAAGGCTCCCTTGGCGGGGGCATCATCATCAAGACGCGTACCGGCCTGGACTTCAAAAAGCCGTTTTACTCGCTGCGCCTGGGCGCTTCGCAAGGCTCGCTCAACAAAAAAACCAGTCCCAATGTGAATTTGGTCGTGGCCGATAAGTTCCTCGACAACCGGCTGGGCGTGCTGCTGAACGTCAACGCGTCTCAATATTATAACGAAGCCCATTCACTGGCCAATGGTGGCAGCAACAATACCCAGGGACCGCTGCGCCAGGTCGACTTTGACAACTCGCCGGAAAAGACGTTTTCCTTCAATCCGGCCGCACTGTCGAAGACTGAACCGTCCGTCACCAAGCCGTTCCTGATGTCGCCATTGACGGCAGGGGGCACGTTTGACGCCTCCAGCCCGATAGAGCTGGTCACCCGCTCGGGTGCGGCGGCCACCAAGGCTGATTGCAACGCCGCGTTCCCGGCGTTGACCAGCGCGCAGACGGGCGCCATCAATGGCCCCACGGCGCGTACGGCGGCGATCAACCAGCGCTCGAATGAACTGATCACGTGCCTGAACCAGTGGAACGATTACTCGCCATCGATCATCCGTTCGATCGTCAAGCAGCAAAATGACAAGCGTACCGGCGCCGACCTGCGCTTCGATTACAAGGTCAACAGCGCGCTGTCGGTGTATGCCAAGGGCAGTATCAACCGGCGCACGGTGGACGACCATGTCAGCTTCTACAATCTTGGCAACGTCAGCGTCAACAATGCGGCCGTCAATTCACCGACCACCGGCTACATTGGCAGCAGTATCGTCGACGCCAACGCGGCCGTTCGCGCGGCGGCTCCCAAGTCGGGTTACTACACGTATGCCAGCACGCCATCGTTTCGCGCTGGCGCAACGCCGGCCATGGGCGCCACGGCCAACGTCAAGCCCGGCTACACGGTCGACGACTCGCACCACCTGACCAAGTACACCATCACCGACGGCGGCTACGGCACCGACCAGATCAACAGCAAGGTCGAGACCAGCTCAAAATATCTGCAGCTGGGCGGGGCCTACAAGAGCGGCGACCTGTTTGCCGAGTTTTTTGTCGGCAGCGCCAAGTCCGACTCGATGCGTCATGATGTGCGCGCCGCGTATAACTATGGCTACGGCGAAGCGACCTTCAGCCTGTTGCCCGACGGCGCCTGGGCTTTCGCCCTGCCCGAAGGGAGCAACCGCGACCAGCTCAATTACGCCAACTATGCGCCGCTGGCGCCGGCCCCGGCCCAGGCTGCAGCGCCGCTGTCGGCCACCAATTCGCTCGCCACGCCGGCCTATACGCCGGCCCAGCGCGCGCTCTATACGCCGACCACCAACTTGCAGGTGATCCGGGCGCGCAAGAGCGAATCGGGTGAAAACACAGCGCGCGCGGACGTCACGTTCCGCCTGCGCGACCGGGTGCCATTCCTGACCTCGATCAAGACCGGCTTCAACTTGCGCGACACCTCCAGCGTGTCGTGGGGCCTGGGCGGCGGGGCGATCAAGGACCCGATCGGCACCTTTGGCACCCCCGGCTACCAGCCGGGCGCGTACCTGCCGAACCTGAACGCGAGAAGCTCCGTGGTCGGCTGCCAGAACACGCCAGGCTCGCTGGCGCCGGGCGGGCAGCCCTGCGCATACGGCTACAACCCGAGCACCAACCCGACCGCGCCGCTGTTCGGCCAGACGGTGCTCAGCCCGGCCGCCTATCTGGACATGGTCAAGCAGACTTTGTCGGTGGCGCCGTCCGGCCAGTTTTACGGCGGCGCCAAGGGGCGCGCGGACGGCTTGATCAACGGCTGGAACCAGATCGACATGGCCAAGCTGTACCAGCTGGCAGGCATCGAGAAGCACCTCGATTGCATCGTGCGCTGCACCGCGACCGACGGCAAGGACTACGACCAGGCCATCTCGCGCTACGACGAGCGTAGCTATGCCGGCTATCTCATGACTGACTTTGAGCTGAACCGCTTCCCGTTCACCAGACAGCCGCTGCCTTTCGGGATCGAATTGTCGGGCAATATGGGATACCGCATCGTCAAGACCAACGTCAAGGGCACCGGCCAGCTGGCCTTCACCTCGATTAAGAAGACAGCGGCCTACGATCCGGCCAATCCGGACGCCGCAGCCGGTATCGTCACCGCCACGTTCCGCCAGAATACCTCGATCGAAGATGATACGACCGACATCCTGCCGATCTTTAACCTGGCCGCCTGGATCGTGCCCAACAAGCTGGTGCTGCGCTACAACCGCGCCAAGACGGTGGCCCGTCCTGGCCTGAGCCGGCTGCTGCCGAACATCAACTGCCGGTACGACGAGCGCAGGCTCGATGCGCCCGACGACGCCGACGGCAGCGACGCCGACCAGACTTGCACCGGCACCATGGGCAACCCGGGGATCAAGCCGTTCACCAATATCAATTCCAACTTTGCCGTCGAGTGGTACGTGAACAAGGACACCATGTTCAGCGCTGCCACGTTCGTGCAGCGCGGGCGTATCGGTGCGCCGAACGGCGTGATCGCGCGCTCCGGCGTGAAGGTCTTTGGCGCCTCCGATTTTGTCGACCCGGTCTCCGGCGTGAAACTGTCGGACGTCGACTTCACCTTCAACCAGTACGACAACCTGAAGCCGTCCACGCGGCGAGGGGTGGAGTTTGGCACCAAGACTGCGTTCACGTTCTTGCCGTCGGTGCTACGCTACACCGGATTTGACGCCAACTACACGCGCGTGCGTTCGACCGAAGCGACGCCTACGCTCGACCTGCTCACGGGCGACACACTGCCGCCGCCGTATGAGCCGAAGTATTCGTACAACGCGTCGCTGTGGTACGACGACGGTGCTCTCTCGGCCCGCCTCGCGCTGCAGGTGGTGGCGCCGCGCTACAGCTGCTTTGCGCCGTGCACCAATTCGAACGTTGGCGTGAACAACTTCCCTGCCGACGGCGCGTCGAGCTGGCGCCTGCCGTACAACCCGGGCCTGCCGAACTTCATTGACCGCACCCGCTATCTGGATGCCAAAATGGCTTACCGCTTCAAGAACAACATAGAGCTGTTTGCCGAAGTGCGCAACCTGACCGGCGAGCGCACCCATAACAGCACCGGCGGCTATGAGGGCTATTCGAGCGGCGCGCCGAACCTTTTCTACGATAACTACAATGGCCGGCGTGTGATGGTGGGCTTGAATATCCGGAGCGCGCAGTGAGTTTGATGGCCAGGCCAGGCGCGCTGACGCTGGCGGGCAGCCTGGTGCTCGCTGCCTGGGGGCCCGCGCAGGCGGCGCCCCAGGCGAGCGCCGCGCCCGAGGTATCGGTCGTGACGGTGCTGGGACGCATGGCGCCGCGCACTTCACCCCGGGTACGGCGCTTGAGTTCGTCGTCGGCATCATCGTGTGCTTACGATGTTTCGTCCAGCCAGCAAGCTTTCATCGACAGCTACCTGGACAGCTTTCAGGGGCGCGAGCGGGGGCATGCCGGCGACGAATTGGACACGCGCGTGGAGGGCGATGCACAGGCTGGCGCCAGCTTCAGCGACACCAGCCCGTACGGCGACGCGACCGGCGCCGGCAAGCCGCTTGACGCCGAGGATCGCGAGGGCCGGCGTTCTGCCTGCACCCAGGCGTCGTACAGCGCGGCGGCGGGGCGCAACCAGATCGCGCGCACAGACAAGTCGCTGGCCGAGGCGTATGCGGCCTACGACCGGGGCGACTATGCGCGTGCGCTCGCTTCCTTCCAGGCGTCGTACAACAAGGTTGGCTGGGACGAGGCGGCGCTGATGGCCGGCACCATGTACGAAGCAGGCCAAGGCACGGCGCGCGACCCAAGGCAGGCAGCGGCGTGGTATGAAAAGCTGGCCCTGGCCAGGCTGAGCGCGGCCCATTACAGCAAGTTCGATCCGAAGGCGCCGCAACAGGGCACGCCGCGCATCGAGGCCCAGGTGCGCCTGGCGCAGCTGGCAATCACAAGCGGCGACATGGCGCGCGCGCGCTCGTGGTACCGGCAGGCGGCCGAACTCGATCATGTGCCGGCGCGGTATACACTGGGGCGCATGCTGTACAGCGGCTTTGGCGGCGAGCGGGATGTGGCCGGTGGGCTGAAGCTGTACGCTAGTGCGGCGCTTTCCGGCTACGTCCCGGCGCAGCTGGCGCTGGCGCAGGTATCTCAGGAAAATGACCCGCAAGGGGCGTTTGGCTGGTGGCAAAAAGTCGCCGTCAATGCGCCGGCCGGGCGCGACAAGGTCGAGGCGCAGTACGCGCTGGCGCAGGCGTATGACGAGGGCTTGGGCGTGGCGGGCGACCCGGCGCGGGCGCTGGTGTTTTACAAGCTGGCAGCGGTGGCGGGACATCCTGCGGCGCAAAATGCGCTGGGGACGTATTTTTTCCAAGGCCAGCAAGTCGGCCAGGATTTGCCGCTGGCGCGCAAGCTGTTTCTGGCCGCTGCCTCGCAGGGGTTGGACGCGGCGATGGTCAATGCGTCGGCCATGCTGTACCGGGGTGAGGGCGGGGTGAGGGATCCTGTGCAGGCGCTGTCTTGGCTGCGCCTGGGCGCCAAGTTGGGCAATGCGCAGGCGGTGCAGGGCGCGCAGGTGATGGAAAAGTCGCTTGCGCCGGATGAACTGGCGCGGGTGAACGCGGTGGTGCAGTAGTTTGCATGGGACTGTGGCACAAGAGGGACCGCGTGGCAGAACAACGTTGTCCTCGCGTGCGCGGCCGTCCGACGGCTCGGTACCCATAGAACGGATGCCAATAGTTCTATTCTAGTCAATGTGTTACCGTGATCAGCTCGTGTAAATGAGACCGTGACTCGTCCGTTCTATGGATCCCCGCGTGCGCGAGGACGATGTAACTGTGCTGCGCTGCTGTCCCTTCTGCTAAAGCCTAGTACGCGAGGACGTTGTGGTTCAGGGTTTTCGGCGCAAGCATACTGCGCGCGCGCTCGCCCTACGGTTTTAGCAGCGGCTCGAGCGCGCTCGCCCACATTTCGTACCCCTCGGCCGACAAGTGCAGCTTGTCGCGGCTTAGCCCTTTCCAGTTGTCGCCTTCCGGCGTAAAGCGCGCCGCCAGATCGATGTAAAACACGCGCTTGTCGTCCGCCAGTTTGGCCAGCTGCAGGTTTGCCTGGGCCATCTTCCCGGTCGCCCGCGCATTGGGCAAAATGCTCATCAAGGCGATCCTGGCAGCAGGGAACTTGCGTTGCGTGGCCGCCAGCACCGCTTTCACGCCGGCCGCAATCTCGTCCGGCGTATTCTGAACGTTGTTGGTGCCGATCATGACCACGGCCAGCTTGGGCGCCAGGTTCGGCAAGGCGATGTTCTCGAGCCGCCACAAGGTGTGCTGGGTCTTGTCCGCTCCCAGGCCGAAGTCGAAGCCGCGCTCCTCGAAATGCCGCTTCCACACCGGCCAGCCGGCGCCCCAGCGCCATTGCTCGGTGATCGAGTCGCCAACGAACACAATCTGCGCCGGCTGCCCCCGGCGGCTGGCCACGTAGTCGTTGAAGTAGGTCTGGTAATTCAGGCGCGGCCGGTAGTTGTCATCGTCGGCAATGGTGGTGGCCGGCGCGCCCGCTGAGCGCAGCGTGTCCACCAGCGCGGCTGGGACGGCAATGGCCGTGCCGTGGCGCATGCGCAGCGCCGTGCCGTCGTCGGGGAACTGCATTTTGGCGGTGACGTCTTCCCAGTTCACCATGTCGGGCGAGCGCAGCGCGCCGTAATGCTTCGAGGTGTACGCGTCGTAGTAGACGATGACGTCCTGGCCCACCTGCAGCGCGGTTGGCCCTTCCACCCACAGCCCGCTTTTGGTGATCGGTGCGCCCAGCTGGCCGAAAGGGCCGCGCACATCCGGCGCGGCGGCCAGCTGCAGGTATTTGCGCGGCGGATGGCGAGTTTCATCCTTCACCATCAGCCACGACTTGCCGAGCGCGCGCACGAAAGTGGCATCGATCACGCTAAAGCCGGGATCATAAAACAACTTTGTGGGGGTAAAGGACTTGAAGTCGCGCGTCGTCGTAGCGTACATCCGGTGATTGTATTTTTCTTCCGATGAGCCTTCGGTGAGCGGGAATTTGCCCGGTATGGTGGAGGCCCAGAATATGAGGAATTCGCCGCGCTTGTCGTCGTAGGTGATCTCAGGCGCCCAGGCGTTGAGCACTGTCGGCTCATGCGCCATCACGGGCAGTTCTTTTTGCTCGGACCAGTTCACCAAGTCGGTGGACGACGCGTAGCCGATGTTGTTTTCGTTCCAGCCCGACGTCCACACCATGTGGTAGGTGCCGTCCGGTCCGCGCACGATGCACGGGTCGCGCATCAGGCGCGATTTGCCGACCTTGGGCTGCAGATAGCTTTTGCCGCCATTGAGCTTGTCCCAGCGATAGCCGTCGCTGCTGGCCGCCAGGTGCAGGCCGTCTTCGCCGTTGTTGGTAAAGTAGGTGAACAGATAGGCGTCACCCGCGTGGGCGGCGGCGCTGGCGAGCAGCAGTGCCAGCGGCAGGAGTTTGGGCAGTTTCATTGATTGGTCTCGTCGCCAAGCGGGCGCTGTGTGGTGAAGTCGGGGCTGGCCGGAACGGCGAACGCCGCCACCGGATCGGGGTGGGCCGGATCGAACACGCCGGCGTCGTCGGCGATAAAGGCGGCGGCCGGCACCTTGGCCGCGCGCAGGCCGGTCACGATGGCCTTGGCAAGCTGGTAGCTGCCGTAGTTGTTGTGGTGCGTGTTGTCGGTCTGGCCGGGCTTTGGCTCGGCAAACGCCAGGCGCGATTGCTCGGGACCGAGCGCCTCGTAGAACGGTTTGCTGATCGCATTCAGGTCAATGAAGGCCGCGCCCAGTTCCTGCGCCGCCTGGCGCGCGGCGTTGGCGTAGTCGATCAGCGAGGGCCGCACTTTGCCATGCTCGTCAAAGCTGCGCCTTTCCATTGGCGAGACAATGACGGGCACGCCGCCGCGCGCGCGGATCCGCGTGACGTGGGTGCGGATTTCGTCCTTGTAGGTGGTGAACGGGCCACCCTTGCCATCCTTGAGCTGTTTCTGGTCGTTGTGCCCGAACTGCATGATGACTGTGTCGCCCGGCTGCAGGGCGCTGAGCACCTTGTCGAGCCGGCGCCGGGCGATCGCGTCGCGGTAGGTTTCGCCCGACTCGGCATGGTTGGCCACTGCAATGCCCGGCTTGAAAAACCGCGGCAGCATCTGGCCCCAGCTGGCGTACGGTTCGCGCCCCTGGTCGCAGACGGTCGAGTCACCCAGCAAGAACAATGTGGGCGTGGCCGCCGGCACGATGCGAATCTCGCGCACTGCGGGATGGGCGCCGATAAATTCGAGCGTCAAGCGCGCATCCCAGGAAACGGCTTCGTCCACGGTTTCGCGCGGCGCCTTGAGCTTGACCTGGCCTGCCGCCACGCCCGGCACTGCCTTGATCTGCGCGGTGCGCACATTGACCGTAAAGGTGCGCGTGGCCACTTCACCTGGCAAGGTGCGCACGTTTTCCAGCATCAGGCGCCGCAGTTCGGCCTTGACCGTGGTGCTGGCCGCCTGGCTTCGGTCGCCAAAGCTGATGCTGACGTTGTAATTGCCTTCGGGGAGGTCGGCATTGAAGACCAGGGGCTTGCCCCCTTGCGCCGCAGGGTCGAACGTGTAGCGCATGGCGTCGCTGCCATGCGCGCAGGCCGACAATGCCAAAGCGCTTGCCGCTGCGCTTGCCATCTTGGCGGCAAAGCCCACGCGCTTCATGGGGCCGCCGGCGCCGTGGCGATGCTCAGTGACGCTGGCGGCAAGCCCTTTACGGATGCCTTGAGCGTGATGGCGCTGCCCGTCGCAGTGGCCTTGACTACCGCCAGGCATTTGCCGGCGGCGGCCACGCACGCCGTGCCCTGGTACGAAGCGTGGCTGTTGATGTCGCCATTGTCGAGCGCTGCCAGCGCGCCGGGGCCGGCCACGGCAAAGCTGATCTCCTGGCCGCCGTTGGGAACCGTCACGCCCTTGGCGTCGACCAGGCGGGCAGTGACGAAGGCAGCGTCGTCGAATGCGGCGCTGAGCTTGGGCCGGCTGCTGGTCAGTTCGATGCGCGCCGCCGGGCCGGCCGTTGCCAGTTCTTCGGCGGCGACTTCCTGGCCGCCATTGCGGCCCACGGCGCGCAGCTTGCCGGGCGCGAAAGTGACGTTCCACGCACGCGGCGCGGCATCCTTGGGCAGGGCCTTGGCGCCCAGCGACTGGCCATTGAGGAACAGCTCGACTTCCTCCGCATTGCTGTACACCTCGACTTTGGCATCGTCGTAGGTTTGCATGTCGGTCGGGGTCCAGTCGTTGACCCAGGAGCCGGCGCCGCCGTTGTCGTTGTTGCGCACGATGTGCACCACCGGCTCGCTCGACCACCAGCTGCGCCGCTGCAGGCCGCGCGGCTTCCAGTTGCCGGCGCGATCGAACAGGCCCTGGTCATAGGTGGTGGCGGGCCAGTCGGCTTCGCCCAGGTAGTCAAAGCCGACCCACAGGAACTGGCCGGCGACAAAGGCGTTGTCGCGCATGGCGAGCCAGGCCGCGCTGGTGTGGCCGTTTTCGGTGCCGATGACCTTGCGCGCCGGCTTGGCCAGGTGCGCGGCCACCAGTTCGCTCTCGCGGTAGTTCTGGCCCACGATGTCCATGGTCTCGACGAAGCCATTCTGGTAGACCTTGGACAGGGCGGGGCGAAACAGCGCCATCGTCACCGGGCGCGTCGGGTCAAGCTGGTGCACCAGGTCTTGCTGCATCTTGTACTTCTGGAAGCCTTCGGGGTTGTCGAGGTTGTCATGGATCTCGTTGCCCACGCTGTACAGGATGATGCTCGGGTGGTTGCGGTCGCGCAGGATCATGGCGCGGGTGTCGGCTTCCCACCATGTCTTGAAGTTCAGGTTGTAACCCTTTTCGCCATTGTGTTTGGCGGCGGTCCAGGTGTCGAATGTCTCGTCCATGACCATGAAGCCCATGCTGTCGGCCAGGTCGAGAAATTCTGCGGCGACCTGGTTGTGCGAGGTGCGAATCGCATTCACACCCGCCTGGCGCAGCAGCGTAAAGCGTCGGCGCCAGGCGTCGAGCGGCACGGCAGCGCCCAGTGCGCCAGCGTCGTGATGCAGGCAGACGCCCTTGATTTTGAGGTTCACGCCATTGAGCCAAAAGCCGGTGACCGCCTCGAATTTTGCGTCGCGAATGCCGAAGGTGGTGCTTTGCTCGTCAAGTACCGCGTTCCCGTTGAGTAGCACCGACACGGCGCGGTATAGCGCCGGTTGCGACGGCGACCAGCGCTGCGGCGCCTTGACCGCGCCGGCCTGCTCCAGCGTGGCCGACTGGCCGGGTGCCACAGTCTGGGCGGTCTCGATGGTCTGGAGGGTTTTGCCGTCCGGGTCGACGATGGTGGTGCGCAGCGTGTAGCGAGCGCCGCTTGCCGATTCATTGACCACGTCCGCTTGCAGGCGCAGACTGGCGTTGTCGGCGCCGGCGTTCGGCGTGGAGACAAACACCCCGCCGGCGCCAAAGTGCACAGGCGCCGTGCTGACCAGTTTGACGTGCCTGAAAATCCCGGCGCCCGTGTAGTAGCGCGAGGCCGGTTGCACTGTCGTGTCGGTGCGCACGGCGATGACGTTGGCCTGGCCCTTGCCGAACTTGAGGTGGGCGCTCAGATCGAGGCTAAAGTTGACGTAACCGTAGGGGCGTTTGCCCAGGTGGACGCCGTTGATCCAGACGTCGCTGTTGGCCATCACGCCGTCAAATTCGATACGCACGCGGCGGCCCGCCTCGCCGGCCGGCAGCGTGAATTGCTTGCGGTACCAGCTCACGCCGCTGGGCAGGTAGCCGCCGCCGCGCCCGCTGGGGTTGGCTTTGTCGTAGGGGCCTTCAATGCTCCAGTCATGCGGTACGGCCACGCTTTTCCAGGCGGAATCGGGGAAGGCCGGCGCTTCGGCACCCGCCGCGTCGCCTTTCAGGAAGCGCCAGCCGGGGTCAAACGAGGTGGTCACGCGGCCGCTCTGGGCAAGCGCGGGAAAGGCGCCCAGCAGCAAGACGATGGTGGCGGTGAGACGAAGGGCTGGCAGCAGTGTTGGCATGAGGTCGGTTTCTATAGCGCGAATGGGGGAAAGCCTGAGCGGTATTCTATGTGAGGCATGCATGCGCGCAAGTGATGACTGGAAAGAATCAAAAACTTGATTGGTGTGATTGTCTAGTGAGCACGAAAGGCAGGCGCGGGGTGGGGTGGCGAGTGCGGCTCGCTCGTGCATTTTGTCGCGTTCAATGCCTCGTTTTGTCGAATTTGCAGGCGTTGCGCGGCTTTTCGACATTAAGGGGGAAACGGGACGAAAATTCGACAAAACAAAGCTGTCGATGAGACAAAACGCCATAGGGCTTGGGGTCGCGCCACCACACCCACGGCGCTGGCGGGTTGAGCATTAGTTGGCTGCTGATGCCAAAGTAATTGTAATTTGGTATGAAGACGGCGAGCTCGGTTGCGTTCTGTTGACCCAAAAAAATTGCAACGAGCTGTCGCCAGCCCGTTGCGAAGAGACTTAGGTGCGCAGCCTCATCAAGCAAGCGCGATGCCAGTATTAATTTCATGCCGGCGCTTGTCAACGACGCATGCCTTTGGCTCAACAGATAATCATGTGGCTGAGCAAATAGGCCTGCCCGCAGTCCCGCCCGTCGTCTTCCTTCCAATCAAGCGCCTGAGTCTTTCGGGAATTGGGCCGTGTTGTATTGACTGACCTGGCTCTGGCCGCAATAGTGGATTGCGGGCACGAGCCCGCCTCGATACCAATCAGACGGAGACAATTTTGGACAATCCAATCAAACCCACCGCGCCTCAGCGACGCTGGCGCAGCGCCTGCCTGGCGGCATGCTCGGCCATGCTGCTGGCGGGTGCCGCCGGGCCGCTGCACGCACAATCAGAACAACTGCTCGCGGTTAACGCCAGCGCCTTTGGCGCCGTTGCCGCCAGCGGCATCATTACCGTCGACAGTGGCGCGGGCCTGGTGTTCAAGGTCCGGCAAAGTTCGGGCGACATTATTTCGATTCGCTATAACGGCGGGCCCGAGCTGCAATTGCAAAGCAAGTTTTCGCACATCAGCTCCGGTATTGGCGCGCCGACCACGTTCGCCGTGGCCGATGGCGTGGTGAAACTGACCTTGACCACGCCCACGCTGACGCATTACCTGCTGGTACGCCAAGGCGAAAACACGATCTATATGGGTACTTACGTCACTGCCGAACCGGCGGTAGGCGAACTGCGCTGGATCACGCGCCTGAACGGGGCGTTGGTGCCCGAGCGTCCACCCGCGTCGAACACGGAGGGCACTACCGGCGCAGTCGAAAGCGCAGACGTATTCGGTCTGCCGAACGGCGAGACGCGCTCCAAGTATTTTGGCAACCAGCGCGCCATCGACCTCACGCTGCGTGGTGTACGCGGCCCCGGCGTCGGCGTCTACATGGCTTACGGTAATCGCGAGTCCAGTTCCGGCGGGCCTTTCTACAACGATATCCAGTTCCAGGCCGCTGAAGTCTACAATTACATGAATTCGGGCCACAACCAGACCGAAGCATGGCGCACGGGTTTTCACGGTCCGTACGCGCTGCTGTTTACCAACGGCGACGCGCCCGCCATTCCGGACATGGGCTGGATGGGAGCGCATAACCTGAAGGGCTGGGTGGGCCCAGCCGGGCGCGGCGAGGTGGTGGGCGCGGGCTTGAGCGGCATGAACAGCGCCTACCCGTACACCGTCGCGTTCGCCAATGCTGTTGCGCAATACTGGACGACGGCCGATCCCGTCACCGGCAGTTTTAGTTCGCCCGCGATGAAGGCAGGCAACTACAGCATGACCGTCTACAAGGGCGAGTACGCCGTGCTGACCGAACCGGTGACGGTGACGGCGGGGGGCAGCACCACCCTGGACAGCCGCAGCGTGCTGGCCGACCCGGGCAACGATGTTGCGCTCTGGCGCATTGGCAACTGGGACGGCACGCCCAACGAATTTGCCAACGGTGCGCGGCTGCGCGACATGCATCCATCCGACGTGCGCCAAGGTCCGTGGACCATGGGCGAATACAGGGTAGGAACGTCGGTAGCGGCGACCGATTTTTCGCCTTACCAGTGGAAAGATGTGAACGGCAACATTACGATCAAGTTCAACTTGCGCAAGAGCCAGATCGCACCCTTGACGCTGCGCGCAGGCATCACGGTGGCGCAATCGGGCGGGCGGCCAAAAGCCCAGGTCAACGGCTGGGTCGCGCCCAATCCCGGCGCCTCGAACCAGCCGAACAGCCGCAGTATTACGCTGGGTAGCTTTCGCGGCAACAACAAGATGTATACTTACAACATCCCGGCCAACGAGTTGCTGGTGGGGGAAAATACCATTGTCTTGAGCGTCATCAGCGGCTCCGGCGGCGTCCAGTACTTGAGTCCCGCCTACGCCTACGATGCCATCGATTTGATCAAGACGCCCTGACGCCGCGCCTTGTTTGCGCTGGCGGCAGGGCGCAGGGCATTGGCCTCGCCCCCACCGGCGGCGCAAATCATCATCTTGATTATTTGGGTGCCGGTTCGATCAATGCCAATCATTGCTTGTACGATGGCCGCAAATCAAAGGGCCGCCAGCGCCCGGCGGGCGTGCCCGAACAACGCTTTTTTTTCGGAGAATGACAAGTGCAATCGATGACCTGCATTGAGGACCTGCGGCTATTAGCCAGGCGCCGGGTGCCGCGCATGTTCTACGACTATGCCGATTCGGGCTCCTGGACCGAATCGACTTACCGCGCCAACAGCGACGATTTTGGCGCCATCAAGCTGCGCCAGCGCGTGGCGGTCAACATGGAAAACCGCTCGCTTGCCGTCACCATGGCTGGCCAGCACGCGGCCATGCCGGTGGCGCTGGCGCCCACGGGCCTAACCGGCATGCAGCATGCCGACGGCGAGATCCTCGCGGCCAAAGCTGCCGAAGCGTTCGGCGTTCCTTTTACGCTCTCGACGCTGTCGATCTGCTCGATCGAAGACGTCGCCGCCCACACCAGCGCCCCTTTCTGGATGCAGATCTATGTCATGAAGGACCGCGCCTTCATTGAACGGCTGATCGAGCGCGCCAGGGTGGCCCGATGCTCGGCGCTGGTCCTCACGCTGGACTTGCAGATACTCGGCCAACGCCACAAGGATTTGCGCAACGGCCTGTCGGCGCCGCCGCGCCTGACCTTGAAAAACATCGCCAACATGATGACCCGGCCACGCTGGTGCATGGGCATGCTGGGCACGCGGCGGCGCGGCTTTGGTAACGTGATCGGGCACGCGGCAGGGGTGACGGACATGTGCTCCTTGTCGTCGTGGACCTCGCAGCAGTTCGATCCCGCCCTGTCCTGGAGCGACGTCGAGTGGATCAAGCGGCGCTGGGGCGGCAAGCTGATTTTAAAAGGCATTCTGGACCCGGAGGACGCCGTGCTTGCCGCGCAATGCGGGGCCGACGCGCTGATCGTGTCCAACCACGGCGGGCGCCAGTTGGACGGTGCGCGGTCGAGCATTTCGGCCTTGCCGGCGATTGTGGAGGCGGTCGGCAAGCAGGTCGAGATCCACATGGACGGCGGCATCCGCTCGGGCCAGGACGTGATCAAGGCCGTGGCGCTTGGCGCGCGCGGCGTCTATATTGGCCGGCCCTTCCTGTACGGGCTGGGGGCGGGCGGGCAGGCGGGCGTGGCGCGCTGCCTGGAGATCATCCGTAATGAACTTGACATCACGATGGCGCTTTGCGGACACCGCGATATTGCCGACGTTGGCCGTACCATCCTGGTGCCCGGCACCTATTAGGAAGCAACTCAGGAAGCAACGCATGACGCAACTCATGAAGCAACTCATGAATGAACTGCCTACGGCGCCGGTCATTACGGCGATGCGGGTGGTGCCGGTGGCTGGCCGCGACAGCATGCTGCTGAACCTGAGCGGGGCGCACGGCCCTTATTTCACGCGCAATATCGTGATGTTGACCGACAGCGCGGGCCACACGGGCCTGGGCGAAGTGCCGGGCGGGGAACCGATCAGGAAAACGCTGGAAGAGGCGCGCGAACTGGTGCTGGGGCGGACGCTGGGCGCCTACCAGCAAGTCCTGAACGGCGTGCGCGCCGCCTTCGGGCAGCGTGACGCGGGTGGCCGCGGCTTGCAGACGTTCGACCTGCGCGTGACCGTCCACGCCGTTACGGCAATCGAGTCAGCCTTGCTTGACTTGCTCGGCCAGTTCCTTGGGGTGCCGCTGTGCGCGCTGCTGGGCGAAGGGCAGCAGCGCGACAAGGTGCCCATGCTCGGTTACCTGTTTTACATTGGCCAGTCCGATCGCGCGCCAGGATACGCCGCCGAACCGGACGCGCCCGATACCTGGTCGCGCATCCGGCGCGAACCCGCGCTCACGACCGAGGCGGTAGTGCGCTTGGCCGAGGCGGCGCAGGAGCGCTACGGCTTCAAGGATTTCAAGCTCAAGGGCGGCGTACTGCGCGGCGACCAGGAAATGGAGGCGGCCGCTGCGCTGGCCGAACGGTTTCCCGATGCGCGCATCACGCTCGACCCGAATGGCGCATGGTCGCTCAAGGAGGCGATCCGCCTGTGCCGTGGCAAGGAGGCGGTGCTCGCTTATGCGGAAGACCCGTGCGGGGCCGAAGGCGTCTATTCAGGGCGCGAAACCATGGCCGAATTTCGGCGCGCGACCGGGCTACGTACGGCCACCAACATGGTCGCCACCGACTGGCGCGAGCTGGGGCACGCGTTCTTGCTGCAAGCGGTCGATATTGTGCTGGCCGATCCGCATTTCTGGACCATGCAAGGGTCGGTACGGGTGGCGCAACTGTGTCATGAATGGGGCTTGACGTGGGGTTCGCACTCGAACAATCACTTTGACATATCGCTGGCCATGTTCACCCAGGTCGGCGCCGCCGCGCCGGGGCACATTACCGCGCTCGACACGCACTGGATCTGGCAGGACGGCCAGCATCTGACGCGCGAGCCACTGCGCATTGTCGACGGCGAAGTGGCGCTGCCGGCCAGGCCCGGGCTGGGCGTCGAGGCTGACATGGACGCGATCGAAGCGGCGCACCAGCTCTATCTGCGTCATGGACTCGGGGCGCGCGACGATGCTTGCGCCATGCAGTATTTTTTTCCCGGCTGGACCTTCGACCCCAAGCGGCCCAGTTTCGTGCGCTAGCAGCAGCGTGTTGATTGCAGCCCAATTGCAGCCTGATTACGGCCTGATTACGGCCTGATTACGGCTAGATTATGGCTTGAGCGGCGCCCACAGCAGACCGCGTGCCAGCGCCGCCCGCTCGGGCGACTGCGCCCCCTCGTCAGGCTTGCTGGCGGCGTATTGCGAAGCCGGTCCATCGAGAACGAACAGCCGCCGGCCACCCTTTTTCTGTTCCTCCAGACCGCGTTTGATGCCGGGAAAACTGCGCATCAGGCGCTCGTAACTGCCATCGTCCTGCGCAATCTTCAAGCCAAGCTCGATACGCTGCGCGAGCGCCTTGTCCTTCCGATTGACAAAAAAGTAGAACGGCGCCGGATAGTAGAGCATCAGGCTTTTCTCGATGCGCAATCCGGCCTCGCGGTGTATGCTTTCTTCATTCCACACTTCATACAGCCCGCGCGGGAAGTAGTCGAAGCGTTTGAGCACCAGCATCTCGAATAGCGCGTTGTAGTGCAGCGACGTTGTCACCTGGTAGCCGTTGCTGCGCATGATGTCGCTATCCACCCATTGCGCACCCATGCCGGCGCGCAGTTTGCGCAAGTCATCGGCCGTGCGCACCTGGTCGAACACAGCCTGGTCCTGTTCGCGTATCAGGAGCACACGGTAATTGTTCAACTCGCGCAGCAGTGAAATGCGCACGGGCAGCAGCTGCTCTTCACGAGCAGGGTTGCTTGCCGTCCAGATCAGGTTGATGGCCTTGCCGGCGCGTAGTTCCTCGACGCTGCGTTGCACCGACACGTGGCGCGGGTAATAGTCAATCGCAAAGGCACCATGGCTCGATTCTGTCTTGCGCAAAGCCAGTTCTAGCGCCTGCGGAAAAAATTGGGCATGCCCGCGCGCGCTCGTTTCAATCGGCGGGATGATGATCCTGAGCGCTTGCGCGCCGGCCTTGGCCCCCCCCGTCAGCAGTACCAGGGCGCAGCCGATGCGGGCCAGATGGGTGAACAGTGCAGGGCACATGCGATTCACCGCGCCAACGCGCTGGCCTGGGCGATGCTGCCCGCTTCCACGCTCACGTCGTCCATGCCGGCCGCTTCCCCCGCCTGGCGTTCGATGATCACCGTGATCCGGCGCGCGCCTGTTCCTGCGAGTAGCGGCACGCGCCATTCGGCCGGCGCGAACGCGCTCTTGGTGCCCGCCAAACGGCCATCGAGCCAGACTTCAGCCTTGCCTGCGATGCGCTTGAAACGCAGGTGGGCGTTGCCGTCTGATAGATTTTTGCGCGGCGTGAAGCTGGTGCGAAACAGGTTGAACTGACCGCCTTTTTCGGCGTCCAGCTTGGCCGGCGCCTGCTGGCCCCAACCCCACACTTGCAGCTCGCTTTCGCTGGGATTGGATGCCGGATCGGGCCGCGTAGCACTGGCCGGGGCGATGCGCCAATTCCCAAGTTTAGTGGGCGCAGCGCCGGCTGCCGGCGCGAACGGCATTGCGCCGACCGCTTTGACGGGAATGCGCACGCTGGCTGCGCGCAGTCCCGGTGCGCTGGCCGTCACCTGCAGCATGCCTGCGCTCTCAAAGCTGCTTTGCACGATCAGCTGGGCCAGGCCGTTGAACAATTTGCGCGTGCTGCCTTGTTCATCTTCGTGCGAATTCGGGTCGCCATTGCCATGGCCGATCGCGCGGCCCGCGCCTGACACGTCGAAGGTCAGCTGGGCGCTGTCGGTGGGCACCGCGCGCCCCTGCGCATCGATGGCGCGCACGGTAATGGGCATGGCGTCGCGGCCGTCGCCGGCCAGCGCATCGCGGTCGGGGACCATTTCAAGGGCCACGGCCGGGCCGGTGGTTTCCACGCTGGCGCGCGCCACTTCGCGGCCGTGATTGAAACCAACCGCTTCCAGCTTGCCGCTCTGGTAGGGGACGGTGAAGTAGTTCATACGGTACGGGTCGATCGCCTGTTCGCCGATCACGCGCCCGTTCAGCAGCAGCATGGCGCGTTCCACATTGGCCATCACCATCACGCGGATGTCCTTGCCTTCCTTGCCGGCCCAGTTCCAGTGCGGCGCAAGGTAGATCAGCGGGCGGTCCTTGATCCACTGCACCTGGTGCAGGTAGTAGGCCGTCTTGGGAAAGCCGTTCATGTCCATGATGCCAAATACGGAGCTCACCGACGGCCACACGTTGGGCGTGGGCTCGCCCCGGTAGTCGAACCCGGTCCAGACAAAACTGCCTGCCACAAAAGGCCGGGTGGCGATGGCTTGCCAGGCGTCGCGGTGGCTGTTGCCCCACTGTGCGAAGTCGTCGTCGTAGCTGGCGATCAGGTTTTTGCCGGCGTCGGTGGAAAATTCGCCGCGCGTCATGAAGGCGGACGTGTCTTCGGAACTGGTGAACGGCTTGCCGGGATTGGCCTTGTGGTACTTGTCGTAGTCGCCCACGTGATAGTTGGCGCCCACCACGTCCACCGCCTGCGCCACGTTGCGCTCGCTAAAGTAGCCGCCGTTCATGGCGGCCGTCACCGGCCGTGTCGCGTCCAGCGTCTTGACGGCGGCGACCATGCGGCGCACCATTTCGTAGCCCACTTCGGTGCCTTGTTCGGGTTCCTCGTTAAACACGGACCACAAGATGACGCCGGGACGGTGGCGGTCTCGCCGCACCATCCATTCAAGCTGCAGCAGGTAGTCTGGCGAGGGATTAAAGTTACGGTTCTCGTCCATGACCAGGAAACCCATGCGGTCGACCATGTCCATTACCTCGGGCGCGACGGCGTTGTGCGAAAAGCGGATCGCATTGACGCCCAGTTCCTTTAGGCGGCGCAGGCGGTATTCCCAGATCGCGTCGGGCACGGCCACGCCCACGCCCGCGTGGTCCTGGTGAATGCACACGCCTTGCAGCTTGACGTGCTGCTCGTTGAGGAACAAGCCTTGCTGCGGATCGAAGCGGATGGTGCGAAAGCCCGTGTGCAGCATCGTTTCGTCGAGCAGCTTGCCATCCTGGCGCACCGTCACGCTCACGCGGTACAGATTGCGCTGTTCCAGCGACCAGCGCGCCGGCGCCTTGATTGCCAGCGGCAGCGTGACGGTGGTGTTGGCCAGCACGGGTAGCGCGACCCGGCGCGCAGCGCTCGCGGCCAGCTTGCCGTCCGGCGCAAACAGGCTTACTTCAACGCTGACCTTGGCCGGGCGGTCGGCGCTGTTATTGAGCGTGACGCCTACCGGCAGCGACCAGTCATGGCCTTTGACCAGGCGCGCGGTGGCAGCGACGCCATCGGTCACCACATGTACGCCATTGCTTTTGACCAGCCACGCGTGGCGATAGATGCCCGCGCCTTCGTACCACCAGCCTTCCATCGGGTTGGCGTCGGCGCGAATGGCGATGGTGTTGCCAGCGTCGCCGTAGCGCAGGTAGGGCGTGATGTCGATGTTGCTGGCGTTGTAAGCAGACCAGTTGCGGTGCACCAGGTTGCCGTTGACCCACACCGTGGCGTGGGTGGCGATGGCGTCGAACTGCAGTTCCATGTGGCGGCCGCGCTCGCTTGGATCGATACGCAGGTAGCGCCGGTACCAGCCGACCCCGCGCGGGCGGTAACCCTGGGCGCTGTTGCCGTTGGGGTCGAACGGGCCTTCGACCGCCCAGTCGTGCGGCAGGTCGAGGGCGCGCCAGTCGGAGTCGTCGTAGGTGGTGGCGGCGGCGCCGGCGGCGTTGCCGGCCTTGGCGTTGTTGTAGCTGGGGTCGGCGCCCTTGATGTCGGGCGGGGTGATGTCACCGAGATGGAATAGCCAGCCGCGGTCGAGGGACAGGCGTTCGCGGGGCGACGCCGCGGCGCCGGTAGTGGAAGGAGCGGTGGCAGCGGCGGCGGTAGCGGCGAAGGCGGCCAGACCGAGCGCCATGGCGGCAAGCGCGCAGATGAAGCGGCGCTGCCCAGCCTGTCCGTAGATGGCTTCCATGTCTCGCTCCAATAATTATTCTATGGAGCAATATTAGGCAAGGGCGAGGGCGGGGTCCAATGCCTTTTTTCACCGAAGCCATATCATTTTTGTGAAAACCAGTATCAAGTTTGCCACTAACCGATCATTTCAGGGTGGCTGCCCGTTCACTTTAGTCGCCCGGGCCATCGCCTGGCATGGTGTCGGCCATCAGCCTGAGTTCTTCCTCGCTCAGCTCCTCGGGCGCCTTGATCGCGTCGTCGGCCGCTTCCTCTGCCGCTTCCTCTGCCGCTTCCTCTGTGTCTTGCTCTGTGTCCTCCTCGGTGTCTTGCACGATGCCTTCCTCGTTCCCTTGCCCTTGCTCCGGCAGCTGGTTCATGTCGCACCTCCATAAAGCAAGTCTGACCGCCCTGGCCGCCGGGAGTTCAATCGCCAGCCTTGACCGACCCGATCCCATCGACTTGCTTGCGCACCGTGCGCGGGTTGCCGTAGTAATTGAGCGAGCCCATGCCCTGTACCGTCGCGTCGAGCTTTTGGCTGGCGTACACTTTGACCGCGCCAATGCCTTCAAAGTTGACGTTGGCCTCCTGCGCCAGCAGCGCCTTGGTGTCGACGTCGCCAACGCCCTGGGCATTGAGCTTGAGCTGCCTGACCTTGCCTGTGGCCACCAGCCGTCCTGCGCCCTGGAAACCGATATCGATCTTGTCGCCGTTAATATTTTTCAGCTCGACCGAACCGGCGCCCTCGACGTTGAACGAACTAAGCGTGGGCATGGCGATGTTGATCGTCGAGTCGCTGTTGACCTCGTGCTTGTCGGTTTTGGGGAAGGTGATCACGAGTTTGCCGTCGACGACCTTGGTCATCACGCGCTTGAGGAATTTGTCGTCGCCCTTGAGCACGAGCGACTGGGTCTTGCCCACTTCTACGATCATGTTGACCGGACCCTGGGCGCTCACGCCCGTAAAGGGAGGCATGGGACGGGTTTGTTCGGCGGCGCCGGCAACAGCGCTGGCCAACAAGCTGAACAACAATACAGCGAAAGAGATAGAAGTGCGCATGGTCGTTTCCTCGGTAAGCAATGTTTGGTTTCTTGAAAGAACACAATCATCGTAACGGGGGGCCATGCGCGCGGCAGCCTGTTTGCGACAGGCTGCATTATTGCCGGTCTGAGCGGTAAAACCGCGTCAACCATGCGCCGTCAAAAAGGATCCATCGCCGCGGTGAACTTGCCCGTCGTGTCCATGGCGCCAAAGGTATAGCCCTGCCAGCCCGGATAGGCTTGCGGCTCCCAGTAAAACACGCCCAGGCCGTTGGCGCCCATCGCGCGCGTCTTGGCCAGCAAATCGGTCAGCATGCTTTTACTGGCCGCCGCCTGCTGCCAGTCCATGCCCACTTCGGCAATCATGACCGGTTTGCTGTAGCGCGCGATCATGTCCCACATGGTGTCGGACACGTAGCGGTTGTAATTTGCCCAGTCGGCCGGTGGCGGGTAGTGCGACATGGCGGTCACGTCCCATTTGCCGCCGTTGGCCTTGAGCCGGTCGAAGAACGACCGGAATTCGTTCATCTTGTAGCCGTTGGCCAGGTGGACGATCACCTTGGCGTTCGGATACACCGCTTTGCTCGCGTTGTAGCCGCTGTTGATCAGGCTTGCCAGGTTGGCAAAGTTGGCGGTGCTGCCTTCCGGCCACAGCATGCCGCCATTGATTTCATTGCCAATCTGTACCCACTCGACGTTGATGCCATTGGTCTTCAGGTAGTTCAAGATGCCCCGGGTGTGGCTGTCGACATCGTGCAGGAGCTGGGCAATCGTGTGGTTGGCCCACGCCGCCGGCTTGTTTTGTTTGCCCGGATCGGCCCATGCATCGCTGTAATGAAAGTCGATCATGATGCGCTGGCCCTGGGCGGCGGCGCGCTTGGCCTTGTAGAGCACGTCGGCGCCGCCGCTCCAGCCGCCGGCCGGGTTGACCCACACCCGCAGCCGGATGGCGTTGATCTGCAAGTTCTTCAATAGCAAAAACGGATCGGTCTGCACGCCCGCACTGTTATAGAACTTGTAGCCGCTGCTTTCCTGCTGGCTGACCCAGCTGACGTCGGCGCCGTTGGCGAAACTCTGGGCCGAGGCGCCGGCGGCCGCCAGGCCCAAACCGGTTGCAATGAGGGCGGTGCGGATGCGCTTCCAGATGCTGGATGTTGTCATTTTGTTGTCTCCTGTTATGTTTTATTGTGCTGCCTAATCATTGTGCAGAAAGGCGGCGTTCACCACTACTGAGACGTTCATATAGCAGAATGCATTGTGACTGTTCAGCCGCTATGCTGCGAGCTGGATAGGATTGCCTGTGAAGGCCCGAAGCAAGACCTCCAGCATTCCA
>NZ_JAFCTU010000014.1:0-149805 GCF_049896185.1 Massilia sp. TSP1-1-2
CAATCCTATCTAGCTCGCAGCATAGCGGCTGAACAGTCACTTTCTTCCTATGTTCCCATAATAGACTGCCCCGGCAATTCATTCCGCCCGTCTGCTATTTGCCGACTACTGCCGATTGTACTCGACGCTACGACAGCGGCTATAGCGATGGCCCCCGGAACTCCACAGCAGCAACTTTATCGCTGCCTGCACAAAAATACTGTTTATAGTCGAGAACGTTTAAAGGCGATTTCAGACAACATGGTAGCCACCCGCCGGGCCTCTGCAAGTAGCGAAGGGTGATCTTCATGCGTCCGGTTCTCCCCGCACCAATCGCAGCAATCCCAAAGCGTCCCCATCCACCACTCGTTCAACTCCGAGAGGGATGCCGGCTGAGGCAAGTCACTTAGATTGATGTTGAATGTGGAGTCTAAATCTTGTACTAGTCTGCACAACGCGTGAACTGACATTTTGTGAGCAGCGAAATTATCTAACGCCCGCTTCAGCGCATCTTGCGCATAAGGCAGTGCCTCCCAAGACTCCGGGACAAATCTGTTCAGGTGAAACGCTACTTTTGATGTAAGATCCTTCGCCTGACCATCTGATGTACATGTATAGAATTGCCATATGTCCGGATGCGCTTCACCTAAATCAATATTGGCAGCGTCAGCAATGTTGGGCAGCTCTTCCAGCATACCAACTCCACACCAAAACTCGACCGTAATACGGTTTAATTCGTCGCGCCAATTCGTCATGGGTGCCAAAAATCTTTCCATTGTAAAGCCAGATTCTAAATCAGACCCAATGACCACTGTTGGCCGACCTCTGCCGATCGTACTCGACGGCGCTTAAAACAAGTTTATTGACCATCTGCCGCGCCATTGCTGAGCTTTGTACTTATCGAAACCTGTCTCGATTAGCACCCGGGCACTGTAGATTCCATTGATCGCGTTGCTCGTGCGAAGCGCGAAAAGGGAAGGAAATCGCGCTGTTGCAGCCCCGAGGATACCTTCCATTTCTTCACGGGTTCCCCAGAGCCAGACCTCATACACAAGCGGGGCTATCTGGACTTTCAATGGGTCATATTCACCGATCCAGCGGCGCAAGGAGGAACCCGTAGCGGGCGTGCTCGCTGCCTGCCGAAAAACTGCGCAGGCAGCAGGAGCGGTGAAAGTAGATCGCCCCGTTCGCGGTCATCACGCCGTTTTTCGGCTGCAGGCCGAACGGCAGGTAGCGCCGGTTGAAAATACGCACGGCAGCGAAATTGATGGCCGCGCCAAACCGGCGCAGCGCCATCGTGCCCGCCGTCAGCGCGCGAAAGCGCTGCGCTGTGCGGCGCGCACGGGCGCCGTCAAGCCTAGCGCCGCAGTGCCGCCGCCGCGCGCGCCAGTTCGGTGATGCGGGCCCAGTCGCCCGACGCAATCGCATCCTTGGGCGTGAGCCACGAGCCGCCAACGCAGGCCACGTTTTTGCAAGCCAAAAACTGCGGCGCGGTGTCGATCGAAATGCCGCCCGTCGGGCAGAACGTCACGTCAGGCAGCGGACCACCAATGGCGTTAAGCATGCCCACGCCGCCGGCCGGCACCGCCGGGAACAGTTTGAGCTGACGAAAGCCGGCCTCGCGCGCGGCCATTACTTCGGACGGCGTCATCACGCCGGGCAGGAGCGCCAGGCCGCTTTTGCGCGACGCTTCAATCAACGCTGGCGTGAGGCCCGGCGAGACGCCGAACACGGCGCCCGCATCGCGCGCGGCGGCGAATTCTTCGGGCAGGGTGAGCGTGCCCACGCCGAGGATCGCGCCCGGCACTTGCGCCATGTCGCGAATCGCACGCAGACCGTGGGGCGTGCGCAGCGTCACTTCAAGCACGCAAATGCCGCCGGCAACGAGCGCGCGGGCCAGGGGAACGGCGTGCTCCGGATCGTCGATGGCAATCACGGGGATGACGCTCGCCGAGCGCATGATGTCAAGTAAGGTCATGGTCATATTGGGTTCTTGATCAGGGTGTCTTCGTCGGAACCGGGTACGGTGTCGCCAATGTCGGCGGCCTCGTGCAGCGGCAGGGTGGTGTGGATCGGCGATGGCAGCGCGAAGGTGGTGGCGCCCTTCTCCGCTTCGCTGATGGTACTGCGGAACATCGAAAACAGTTCACGCCCCATGCCCACCTGGTTGGGCGAGAGGTCGGTCGTAGCCAGAGAGCGCGCCGCCCACACAGCGGCCGGCACCAGCGCTTCGAGCGTGCCGGCGCCCGCGTCCAGGCGAATGATGTCGCCGTCGCGCACCAGGCCAAGCGGGCCGCCCGCGAGAATTTCAGGCGAGACGTGGATCGCCGCCGGCACCTTGCCCGACGCGCCCGACATGCGCCCGTCGGTGACCAGGGCCACGTGGCGCCCGGCGTCCTGCAGGTTGGCCAGCGCCGGCGTGAGTGCGTGCAGCTCCGGCATGCCGTTGGCGCGCGGGCCCTGGAAGCGCAGCACCGCGACGAAATCGCGATCGAGCTTGCCGGCGCTGTAGGCGTGCATGAAGTCTTCCTGCGAATTGAAGGTCAGCGCGGGCGCTTCGACCACGCGGTGCTCCGGCTTGACGGCCGACACTTTCATCACGGCGCGGCCAAGGTTGCCGGCTACCAGCACCATGCCGCCGTCGGGCGCAAAGGGATTAACCGCCGCGCGCAGCACGTTCTCGTCGGCGCTCTTCTCAGGCACCGGCTTCCAGTACACGCCAGCGCCGGCGCCGTCGCTGAACGGCTCGGCGCAGTGGGCGCGCAAGCCGCGCCCCAAAATGGTGGTGACGTCGTCGTGCAAGAGGCCCGCGTCAAGCAGTTCGCGGATCACGAAGCCCGGGCCGCCGGCGGCCTGAAAGTGGTTGACGTCGGCGTCGCCGTTCGGGTAGATCCGCGTTAGCATCGGGACGATGGCCGACAACTCATTGAAGTCGTCCCAGTCGATGACGATGCCGGCTGCCTTGGCGATTGCCACCAGGTGCAGCGTGTGGTTGGTCGAGCCGCCGGTGGCCAACAGGCCCACCACCGCGTTGACGATGCATTTTTCGTCGACCACATGGCCGACCGGGATGTAGGTGCCGCCCTGCTGGGAAATTTCGACCGCGCGCTTGGCGGCGGCCGCGGTGAGCGCGTCGCGCAGCGGCGTGCCCGGCGTGATGAAGGCGGCGCCCGGCAGGTGCAGGCCCATGATCTCCATCAGCATCTGGTTGCTGTTGGCGGTGCCGTAAAAGGTACAGGTGCCGGCGCTGTGATACGAACCGGCTTCGCACTCGAGCAGCTCTTCGCGCGTGGCCTTGCCTTGCGCGTAGAGCTGGCGGATGCGCGCCTTTTCCTTGTTCGAGATCCCGCTGGTCATCGGGCCGGCCGGCACGAACACCGCCGGCAGGTGGCCGAAGTGCAGCGCGCCGATCAGCAGGCCCGGCACAATCTTGTCGCACACGCCCAGGTACAGCGCGGCGTCGAACATATTGTGCGACAGCGCGATGGCGGTGCTCATGGCGATGGCGTCGCGCGAAAACAGCGACAGCTCCATGCCCGGCTGGCCTTGGGTGACGCCGTCGCACATGGCCGGCACGCCGCCGGCGAACTGCGCCACCGCGCCCGCTTCGCGCACCGCATCCTTGATGATGGCCGGGAAGGACTCGAACGGCTGGTGCGCCGAAAGCATGTCGTTATACGACGAGACGATGGCGACCGACGGTTTTTTCAGTTCGCGCAGCTTGAGCTTGTCGTTGGCGGGAAAGGCCGCGAAGCCGTGCGCCAGGTTGGTGCACGACAAGGCGCCGCGCTGCGGGCCTTGCAGGCGGGCGGCGTCAAGATGCGCCAGGTACGCCGCGCGCGACGGCGCGCTGCGTTTGATGATGCGACTGGTGACCGCTTCAACTACGGGATGCAAGGCCATGGCCATTCCTTATGAATTAATTTCATGAAATTTTACTACAAAAACTGCTGGAACCGAACATTTCACACAAACATTGGGTTTTGAGACCCGGGCAGCGATATGGCGGAATGCGCGCTGCGCGCTTTTCCGCCCTACGGTCATAACTGATTGTCGCTATGTCGCGCAATGCGCGCCGCGCCCTTTTACCCCCTTCCGACGTCATCCATTTCCGTAGGGCGGAAAAGGGCCCGACCCGCATTCCGCCACGCGCCGCCCGCGGCCTCAACACCGTTTGTAGTGAATTTACGCAAATTCTTGTATGATTCGATAATCTAAGCACAACCAACCTCCGACCATACTCCCATGCGCCAGATCGCCCTGAGCACGACCGCCAGCTACCAAGCCCTTGAAACGCACGCGCTCGAAGCCGAAGACTGGCTGCTGCGCGACCTGTTCGCCAACGACCCGGCGCGTTTTCCCGCGTTCACGGTCGACGCGGCCGGCCTGTTCCTAGACTATTCAAAAAACCGCCTCGATGCGCGCACGCTTGAACTGCTGGCCGATCTGGCGCGCGAGCGCGGCGTGGAAGACCAGCGCGACGCCATGTTCGCCGGCGAGCGCATCAACCTCTCCGAACACCGCGCCGTGCTGCACACCGCCCTGCGCGCGCCGCGCGAGCTGGCGCTGATGGTCGACGGCCAGGACGTCAGCGCCGACGTGCACGGGGTTCTGGAGCGCATGCGCGTATTCACCGATGCGGTGCGCGCCGGCATCTGGCTCGGCCACAGCGGCAAGCCGATCACCGACATCGTCAACATCGGCATCGGCGGCTCGGACCTGGGCCCCAAAATGGTCTGCCTGGCGCTGCGCCAGTACGCCCACCCGCGCCTGAAACTGCACTTCGTCTCCAACGTCGACGGGCACGACCTCGACGCCGCGCTCGGCAAGGTCCATCCCGAGACCACCTTGTTCATCATCGCCTCCAAGACCTTCACCACCACCGAGACCATGATGAACGCGCAAAGCGCGCGCGCCTGGTTCCTCGAGCGCGCCGGCGCCGATGCGCTGGCCAAGCATTTCGTGGCCGTCTCCACCAATACCGAAGCGATCAAAACGTTCGGCATCGATCCGGCCAATATGTTCCCGTTCTGGGACTGGGTGGGCGGGCGCTATTCGGTCTGGTCGGCGATCGGCCTGTCGGTCATGCTGGCCGTCGGCCACGGCTACTTCAGCGACCTGCTGGCCGGCGCGCACGCGCTGGACCTGCACTTCAAGGAGGCGCCACTGGAAAAGAACATGCCGGTGCTGCTGGCCATGATCGGCTTTTGGAACCGCCAGTTCCTGGGTTGCCCGTCGCTGTCGATCGCGCCCTACCACCAGGACCTGAACCGCTTCCCGGCCTACCTGCAGCAGCTCGACATGGAAAGCAACGGCAAGTGCGTGACCAAGGGCGGCCAGCCGGTCGACACCCTCACCTGCCCGGTCATCTGGGGCGACTGCGGTACCAACGGCCAGCACGCCTACTTCCAGCTGCTGCACCAGGGGACCGACGTCACGCCGATCGACTTCATCGCCGCGCTGCGGCCGGCCCACGAGATGGGCCACCACCATGCGGCGCTGTTGGCCAACTGCTTCGCGCAGTCGGAAGCCTTCATGCGCGGCAAGACCACCGCCGAAGTGAAGCAGGACTTGCAGGGCCAGGGCTTGACGGAGGCGCAAATCACCGATCTGGCGCCGCACAAGACCTTCCCCGGCAACCGACCCAGCAACACCATTCTGATGGAATACCTGACGCCCTACACGCTGGGCGCGCTCATTGCGCTGTATGAACACAAGACGTTTGTGCAAGGCGTGATCTGGGACGTGAACAGCTTCGACCAGTGGGGCGTCGAGCTGGGCAAAGTGCTGGCCAAAAAGATCGAGGCAGAGCTCAACGGCGACGCCCAGCCAGCCCAGCACGACAGCTCTACCAACGGCCTGATTGCCATGGCAAAGGCCGCGGTTTAATATGCCGTACCGGACCCCAAGGACCATCGACCAATTTACCGTCGTCCACGCCGACCCCATGCTGGTGGGCGAATGCCCCCTGTGGCACCCCGCCGAACGCAATATCTACTGGGTCGACATCGCCGGCTACAAAGTGCACCGCATCCATCCCCTGACCGGCGAACACCGCGAATGGCGCATGGAAAGCGAACCGGCCGCCATCGCGATCCATTCGCACGGCGGCCTGGTGGTGGCGACCCGCAGCGGCTTCGTGCACCTCGACACCGGCTCGGGCGAAGTATCGCCCATCGCACCGGCGCCTTACGATACGGCCATTGCGCGTTTCAACGACGGCTGCGTCGATGGCGCCGGGCGCTTCTGGGTCGGCACCATCTACGAGCCGCGCGACCAGCCGGCGGCCGAGATGTACTGCCTCGAAAAAGGTGCGCTGACCTTGAAATGGTCGGGCGGGATGACCAACTCCAACGGCTTGGCGTTCGCACCCGAGCAGCATGCCATGTACCACGCCGACACCACCGCCCACCGCGTCGACCGCTACAACTTTGACGCGGAAACGGGAATGGTGTCGCACCGCGAGCCGTTCCATCAGTTTTCGAGCGACAAGGCCAACAACTATGGCGGGCGTCCGGACGGTGCTGCCGTCGACAGCGAAGGCGCTTACTGGTGCGCGATGTTCGAAGGCGGCCGCCTGCTGCGCTTTTCGCCGCAGGGCGAACTGCTGTGCGAGGTCGCGCTGCCGCTGCGCTGCCCGACCATGATCGCCTTTGGCGGCGACGACCTGCGCACGCTGTATGTCACCAGCGCCAGCCATGGCCGCCCGGCCGCGGAGCGCGAACAGTATCCGCTGACAGGGTGCGTGCTGTCGCTGCGACTTGAGGTCGCGGGGCGCGAGGAGCCGATGTATTTGCCTTGATTGCCGCGACACGGTTGGGTTGAGAGTCCCGGAACGGATGACATCCCGGCCCTAATCCCACGCTACATTCATCCCTTGCGGGATGTGAGTGGCAATATTGATCAGGTGTTCCTTGAGCGTGGCAATCTGCTCGCTTGGCGCAGCGCGCCCCAGCATCCGCGCAAGCACGGTATGGCTCGAAGTAGCTGCTCTCAAAGGTGAGCCGCAAGACAATGTCTGGCATCGCCGCCCGTCAAGGCTGGAGTAAGGCGAAAATATAGCACCGGAGAAAAATTACTTAATTGTATTTTTTTGTGGCGTTTGTCAGGCGTGGCGCAAACCCCACGCTTTCGACCTTGCGCGCTACAATGTTTTGCAGCAGCGCACAATCCCGAGGAGTTGCCAATGAGCGCGTCACGTCGCAACCCGTCATGAGCACCAGCCCACGCCTTCCCGATGAGACGCTGGTGCATATCGCCGGGCGCATCGCTCACCTGGGCGGCTGGATTGTGGATTTGCTGAGCGACCGAATGTTCTGGTCCAACGAAGTGTGCGATATCGTCGAGGTCCCGCATGGCGCCTCGCCCACCGTGGCTGAGGCGATCGCCTACCACCCGCCCGGGTGGCGCGCGCGTGCCAGACAATTGTTTGACGGCTGCGCCAACGATGGCATTGGTTTTGACGAAGAGATGCAGGTCATCAGCGCAAGCGGCGTACGAAAATGGGTACGGATAACGGCGGAAGCCGTCTCTGGCGCCGAGGGCGCGGTCACCCGCGTGCAGGGTGGGTTCCAGGACATCACCGAGGCCAAACACGCCGACAGCGACCGCCGCATTCTTGCCACGCGCCTGACCACGACGCTCGAGAGCATCACCGACGCCGTCGTCATGCTCGACCGCGAATGGCGCTTCACGTTCATCAACGGTACCGCTGAACGGCTGTTGCAATGCACGCGCGAGGAAGTGCTGGGCATGAACATCTGGGACCGCTTCCCGGAGGCGGTGGACGGTCCCTACTTCATTCAATACCACCGCGCCATGCGCGAGAACTGCTCGGTCGCCTTTGTCGAACACTACGCTCCGCTCAAGCTGTGGACCGAAATCCGCGCCTATCCGTCCGAGGAAGGCCTGGCCGTCTACATCCTCGATATCAGCGAGCGCAAGGCGAGCGAAGCGAAAATCCACACGCTGGCCTACTTCGACAAGCTCACCGGCCTGCCCAACCGCGAACTGCTGGTCACGCATGTCGAGCAAGCGATCGCCGCCAACCACGCCGCAGGGCGCTACCGGGCCCTGTTGATTATCGACCTGGACAACTTCAAGAGCATCAACGACACGCGCGGGCACGACAAGGGCGACCTGCTGCTGCAGATGGTCGCGCAGCGCGTGTGCGCGGCGGTCGGCACGGCCGATATCGTGGCCCGCTTTGGCGGCGACGAATTCGTGATCCTGCTCGACGACCTGGGCGCCGAGCGCGAGTTGGCGCAGCAGCGCGCCACAGCCGCCGCCGGCGCGCTGCTCGGGTGCTTTAACGGTGGCTTCGAGATCGCCGGCATTGACCAGTACAGTACCGCCAGCATCGGCGTCACCCTGTTCGACGGCGAGGCGGTTAGCCCGGACACCTTGCTGCAGCGCGCTGACCTTGCCATGTACCAGGCCAAGGGCGCCGGGCGCAACGCCTACGCGCTGTATTCGCCCGAGCTGCAGTCGCGCCTGCACGACCGCGTGGCGCTTGAGGCGGACCTGCGCCAGGGCCTCTCGTCGGGCCACTTTCTGCTGCACTACCAGCCGCTGGCCGAAGTGGACGGACGCATGACGGGGGTCGAGGCGCTGGTGCGCTGGAACCACCCCACGCGCGGAATGGTGCCGCCCAACGACTTTATTGCGCCGGCCGAAGAAAGCGGCTTGATCCTGCCGCTGGGCCAGTGGGTGATGCGCACCGCGTGCGAACTGCTGGCGCGCTGGACCGGCGCGCCAGCCAGCGCCCACCTGACGATGGCGGTCAACGTCAGCGCCCACCAGCTGCACCGGCCCGATTTTGTCGCCCAGGTGCTCGACGTGCTGGCCGCCACCGGCGCGCCGCCCGAGCGCCTCAAGCTGGAGCTGACCGAGAGCCTGTTGGTCAACGACGTTGAAGGCACCATCGCCAAGATGGACCAGCTCAAGCTGGCTGGAGTGCGCTTTTCGCTGGACGATTTCGGTACCGGTTACTCGTCGCTGTCGTATTTGCACCGCCTGCCGCTCAGCCAGCTCAAGATCGACAAGAGTTTTGTGCGCGACGCACTCGGCGGCCAGCAAGGCGCGGCCATTGCCCACACCATCCTGGCGCTGGGCAAGGCGCTCAGGCTGACGGTGCTCGCTGAAGGGGTGGAGACGCCTGAACAGCTGGCCTTCATTGCCTGTGCCGGCTGCAGTGAATACCAGGGGTATTTGTACAGCCGGCCGCTGACCGAGGCGGCGCTGGCGGAATTTATTGCCGCCCGCTGAGCAAGCTGACATCGGCAACGCCCGCAGCATCGACACATCTCGCCAAGTAAGGCTCCTTGTGGGATGCGTGCTTCCATGCTGCCCGCAACCGCACCGCGAATGCCACCAACCGTTGCCAATCTACAACCCTTACGTACGCGAGCGAACAAACAAAACTGCTAAACTTCCAATGCAAATTTAAGCTTGCTACTTCAAAGGAATGATGTGGACACGCTGGTCAAGACGGGTATCACCGGGTTGGATGAAGTATTGCGCGGCGGCCTGCCGCGCCAGAATAACCTGCTGGTTGAAGGCGCGCCCGGCGCCAGCAAGACCACCCTTGGCCTCGGCTTCATCCATGCCGGGGCCGCGCTGTACAACGAGCCGGGCGCGATCGTCTCGTTCGAACTCGATGCCGCCAAGCTGCTGCGCGACGCGGCGCTGTTTTGCTGGGACTTGCAGGCGCAGATCGAGCGCGGCATGATCAAGGTGATCCAGACCAGCCCCGCCGTGCTGCTGTCCGAATTTCGCAACCCCGACGGCGCCTTTGCCGAAACGCTGCGTGCGATGGGCACCAAGCGCCTGCTGATCGACGGCCTGACCCCGCTGCGCCTGTACGCCGAGGTGCACGAGCTGCCGTTTCGCGAAGACCTGCACCTGCTCATCGAAGGCATCAACCGGCTGGGCGTGACCACGCTCATGACGGCCGAGCGCGACGAAACGCTGGGCACCGTGCCGGCCCACGAGCGCTTTGTGTTCGACACCATCATCTCGCTCACGCGCCAGGAACAGAACCGGCGCGTGCAGCGCCGCCTGACGGTACTCAAGTCGCGCGGCCAGGACTTCATCGGCGGCAGCCACACCATGCGCATCGAAGGCGGCAAGGGCATCCACGTGTACCGCCGCGCCCAGTCGCGCCCGCACAACTCGCCCGACCAGCCCACCTCGAACGAGCGCCTGTCGATCGGTTCGGCGCCGATTGACGAGATGATGGACGGCGGCTTGTACAAGGGATCGGTCACCATGCTGAGCGGCATATCCGGCACCGGCAAGACGGTGCTCAGCGTGCAGTTCCTGGACGCTTGCATCAAGGCCGGCCACAAGACGCTTCTGGTCAGCCTCGACGAGCACCCGCGTCAGCTGATGCGCAACGCCGCCTCGCTCGGCTTCGACCTCGAAGGCATGCTCGCGCGCGGCGAGCTGTTCATCCATTACGAGTCGCCGCTTGAACTGGAACTGGACGTGCACTTCGACCGCGTCATCAAGCTGGTCGAGCAGGAAGGCATCGACTGCGTGGTGTTTGACTCGTGCGCGGTGTACGAGATGACCAGCCCGGCCGAAGTGGCCAACTACCTGTACGCGGTGGCGACTTTTTTCAAGGACCGCCTGGCGACGATCTTCCTGAACTATGAAAGCCCGGAGCTGTTGGGCCTGTCGCAGATCAGCCAGGAGCTCAAGGGCTCGCACCTGGTCGACAACATCATCTTGCTCAATTACGTCGAGATTTCGACCGTACTGCGGCGCGCGATCGCCATTCCCAAGGTGCGCGGCAGCCGCAACCGGCAGATCACGCGCGAATACGTGATCGGCGAAGGCGGCCTGCTGCTGCTCGACGAAAGCGCCGGCCATGCCGACCCGGCCGGCGTGGTGCCGCAGCTGCCGTTTTCGTCCTACTACGGCTTGCTGTCGCGCTCCCCGTCACGCCAGAGTCCCCTGATCGACGAAGCGGTCGCGCATGGCGACAAGATGCCGGAATCGGTCGAGCTGCCGACTGCAGCGTCGTCGTGATCAGCGTCGCGCTGCCCGAGGATAAGGGACACGACTGGGACAGCTGGCGCCAGCCGCTCGACCAATTTGCGCAGGCCACCGGACTGACGGTGTCGGCCTACGACATGGACGGCGCGCGCCGCATTGGCCCGCTGACGGCGTCGCGCAGCGCGCAGCTGCTTGCTACCGGCTCCCTGTGGCACGAGGACGGCGCCGGCACGGCGCTCGAGCGGCGCCTGGTGCGCGCGCCGGCCGGTGCCGTCCTGCACGGCATGCGGGTGTGCGCCATGCCCCTCACGCACTTCGGCCAGGTATACGGTGTGCTGGTGTACGGCTGGAGCTTTGGCAACTTCAGTTCGCCCATCGAGTGCGAACAGATCGGCGCCCAGGCGGGCGTGTCGGGGCAGGCGCTGTGGAACGAGGTGCGCCTTGAGCCGCCGGTCTCAAACGCGCGCCTGGCGACCTACACGGCGCTGCTGCAAACGCTGGTGAACACCACCGACCGCCAGCGCGAAACGATCGAGGAACTCAATCGCGTCAGCCGCACGCGCGACCTGTTCCTGGCCACCGTCTCGCACGAAATGCGCACGCCCCTGTCGGCCCTGTCGATGCGGGTCGAAGTGCTGCTCAAGACCGTCAAGGATTTGCCCAAGCCGGTTGAAAGCGCGCTGCTGGCCATGCGCGTGCACGTACGCCAGGAAGCGGGCATGATCGACGACCTGATCGACGCGGCGCGCACCTTGACCGGGCAAATGTCGGTCAACCGCACGCGCGCCTCGCTTGGGCGCATCGTGCGCGACGCGGTATCGACCATCGAAGTGCAGACGCATGAAAAAGCGATCGCCTTCAGCGTGGCGCCGTCCGACCAAGGCGACAGCATTGTGGTGTACGCCGACAGCCACCGCCTGCAGCAAGTGCTGTGGAATTTGCTGCTCAATGCGATCAAGTTCACGCCGCCGGGCGGCGCGATCCAGATCAGGATCGGGCAAAGCCGTGGTCATGTCGAAATCGACGTGGCCGACAATGGCCAGGGCATCGCCGCGCGCGACCTGGCGCACGTGTTTGGCGCCTTCACGCTGCAGCGGGAGGGCAACACCACTGGCCTCGGACTGGGCCTGTACATCGCGCGGCGCATCGTCGAACTGCACGACGGTACACTGACCGCGGCCAGCGGCGGCAAGAACCAGGGCACCACCTTCACCCTCCGCCTGCCCCTGTTTTTGTAGGGCGGATGCAAGCCGCCACAGCGCCGCGAGGACAGCTTTCGTAGTAAAATTACTTGCAAATGCTTCATTTATGTAGTAAATTTACATTACTCCAGCACCCAACTATTGCGAGAACTTACCATGGCCCTTACCGATTTCGACCTCGTTCTTTTTGGCGGCAGCGGCGACCTGTCGATGCGCAAACTGCTGCCCGCGATGTTCGCGCGCGACATCGCCAACGACTTGCCGGCCAGCGCCCGCATCATCTGCGTGGGCCGCCACGACTGGTCGCAGGAAGAATTCCTGGCCACCGTCGAAAGCACATCCAAGCCGCACATCAAGACCGCGCCGAATGCCAACGGCTGGGCCAAGTTCATCCAGCGCATCGTCTATGTGTCGCTGAACGCGACCGACCCGGCCACCTATGGCCCGCTGGTCGAAGCGCTGCGCAAGGACGACGCGGTCACGCGCGTGTATTACCTGGCCACCCCGCCCCACTTGTTCGCGCAAATTTGCGACAACCTCGACAACGCCGGCCTGGCCACGCCCAATTCGCGCGTGGTGCTTGAAAAGCCGCTGGGGCGCGACCTCGCATCGGCCAAGCAGATCAATCTTGAAGTCGGCAAAGTGTTTGCCGAATCGCAGATCTACCGGATCGACCATTACCTGGGCAAGGAAACCGTGCAGAACTTGCTGGCTCTGCGCTTCGGGAACATTCTGTTCGAGCCGCTGTGGCGCCGCGAATGGATTTCCGACGTGCAGATCACGATCGCCGAAAAAATCGGCGTGGGCAACCGCATGGGTTACTACGACACGTCCGGCGCGCTGCGCGACATGCTGCAAAACCACCTGCTGCAGCTACTGTGCATCGTGGCCATGGAGCCGCCCACGTCCATTTCGCCCGACGCCGTGCGCGACGCCAAGCTGCAGGTACTGCGTTCACTCAAGCGCTTCACCCCGACCACGCTGGCGCAAAACATCGTGCGCGGCCAGTATCGCGCCGGCCATGTGGATGGCAAGGCCGTGCCGAGCTACCGCGAAGAGCCCGATGCGCCGCAAAAGTCGAGCACCGAAACGTTCGTCGCCATCAAGGCAGAAATTGACACCTGGCGCTGGGCGGGCGTGCCGTTCTACCTGCGCACCGGCAAACGCATGGCCGACAGCCTGGCCGAAATCGTGGTGCGCTTCAAGCAGATCCCGCACTCGATTTTCAATCAGCCCACCAGCAGCTTTCAGCCCAACAGCCTGGTAATCCGCCTGCAGCCGGACGAAGGCTTGTCGCTGAACCTGATGGCCAAAACGCCGGGCGACAGCATGCGCTTGAAGCAAGCCGAACTCGAACTCGACTTCCGCGAGCAGTTCAAGACGCCGCGCATGGATGCGTACGAGCGCTTGCTGCTCGACGTGCTGCGCGGGCAGCTGACGCTGTTCATGCGGGGCGACGAACTGGAAGCGGCGTGGGAATGGGTTGAGCCGATCCTGGACCATTGGGAAGAAGACGACAGCGTGCCGATTCCGTATTCGGCCGGTACCTGGGGCCCTGCCGCGGCCAGCGCACTGATCGGCCGCGACGGCCTGCAGTGGCGCGAAGAAGCCTTGCCGGAAGACTGAACCCGTGCTGCTCGACTCGATCCGCACCCAGCTCGACTCGCTCTCCAAGTCGGAGAAAAAAGTCGCGCAGGCGGTGCTTGACCATCCCGGCGCCACGGTCAGCCAGAACATCACCGCGCTGGCCAAAAGCGCGCAAGTGTCCGAGCCGACCGTGGTGCGCTTTTGCCGCACGCTGGGCTACGACGGCTGGCACGAATTCAAGCTGAAACTGGCGCAAGGGCTGGCGCTGGCCATGCCCGGGGTGAACGAGCAGCCGGCGCAGGACGACCTGGCTTCGGACCTGGTCAACAAGATTTGCAGCCGCTCGATCAACACCTTGCTCGACTTGCGCAACAACTTGAATCCGGAAGCGGTGCAGCGCGCGCTCGACATTTTGTCGCGCGCGAACAAGATCGAGTTTTACGGACAGGGCACGTCGGGCATTGTCGCCGCCGACGCCCAGCACAAGTTCTTTCGCTCGGGCGTGCCGACGGTGGCCTATGCCGACCCGAACATCCACAGTATTGCCGCCGCCCTGCTGCACAGCGGCGACGCGGTGGTGGCCATTTCCCAGCGCGGCAACAGCCCGGCGCTGGTCCGCTCGGTCAAGCTGGCGCGGCGTGGCGGGGCCGACGTGATCGTGCTGGCGCCATCGGGCACGCCGCTGGCCGATTTGGCGACGGTCCTCATTCCCATCGACCTGGTTTTTAACACCGACCCGTACACGCCCATTTCGGCGCGCCTGGCCTACCTGGTTGTCATTGACGTGCTGGCGGTCGGCCTGGCCTTGCAACGCGGCCCCGAATTCAGGAAAAAAATGCAGAACGCCCAAAAAGCGCTGCAGGAATTCGACATGCAGTTCGATTCCTTCATCGGCTAGACTAGCGTGCTTGTAAAATAGCGGTCTCGCTACTTTACTGCTCACGCCATGTATATCACTCCCGCCGCTGCACTGAAACCCGATTACGCACTGCTGCGCCGCCAGGTCGAGAGCATTCTCGACGGCGAGCGCGACCTGGTCGCCAACGCCGCGCAATTTTCTGCCTTCATCTACGACACCATCGCCGAACTGAACTGGGCAGGTTTTTACCTGGCCAAGCCCAGCAAAAAGGGCGAAGGCCAGGACTTGCTGGTTGGCCCGTTCCAGGGCAAGCTGGCGTGCGCGCGCATCCCGTTCGGACGCGGCGTGTGCGGTGCGGCCGCGCAGCAGCGCAAGACCCAGCTGGTGCCCGACGTGCACGCTTTTCCCGGGCACATTGCCTGCGATTCGGCATCGAACGCCGAAATTGTCATCCCCCTCATCAAGGATGGCACGCTGCTGGGCGTGTTCGACATCGACAGCCCGCTGCTCAACCGCTTCAGCGAAGAAGACCAGGCCGGCCTTGAGTCGCTGGTGGACGCCTTTATCAACGCGACCGACTTCGGCTGACATGCGCGGGGGCGCGCCGAGAGTACAATGGTTTTCCTGACCTTATTTCCCATCCTGTCACCTACCAAGTGTCCCGAGTCGGAAGTTCGTTGTATAAATATTCCGACAATCCCCACGATGCTGCGTCAAAAATGCTCGCAAGGCCCCGGCCTTGCTCCGCTTTTGTTCCATGCCTCATGGCGATTTCGGAACATTTATAATCAACGAACTTCCAACTCAGGACACTAGCGCGCATATGAACCAGCTCGAACAACTTAAGCAATTCACCACCGTCGTTGCCGACACGGGCGACTTCCAATCCATCAAACAGTTCACGCCGCAGGACGCGACGACCAATCCGTCGCTGATTCTGAAAGCGGTGCAAAAGCCTGAATACAAGCACTTGCTCGACCATGCCGTCAAGGAGTATCCCGGCATGTCGATTGACGACGTGATCGACCGCGTGCTGGTCGCTTTTGGCATGGAAATTTTGAAGATCATTCCGGGGCGCGTCTCGACCGAGGTGGACGCGGCCTTGTCGTTCGATACCGAGGCCACTGTCGCCAAGGGGCGCGAGCTGATCGCGCTGTACGAGGCTGCCGGCGCGGGACGCGAACGCGTGCTGATCAAAATCGCTTCCACCTGGGAAGGCATCCGCGCTGCGGAAATTTTGCAGAACGAGGGCATCCGCTGCAACATGACCTTGCTGTTTGCGTTGCCGCAGGCAATTGCCTGCGCC
Organism: Massilia sp. TSP1-1-2; assembly: GCF_049896185.1. Classification (NCBI taxonomy): domain Bacteria; kingdom Pseudomonadati; phylum Pseudomonadota; class Betaproteobacteria; order Burkholderiales; family Oxalobacteraceae; genus Massilia; species Massilia sp. TSP1-1-2. Next base: position 15,935 of record NZ_JAFCTU010000014.1, read on the forward strand.
GAAGCAGGTGCGCAGCTGATCTCGCCATTTGTTGGCCGCATCTATGATTACTACAAAAAGTCGACTGGCATCGATTACATGGGCGCGGAAGACCCGGGCGTGCAGTCGGTCAAGCGGATTTACGCTTACTACCGCAAGTTCGGCTACCAGACCGAAGTGATGGGTGCAAGTTTTCGCAATACGTCGCAGATTCTGGAATTGGCCGGCTGCGACTTGCTGACCATCAGCCCGGACTTGCTGCAGAAACTGGCGGAGACCGAAGGTACGGTCGAGCGCAAGCTCAGCAATGATGCAGACGCGGCGTCGATCAAGGAAGTGGCGCTGGATGAGAAAACCTTCCGCTTCATGATGAATGAAGACGCCATGGCCACCGAGAAGCTGGCCGAAGGCATTCGGGCCTTCTGTGCCGATTCCGGTAAGCTCAAGCAAATTATTGCCGGGATGCGGTGACGGGTACACACTGAGCGAGCAATCCACATCGTCCCCGCGCACGCGGCTGTAGCAGAAGCGCCAGCGGTGCAGCAAAGTTACATCGTCCTCGCGCACGCGGGGGCCCATAGAACCGACGAGTCACAGTTTCATTTACACGAGCTGGTCACTGTAACTCATTGACTCGAACAGAACTATTAGCATCCGTTCTATGGGTACCCGCCTGCGCGAGTACGATGTTGTTCTCGTTTTCGAGCGCGCAAACTTCGCAATTTCTGTCGCGCCGACTAATCTCAACGCGTTTTACTCCACCCTCTTTGGGAGGACCATGTGGTATAGGTTTTCAGATCGGCAAATGTCGCGATTGTGTGCAATATCCTCGTCCGCAAGGACGAAATGGCGGCATGCATTCTCCGGCGTTCCTGAGAACGAGGTGGTGCCACGCACACTCCCGCGTTCCTGAGACCCATGTAGCGCACTCTCCCGTATTCCCTCACACCCGCAAGCCGTCCAGGTGCGTCCCCACAATCTCCCCACCCAGCTTCACCAAATCAAACGGCGGACCGATCAGCCAATTCCTGATCAATCCTTCCACCAGCACCCACAGCCCCAGCGCCACCGCATTCGGTCTGGCGTCCGGCTTGACCTGCCCCTTCTTGATCCCGATCCGCACCCGGCTTTCGGCGCGCCGGATCCAGTCGGCCTGGTTGAGCGAGCGCCGTTCGCGCACCACCGTCATCTCATCGGTATATTCCAGCTTCAACGTGGCGATTTCAAACGTGCGGCGCGCTTTCGGGTCTTCCACTGTCAAACGGAAAACCCGCTCGGCATACTCGCGCAGGTCGCCCAACGGGTCGCTGCTGTTGGGCTGATCGAGCAGCTGCATGGCCGATTCGAGCGGCATGGACGCGCATTCCATCATGGCGTTGAACATCGCGCCCTTGTCCTCGAAATGCCAGTAAATCGCCCCTCGCGTCACGCCCGCCGCAGTTGCGATATGCTGCAACGTGGTACCCGATACGCCGCGCTCGGCAAATAGCGCCGCAGCAGCCTCGAGGATGCTGCGGCGCGTTGCCAGCGCGTCCTCTTTCGTCTTGCGAACCATTACTTCTCCAAACTTTAGGCACCGAAAACATTAAACATACATTCGTGATAGTATATTCAGAATCATATAAAGCAGTGTTTAGTTGAATCACGCCGTCAAATTGCTGTGCCGTAAATACAACTAATCGCTATTATCAATCAAAAGGATGTCCACGTAATGCGCCACGCTTCCCTCCTCATTCCGCCTCCGACTCCGACCCCGCCCCCGACCGTCAAGCGGATCGCCGCCACCACGCTCGCCGCGCTGCTGCTCCTTTCCGCCTGCGGCGACAAGACTGCTGGCGCCCCCGGGCCAGGCGGCCCAGGCGGCCCCAAGCCACCCCCGGAAGTAGGCGTCGTCACGGCCAAGCTGCAAGCGGTGGTGCTGCAGACGGAGTTGCCCGGCCGCGTGGAGCCGGTGCGCGTTGCCCAGGTGCGCGCCCGCGTCAACGGCGTGGTGCTCAAGCGCTTGTTTACCGAAGGCAGCGAAGTCAAGGCCGGCCAGTCGCTGTTCCAGATCGACCCGGGGCCGTACGCCGCCGCGCTCAACAGCGCGCGCGCCAACCTCGGCAAGTCCCAGGCCAACCTGACCCAGGCGGCGGCCCAGGCCGCGCGCTACAAGCCGCTGGTCGAGGCCAATGCCGTCAGCAAGCAAGAGTACGTGAACGTGGTCGCGGCGCAAAAAACGGCCGAAGCCGATGTGGCCGCCGCGCGCGCGCAAGTGCAGATTGCGCACATCAATGCCGGCTACGCCAACGTGACGGCGCCTATTGCCGGGCGCATCGGGCGCGCGCTGGTGACCGAAGGCGCGCTCGTCTCGGCCGCTGAAGCCACCCAGCTCGCACTGATCCAGCAAACCAGCACCGTCTACGTCAACTTCACCCAGTCGGCCTCGGAACTGCAGCGTTTGCGCAAAGCTTCCGGCCAAAAGTCCCTTGCCGGCGGCACCACCCCGGTCACCATCATGCTTGACGACGGTTCCGAATTGCCGCAAAAGGGCAAGCTGCTGTTTTCCGACGTCAGCGTCGATCCGACCTCGGGCCAGGTCACGCTGCGCGCCGAGGTACCGAACAGTGATGGCACCTTGTTGCCGGGCCAGTACGTACGCGCCCGCATTGCGCAATCGTCCTTGCCGGCCGCCATGCTGGTGCCGCAACAAGCCGTGACCCGCGGTACCCAGGGCGACACCGTCATCATCGTCGGTCCCGACGGCAAACCCGGCCCGCGCCCGATCAAGATTTCTACCCAGCAGGGAAGCAACTGGGTCGTTCTCGACGGCATCAAGGAAGGCGAACTGGTCGTCGTCGACGGCTTCCAGAAAATGCAGGCGCCCAACATGACGGTCAAGCCGGTGCCGTGGACCGCGACCGCCCCTGCCGCTGCCCCTGCCGCCGCCGCCGCCGCCGCCCCTGCTGCCGCCGCCACCAAATAAAGACAGGACTTCTCCATGGCTCGCTTTTTTATTGAACGCCCCATCTTTGCGTGGGTGATCGCGCTGTTCATCATGGTGATGGGCGCCGTGGCAATCACGCAATTGCCTATTGCGCAGTATCCGGCTGTTGCACCACCGGCAATCGTCATCAATGCCGCCTACCCGGGCGCGTCCGCACAAACGCTGGAAGACTCCGTCATCAGCGTCATCGAACGCGAAATGAACGGTTCGCCCGGCTTGATCTACATGGAATCGAACAGCCAGGCCAACGGCGCCGGCACCATTACGCTCAGCTTCCAGACCGGCACCAATCCCGACCTGGCCCAGGTGGACGTGCAAAACCGGCTGGCGCGCGCCACCCCGCGCCTGCCGCAGGCCGTGGTGCAGCAGGGCGTGCGCGTAGACAAGGCGCGCTCGAACTTCCTGATGTTTACCATCCTGTCGTCGGACGACCCGAAATGGGATCCGATCGCGCTGGGCGACTATGCGTCGCGCACCGTGTTGCCGGAAATCCAGCGCATTCCCGGCGTCGGCCAGGCGCAATTATTCGGCACCGAGCGCGCCATGCGCGTGTGGATCGATCCGGCCAAGCTGGTCGGCTTCAACCTGTCGCCAACCGACGTCAACAATGCAATCCGCCAGCAAAATGCGCAAGTCTCGTCCGGCACCATCGGCGACTTGCCTAACGTGGGCGGGCAATTGATTACGGCTACCGTCGTGGTCACGGGTCAGCTGAGCAATGTCGAACAATTCGGCAATATCGTACTGCGCGCCAATCCGGACGGCTCGACCGTGCGCCTGAAGGACGTAGCCCGCATTGAAATCGGCGGCCAGAGCTACGCCACGTCCGCGCGCCTGAACGGCAAGCCCTCGACCGGCATCGGCATCCAGCTCGCGCCGTCCGGCAACGCCCTGGAAACAGCCAAGCTGGTGCGTGAGCGCATGACCCAATTGTCCAAGTACTTCCCGACCGGCATGACCTACGCGGTCCCCTTCGACAGCTCCGCTTTTGTGGATATTTCGATCCGCCAAGTGGTAGAAACGCTGATCGAAGCGGTGATCCTGGTGTTCCTGGTCATGTACTTGTTCTTGCAAAATTTCCGCTACACCTTGATTCCCACCATCGTGGTGCCGGTTGCCCTGCTCGGTTCGCTGGCCACGCTGCTTGCGCTCGGCTTTTCCATCAATGTGCTGACCATGTTCGGCATGGTGCTGGTGATCGGCATCGTCGTCGATGACGCCATCGTTGTCGTCGAGAACGTCGAGCGCATCATGAGCGAAGAAGGCTTGTCGCCGCTGGAAGCCACGCGTAAAGCAATGGGCCAGATTTCCGGCGCCATCATCGGCGTGACCGTGGTGCTCATTTCCGTGTTCGTGCCGCTGGCGTTTTTTGGCGGTGCAGTAGGCAACATCTATCGCCAGTTCTCGGCCGTCATGGTGTCGTCGATCCTGTTCTCGGCCTTTATGGCGCTCTCGCTCACCCCCGCCCTGTGCGCGCACTTCCTCAAGCCGGTTGAAGCGGGCCACCATCATGCCAAGACCGGTTTATTTGGGTGGTTCAACCGCGGCTTTACCAAAACGGCCAAGAACTATGAAGGTTTTGTGGCCAAGACACTGCGCCACACGGGGCGCGCAATGATCGTGTTCGTGGCCGTGATTGCGGTCGTGGGCTTGCTGTTCGTGCGCATGCCGAACGCTTTCCTGCCGGCCGAAGACCAGGGCTACATCATCGCCAACTTCCAGCTGCCGCCGGGCGCCACGCTCGAGCGCACCGGCAAGGCGCTGCGCGAAGCGGAAGACTTCATCCTCAAGCAGCCTGAAGTGGCCAGCATGGTGGGCGTGCAAGGCTTCAGCTTTTCCGGTTCCGGCCAGAATATGGCGCTGGGATTTATTACGCTCAAGAACTGGAAAGAGCGCAATGGCGCCGGCCACAGCGCACAAGATATTGCCGGGCGCATTTCCGGACGCATGTCGACCGTGCGCGACGCCTTCATCTTCGCGATCAGCCCGCCGCCAATTCCCGAACTGGGCAGCAGCACCGGCTTTTCTTTCCGCCTGCAAGACCGCGGCGGCTTAGGTCATGACGCCCTGTTGGCTGCTCGCAATCAATTGCTCGGCATGGCGTCGCAAAGCGCCGTGCTGGCAGGCGTGCGTCCGGAAGGACTGGAAGACGCGCCGCAAGTGCAGCTCGATATCGACCGCGACAAGGCCAATGCGCTGGGCGTGTCGTTTGACGCCGTCAATGCCGCCATTTCGACCTCGCTCGGATCGAGCTACATCAATGACTTCCCGAACGCCGGCCGCTTGCAGCGCGTGGTGGTCCAGGCCGACGCGCCGAACCGCATGCAGCCTGAAGACTTGCTCAAGCTGAGCGCCGTCAATACGCGTGGGCAGCAGGTGCCCTTGTCGGCCTTTGCCACCACGCGCTGGATTACCGGCCCCATGCAGACGGTGCGCTACAACGGCTACCCGACCATGCGCATTGCCGGCGACGCCGCCAAAGGGCGCAGTACCGGCGACGCGCTGGTTGAAATGGAACGCCTGGCGGCGCAGTTGCCGCCCGGTTTTGCTTTCGAATGGACCGGCCAGTCGCGCGAAGAGAAACTGTCCGGCTCGACTGTCTTCATCTTGCTCGGCTTTGCCTTGCTGGCCGTGTTCCTGTCGCTCGCGGCGCTGTATGAAAGCTGGTCGATCCCGGTCTCGGTGCTGATGGTGGTGCCGCTGGGCGTTTTGGGCGCGCTGCTGGCGGCCAGCAGCCGCGGGTTTTCCAATGACATTTACTTCAAGGTGGGCTTAATTACCATCATTGGCCTGGGCGCCAAGAACGCCGTGCTGATCATTGAATTTGCCAAGGACTTGCAGGCGCAAGGCAAGTCCGCCGCCGAAGCCGTGATCGAAGCGTGCCACCTGCGCTTCCGTCCGATCCTGATGACCTCGTTTGCCTTTATCCTCGGCGTATTGCCGCTGGTCGTGGCCAGCGGCGCCGGATCGGCCAGCCAGCGCGCCATCGGTACCGGGGTGATGGGCGGCATGGTCACGGCCACCGCCCTGGGCATCTTCTTTGTACCGGTGTTCTTCGTACTGGTACGCAAATTGTTTAAGGGAAGCGAGCGCCAGCGCAAGAAATATGCGCACGAAGAAGCCGCCGCTCCTGCTGTCGAGGTCAATCATGGTTAAGCGCTCTGTTCTCACCGCCGCGCCGCTGGCGCTGGCCCTGGCCCTGACCGGCTGCATGTCGCTCGCGCCCAAGTACCAGCGCCCCGCCGCACTCGTTGCACCCAGCTTCCCCATCGCCGGCGCTGCGTCCAGCCAGGCGGCGGACTCGATCGCGTGGCAAGGTTTTTTTGCCGATGCGCGCCTGAAGCAATTGATTGGTCTGGCGTTGACGAATAACCGCGACTTGCGCGTGGCCATCCTCAACATCGAACAGGCGCGCGCCCAGTTCCAGATTCGTCGCGCCGATCTGCTGCCCTCGGTCGGCCTGGGGGTGTCGGGCAGCCGCGCGCCCGGTCCAAATGACAGTACCACCAGCAACTACAGCGCGGGGTTCGCCGTCAGCTCCTTCGAGCTCGACTTGTTCGGGCGCGTTCGCAGCCTGAACAATGCAGCGCTGGCGCAGTTTCTTGCCACCGAAGAAGCACGCAAGGCCACCCACATCAGCCTGATTGCCTCGGTCGCCAACGCTTACCTGGCCACGCTGGCCGACGACGAATTGCTGGCCCTGACGCAAAAGACGCTGGAAGCGCGCGGCGAATCGCTGCGCCTGATCCAGCTCAAGTACGACAATGGCGTGGTGTCCAAGCTGGACTTGCAGCAGGGCTTGTCGCTGGTCGACAGCGCCCGCGTCACGCTGGCCCAGCAACAACGCCAGCGCGCGCAAGACCTCAATTTACTCACGCTGCTAATCGGACAAACCTTGCCCGCCAACCCCGCGCCCGGCAACACGCTGGCGGCAACGGCACTGAGCGAATTGCCGTCCGGATTGCCGTCCGACTTGCTAACCGTGCGGCCCGACATTCGCGCCGCCGAGCAGCAACTGATTGCCGCCAACGCCAATATCGGCGCCGCGCGCGCCGCGTTTTTCCCGCGCATTTCGCTGACGGGCAGCGCGGGCAGCGCCAGCGGCGAGCTGAGCGGCTTGTTCAAGAGCGGCTCGTTCGGCTGGTCGTTCGCGCCGCAAATGGTGTTGCCGATTTTCGATTATGGCCGCAACCAGGCTAACCTCGGCAGCGCGCGCGCGGGGCGTGACATCGCCGTCGCCCAATACGAAAAGACGATCCAGTCGGCATTTCGGGAAGTCGCCGATGCGCTGGCCGGGCAAGCGACCTACGGCGAACAATTGCGCGCGCAGCGTTCGGTGGCCGAGGCCGAGCAGGAGCGTTTCAATCTGTCGGACTTGCGCTATCGCAGCGGCGCCGCCAGCTATCTGGACTTGCTCGATGCGCAGCGTTCGCTGTTCAGCGCGCAACAGGCGGCGGTGCAGGCCAATTTGGCGCGCTTGCAAAACCAGGTCACGCTGTATCGCGTCCTTGGTGGGGGCTGGACGGGGACGCAATAAGCACCGGCGGCGCGGGCGGCTTCGCCCTCGCCGCCCTGAACTAATCGCTGGCGCAGCAGTCCTATCCTTCAACGAGGACTGTTCATGCCACCCCATTTCATCAAATCAATCTTTATCCTGGCCGTGCTAGTGATCGCCACCATGGCGGCCGCACCCACCCCGCCATCGCTGGACGCGCGGCTCGCCCACCATGTGGGTCGGGTCGCCACGGTCGAACACAACACCGGCAAACCAGCCGCGCTCGAAGACGCCGCCACCCATATCGAAACCACCCTCGCCGCGCTGGGCTACAACGTCAGGCGCCAGCAATACGGCTATCACGGCCATACGGTGCGCAACCTTGAAGTGTCCCTCATCAACAGTGCCGGGCGCAAGGCGCCGGACCGCATCTTCATCATCGGTGCGCATTACGACTCGGCGCCCGGCGCGCCTGGCGCCAACGACAATGGCAGCGGCAGCGGCACGGCCGCCGTGCTCGAACTGGCGCGCATGCTCAAGGGCATCCACCTCAGCCAGGGCACGGAATTGAAGTTCGTATTTTTCGTCAACGAGGAACCTCCCTACTTTGGCGGCCGCGGCATGGGCAGCTGGCAGCACGCCAGCGATTTACGCGCGCGCGGCCAGCCGGTGGCGGCGGCGCTGATTTTGGAAACCATCGGCTATTATTCGCAGGCCGGGGGCAGCCAGCGCTATCCGCCGGGACTGGAAAATCGCTACCCAAACACGGGCAATTTTATTGCTTTTGTGGGGACGCAAGCGTCGTCGGAACTGGTGCGCAAGGCCTTGGCCGCGTTCAAGGCCGCGTCCCCATTCCCGGCCGAGGGGTTGGCGGCGGCATCGTATGTAGAGGGCGTGACGTGGTCCGACCATACCTCCTATAACCGCCATGGCTACCCGGCCATCATGATCACCGACACGGCCTTCCTGCGCTATCCCTACTATCACACGGCCGACGACACGCCCGACAAGCTCGATTACCCGAGCATGGCGCGGGTGGTGGAAGGGTTGGCGAAAGTGATCGAGGGGATTGCGGCGCCGGTGCGCATGTGACAGGTGTTGATATCATTGGGCTGTCCGACACCGCAAGCAAAGCTTCCCCTACAGCGCGCGAACCAAGCTTCCCCTTCATCGCGCGAACAAAGCTCCGGCTACATCGTCCTCGCGCGGGGACCCATGGAACCGTTGCTCTGTTGAACCGTTCCTTGGGTCTCCGCATGCGCGAGGACGATGTGCTGCTGCTGCACCGTCGCCCCTTCTGCAAGCCGCGTACGGGAGGGCGATGTGAAAGGTTCGTCAGCCATTGCCCGCAAGTTCAACAACTACTCGCTTAAAAACATTTGCTGCAAATCGTTCAAAAAGCGCAACCCCAATTCGGTTGGCCGGATCATTCGGTGGTCCCGGTACAGCAAGCCTTTCGCCTCGGCCTCATTAAGCGTCTTGTCGACTGCATTGATGCCCATTCCCGTACGCTCGCCAAACAGATTGGGCGAAAATCCGCCCGTCAGGCGCAGCGTATTGAGCATGAATTCAAAGCCCATGTCGTCGCGCCCGATCTCATGCTCCTCCTGCACCGGATTGCCCGCGCGCGCCGCCTCCATGTAGGCCTTTGGCTGCTTGAACCGCGCCTGGCGCAACACCCTGTGCGGAAATGAAATTTTGGAATGCGCCCCGGCGCCAATGCCCAGGTAGTCACCGAATTCCCAATAATTCAGGTTGTGCCGCGCGCGCCGTCCGGGCTGCGCATACGCCGATACCTCATACTGCTCGAAGCCGGCCACGCGGGTTTCGCTGGCGATCATGTCCTGCATGTCCGCACTGGCGTCGTCGTCCGGCAAGGACGGCGGATACTTGGCAAACAGTGTATTGGGCTCCATCGTCAAGTGGTAGAGCGACAAGTGCGGCGGCGCGAACGACAAAGCCGTCTCCAGGTCTTGCTTGGCTTCGCCCAGCGTTTGCGACGGCAGCGCATACATCAAGTCCAGGTTGAAATTGTCGAAGTTGGCGTGCGCAATCTCGACGGCGCGCCGCGCTTCATTGTCGTCGTGAATGCGTCCCAACGCCATCAAGTGGCGCGGGTTAAAACTCTGAATGCCGATTGACAGGCGATTGATGCCGCTGGCGCGAAAGGACTTGAATTTTTCAGCCTCAAAGGTTCCGGGATTGGCTTCCATCGTCACTTCGCACGCGCCGTCGAGCGGCAGTAAGGTGCGCACATCCGACATCAACCGGTCCAGTCCCTTGGCCGACATCAAGCTGGGCGTGCCTCCCCCAATAAAGATCGTGTAAATCTTGCGGCCCCAGATCAGCGGCAGCGACTGCTCCAAATCGAGCCGCACGGCGTCCAGGTATTCCTCTTCGGGAAACGCGCCCTTCGCTTCGTGCGAATTGAAGTCGCAATACGGGCACTTGCGCACGCACCATGGAAAATGAATGTACAGCGACAGCGGCGGCAGCGCCGACAGGTTCAGCGCGCCCGGCTGCAGGTACTGCAAGGCACTGGCGGCTGGCGAACGCGGTGCCGGCTGGGGCTCCCCGCTGATGACTTTGATGGGAATCATTTCAGCTTTTCAACAAGTGCGCGCAAGGCTTGGCCGCGGTGCGACAAGGCATTTTTTTCCGCCGGCGACAATTGCGCCACACACTTGCCCAGCGACGGAATGAAAAAATGCGGATCGTAGCCGAAGCCATTCGTTCCCCGCGCCAGCGGCGTAATTTCACCGTCCCAGCGGCCGTCCGCGATCACCGGCTGCGGGTCGTCCGCGTGGCGCACATAGACCAGCACGCAATAGTAATAAGCCGACTTGTCGGCATGCACCTCAAGATCGGCAATGACCTTGGCATTGTTGCGCGCGTCGGACTTGGGCTCGCCGGCGAAGCGCGCCGACCAGACGCCAGGTTTACCGCCGAAGGCATTGACGCACACGCCGCTATCGTCGGCCAGCGCCGGCAGGCCCGTCAAGCGCGACGCATGGCGCGCCTTTTCCAGCGCGTTCTCGACAAAGGTGGCAAACGGCTCGTCCGCTTCAGGCACGTCGAACTCGCCTTGCGGATGCAGGGTAAAGCCGATAGGGCTGAGAAGTTCGCTGAATTCCTTCAGTTTTCCCGCATTGTTGGAAGCGAGGATCAGGCGTTGGGTCATGTGGCGTTCTCTGGTGGCGATAAGGCAGCCGACATTTTAAGCCCTAACGGGCGCCGGCCAGCGATAAACCAGGCAAGGCATTGTCTGGATGTATGTTCGTAACGCGCCCTGCGGCCCGGGAAGCAGGCGCACCGGCATCCGAAAAATCAGTATCATCTGTGGATGAACAGTCCTTTGCCCACCCCGCCGCCACCGATTTTTTCCGCGCACTCCCCATTCGAGGATGCATTTGTTTATTACGGCATGTGCGACGCTTCCGCCGCGGCGGCGCTTGGCACCGATCTCTTCGTCGTGGCCAATGACGAGCGCAACGAACTCCTGGTTTACCGGCGCGGCGTGGCCCGCCCCGTGGCCGAAGTCGATCTCTCCCCGTTCCTGGGCACTAAAAAAGATCAGGAATCGGACCTCGAAGGCGCAGCGACAATTGGCGAGCGCATCTACTGGATTTCGTCGCACGGGCGCAACAAAAAAGGCAATCACCAGGAAGGCAGGCACCGGTTCTTTGCCACGCAATTGCGCAACGGCGTCGTGGTACCGATGGGACAGCCCTACGCCGGCTTGCTGGCCGACCTGGTCGCCGCGCCCCATCTGCAGCGCTATGCGTTTGCCCAGGCTTCTGGCCTTTCGCCGGAAGCGGACAGTGCGTTCAACATCGAAGGCCTGGCCGCCACCTTGCAAGGAGGCGTACTGATTGGCCTGCGCAATCCCGCTCCGCGCGGCATGGCGCTGATCATCCCGCTGCTCAATCCAGCGCAGATCATCGACGGCGCAGCAGCCGTGTTCGGCGAAGCGATCGAACTGGACCTGGACGGCCTGGCCATTCGCAGCATTGATCTGGTGGCGGACACCTACGTCATCGTGGCCGGCGCCCCGGCAGACCGGGGCCGTTTTGCGCTTTACCGCTGGTCGGGCGACGCAAGCGACCAGCCTGTTGCAGTGGCGCACGCCGACTTCGCCACGCTGCGCCCCGAAGCCATATTCGCCATTCCCGGCACCAGTTCGCTGCAGATCCTGAGCGACGACGGCGGCAAGCACGTCAAGGACACGCCGCAGCGCGATCAAGCATTCAAAAGCGTGACGCTCACCCTCTGATTCGCCCCTTTTGCACCACCCTATGGCGCAGGACTGGTGGCTTGCTCGCCGGCGAAACGGGGAGCAAATGCTTCCAGTTCCACCCTGGTCGCGTTGGTCATGAATAAGACCGCGTGATAGTTGCCAACCAGGGCAATCAGTTCCAAAATCTGCGCTGAAGAATAATGCTCAGCCAATTGATCCCATAGCCCATCCGAGATCGTTGACGTGTCATGCAGCTCGTCCACGGCCAGTAGCAACAGCGCTTCGTGCGCCGGCAAGCCGCTGCCCGCCGGCGCGTTCGCCAGCGTTGCCGCCACGTCGGCCGGGCTCAACGCCGCGGCTTTAGAGAACAAGGCAACATGCACGCCCTATTCATATTCCGATCCGCAGCGGGCGCATGTTCTAAGGATGACCAGCTCGCGAGTGCGTTGATCAATGGAACCCTTGTCCAGCAGATTGCCCGCGAACATGCGTTGCAACACGCGCGGATTGTTTGCCTGCGTACGAAACAACTTGAGCGGCTCCAGGCCAGGCGGCAAGTAGCGGGCGAACGTGTCGGCGATGGCAGCTTCAAAGGGTGCGTCGAGCGGGGCGATTCTGGCGGCGGCCATGGGATTCTCCTGTAGGGATACGACTGATATAATCAGAAATGCTACGAATAGTGTAGCACGACGCTACGCAATATGTAGCAACAGGAGAATTGATGAGTGTTCCAAAACCAGGCCAACCGGTACGCGGCTCCCACACCGGGCGTCCCATCATGGCCTTGCTGGACCTGCTGGGACGGCGCTGGGCAATGCGCATCATTTGGGAGTTGCGCGGCGCTCCGCTGACGTTTCGACAATTGCGCGAACGCTGCGACGCGATGTCGCCCACGGTCCTCAACCAGCGCCTGCACGAATTGCGCGACACCAGCATCGTTGAAACGGCAGCGTCGGGCGGATATTCCCTGAGCCCGGCCGGGGTGAGCTTGCTGCAGGCAATGATGCCTTTACTGAAATGGTCGGAAGACTGGCAGCAGATGCTTGGCGAAACTGGGAATGAGAACGCCGTGACAGAAGAGCAGTCGCGGGCTTGACGATCATCGTTCCAAGGTCAACTCGCCGCTAACATCGCAAGCAGATTCTGCAGTCGGACCACCTCAAAGGGCCCAGACGGGGTGAAGTCTCGTATCGGAAGGGTCGACGGCATCGATCCGTACCTTGGAAATTATTGGGTTAGCGCAGGCCCCGTATACTGCAACACCAAGCCTTTCGGCCCGATCGCCCACCCGGCTGTCGGCGAAGCAAATCCAACCGTGTTGACTGCGGTAAGATCGAGCACTTTCCAGCTCTTGCCGCCATCGCGCGAAAAACCCGATCCGGCCAACCCGGCCGCCACGAAGCTGTTGGGCGCGCCCGGCACGGGCATCACGACCGACATGAAGCCTTCCGGCAAGATCGCCGCCGGCGCCCATGTCGTGCCACCATCCTCGGTGCGCACGCCGTTCAGCGTTGCCAGCTTCGTTTCCTTGTAATCGCCGCCCACGGCCATGCCGGTGCGCGGATTTAGAAAGCCCAGCGAGAACACACCCTTGGTCGGCGCACCAGCCGGAATCGCTACTGTCGCGGCCTGCCACGTCGCGCCGCGGTCGGACGAATGGAACACGCGCGATGTCTTCGCCCCGCCGCTGCCGATCCACACGTCGCCTTTGCCGGCGACCGTCAGGCAGGTGCCGCTGGCGGCAAACGCGCCCTCGGCTTCCAATGCTTCCAGGCCGCTGCCGCGTACTTCGTTCCAGTTTGCACCGCCGTCGGCTGTGACGAGCACCTGGAACTTGCCTTTGACCGGATCGCCGAACAGAATGCCATTGTTCGCATCCCAGAAACTCATCGCATCCCAGAAGCCTTCGGCATACTGGTTCGTTGCCTGCAAGTGCCATGAGGCGCCGCCGTCCGAGGTGCGGTAGATGCGCGAGGCGTCGCCGGGGCCGGCACTCATGATGACCGCGTTCTTCTCGTCGAACGCGTGGAGGTCGCGGAAATCAAGTTTCTCTGCATTGGCGACATTGATCACTTGCCAGCGCACGCCATCGACGGTGCGCAGCACCGTGCCTTGCGTACCGCTGGCCCACGCCACTTTGTCGCTGACGACCGACAGGCCACGCAACGAGGCTGTGGTGCCACTGGCTTGCTGGCGCCACGCCGTTTGCGCCGCAGCACTGCCGCACAGCAGCGACATGATGAACAAGGAGATGATCGACTGACGCATCGTGGTTCGCTTCCAAAAGTTGGCGCCGGGAAAGGCCGCGCCAGCACGGCCCCGCAATAGCAGTGGCCTGTTGCAAAAGTGAAGAAAATTGTTTTGGCTACTAAGCAATATCAGGGAATCAAAACCCGCAAATTCCCCATGATCTGCTTGAACAATGCTGCCGCGGCGTCATTGCCCGGCTCACACACCAGCGTGAAATTGAATATCTTGCGCGATGTAACGTAGCCGAGGTAAAGATACACTTGCTTGTCCGGCAATTGCGCGCTGAGATGCATTTCCAGGGCGCCGCCGCCGGAGAAGGCCTTGATACTGCGGTTCAGTACCGTGACACCGGTACTAACTTTGGTCAGCGCCGCGTGCCGACTGTCGAGGCAGTGTTCGGCAAGGGCTGGCGCCTTCGCTTCGGCAATCTCATACAGATCGGCACTGACGGTAATCGTCGCCTTGTCCTGCTCCGAGTGAAAATTGCAGGCATTCTTTTCGGACGTGGGCGCTTGCAGCCAGTGAGCCGGTAAATTTAGCCGGAATTCGCTGTAGGCATGCTCAACAAGCGCGGCATCCGCTTTCGGCTGCGGCGGCTCTGGCGGCAAGGAAAAAGAATAGGGAAATTTCAAGGCAGCCTTCCGAGGTAGTGGAGTACGGTTGCGCTTAAATACCCAGCGCCTGCTTCTGCAACTTGATAATGTCCGCGATGCCACCCTGCGCCAAATCGAGCAAGCGGTTCATGCCGGCGCGATCGAATGCCGCGCCTTCGGCCGTTCCCTGTACTTCAATAAAATGGCCGGCATCGGTCATCACCACATTCATGTCGGTGTCGCAGCCCGAGTCTTCGATGTAATCGAGGTCCAGCACCGGCATGCCCTGATACACGCCCACTGAAATGGCGGCCACAAAACTGTTGACCGGCACCGCGCCGATCGCGCCCTTGTGCACCAGTTGATGGAAGGCGTCATAGGCTGCCACCATCGCCCCGGTAATGGACGCGGTGCGCGTGCCGCCATCTGCCTGCAGCACGTCGCAGTCGATCTGCAAGGTACGCTCGCCAAAGGCATTCAAATCAAACGCGGCGCGCAGCGAGCGGCCGATCAGGCGCTGGATTTCCTGCGTGCGGCCCGACTGCTTGCCGCGCGCCGCCTCGCGGTCCATGCGGGTGTGCGTGGAACGCGGCAGCATGCCGTATTCGGCCGTCATCCAGCCCTGCCCTTTGCCCTTTAAAAAGCCCGGCACCTTGTCCTCGATGCTGGCCGTGCAAATGACCTTGGTGTCGCCGCATTCAATCAGCACCGAACCCTCGGCATGCTTGGTGTACTGGCGCGTGATGCGCATTGCGCGCAACTGGTCAACCGCGCGCCCGCTCGGGCGTGTAACAAACGTCATGGAAAGCCTTATTTAATTATTTAATAATCTGGGAGGATTTTTCGATCGCGCCGCGAATCTCGGCAATCGCTTTTTCAATTTCGTCGTCATTGAAGGCGTCCACTTCGCTCGGGTTTTCCGGTTCGGTATTGGCCTGGATGGTGGTGCTGACCAGGTTATCGGGCAGCATCATGGTCGAGATCACGGTGGCCATGCCGTCGGCACTCGAGACCGCCGTTTCCACTTCCGGCGAGCCTTGCCACATGATTGCCAGCGCGGTCGCGTTATCGCCCTTGTCGCCGGCAATCGCGGTGGCGGTCGCGATCATGTCGGGAATGGCGCGCACGATGGTCTGGGTCGACAGGCGGTGCACCAGGTCTTCGTCCGACAGCATCGACCATAGCCCGTCCGAGCACAGCATCAGCACGTCGCCCGACTGCAGGCTCGCGGGGCGCGCGATATCGACCTTGGGCAGCGACGAGGCGCCGATGCAGTTGTACAGCTTGTTGCGGTCCGGATGGCTGGAGCGCTCCGACGGGTCGGCCATGCCTTTGTCGATCAGGTGCTCGATGTGCGAATGGTCGCGCGTGCGGCCCAGGATCTGGCCGCGCCGCAGCCAGTACAGGCGCGAGTCGCCGCAATGGGCCCAGGTGGCGATATTGTGCTGGATCAGGCACGCCACCGCCGTGGTGCGCGGCGTGTCGGGTAAATTGTTGGCGGCGCGGTAGCGGTGAATTTCGTGGTGCGCTTCCATGAACGCTTCTTCGAGAAAGCGCTCCGGCTTTTTGACATACGGCGTCGCGTTTTTCTGGAACAGGTTCGACATCGCCTGCATGAAAATCGAGGCCGCCACTTCGCCGCGCAAATGGCCGCCCATGCCGTCGGCCAGCACCAGCAAGAGCGCGTCGCGCGTAAAGCTGTAGCCCATGCGGTCCTGGTTGACCTTGCGCCCGCCGATCTGGCTTTCCTGATATACGGAAAATTGCATTATATTGACTCTCTCATCAGGTGTTTCTATCGTCAGGCGTTTTGCGCCCCATGCCCATGCGGTCAATCAGGCCGCGCCAGCCGCCAAGCACCTTGTCCGTGGCGCTCGCATCGGCCGCTTTTGGCACGCGCGGCATCGCCAGTTCCTTTTGCAGCGAAAACAAGCTTTGCGGACGCGCCAGCGGATCGAGTTCCAGGCACCATTTCACCATCTTGATCAGCTCGGGCGAATAGTTCGCTTCCAGCTTCAGGTAGTAACCCGGCATCTTGTCTTCGATCTTGCGCTGGTCGGCCGCCTGCGGGGGCGACGCGGCCATGCAGGCGAACATCGAAGCGCCGATACTGTAAATATCGGACCAAGGTCCCAGTGCCGCCGTTTTGGAATACAGGTCGGGCGGCGCAAAACCGGGTGTATACATGGGCGTGAGCTTGGGCACGTCGGCATTGAAGGTCTGGCGCGCGGCGCCAAAATCGAGCACGATCGGGGTGCCATCGGTACGCAAATAAATGTTGGCCGGCTTTAAATCGAGATGCAGCAGCTTGTTGGTGTGCACTTCGCGCAAGCCCGCGCACACGCCAATAAAGATCTGGCGGATGAACGCTTCATTGAGCCGGCTGCCCTTGGCGCCCAGGCGCGCGATTTGCTCCTGCAGCGAATGGCCTGATTCATATGCCATCACCATGTAGACCGTTTCGTTGCCACGGAAGAAATTTAGTACGCGTACCACGTTCGGGTGCGAAATGCGGGCCAGCGCCCTGCCCTCTTCAAAAAAGCACTTCAAGCCAATCCGGAACACCGCCAGATTAGGCTTGGAAATGACGGGCACGAGTTCGCCCGGCTGCCGCAACGCCAGGGCGCTGGGAAGGTATTCCTTGATCGCGACAGCATTCCCGTCGACGTCATAAGCGAGATATACAATACTGAACCCACCGGACGCAATTTTCTTTACAATGCGATATCCGGCAATTTCAAGCCCATCGGGCAATGGAGCGTTATTTTGTGCAGCCATAGGGTTCCTTGCTTAACACGGCGATTGTGTGGATAAAACTGTGCTTTGTAAAGCTAAGATAAAAGTGCAAACGATAAATACCGGGGACTCCATTGAGCATTTCTAGCATGACAGGTTACGCGGTTGCCACGAGCGAAGGCGCGGCTGGCACCCTTACGATCGAAATCAAGAGCGTCAACTCGCGCTTTCTCGATCTGCAGTTTCGCATTAATGATGAGCTGCGCGCCCTGGAGCCCGATCTGCGCGCGGCCATTATGGCCGCAATCACGCGCGGCAAGGTCGAAGCGCGCCTGAGTTTCGGGCGCAAGGTGGCCGGTGCGTCGCAGGTGCTCAACGCGGGCCTGCTGGTCGACCTGGCGCGCCTGCAGGCCGAGGTGACCAAGCACTTTGTTTCGGCTCCCACCATGACGGTGGCCGAACTGCTGCGCTGGCCCGGCGTCATTGAGGAAGCGCAAGTGGGCCAGGAGTCGCTGCAGGCCGACGTTGCCGCCTTGACCATCAAGACCATAGCCGCCTTTGTCGACAGCCGCCGCCGCGAAGGCGCCGCGCTCGAAACGATGCTCGTCTCGCGCATCGATGCGATGGACGTCATCGTCAAGCGCATCACGCCGCTCATTCCGCAAGTCATTTCGCAATTCCAGCAAAAAGCCATCGAACGCATGCAAGACGCGCTCGGACTGGCCGGGCACGGCACGCCGTCGACCTTGACGCGTCAGGAAGCGTTCGAAAGGATCCGCCAGGAAGTCACGCTGTACGGCATCCGGATCGACGTTTCCGAGGAATTGTCGCGCCTGACGGCGCATTTGACCGAAACGCGGCATATCCTCAAAAAAGGCGGCCAGGTTGGCAAAAGGCTCGATTTCATGATGCAGGAATTGAACCGGGAAGCCAACACCCTGGGCGCCAAGGCCTCCGTCAAGGAACTGGCCGATGCGTCGATGGAACTGAAACTGCTCATCGAGCAGATGCGCGAACAGGTGCAAAACCTGGAGTAGCGCGGTGCAGGCAAGCCGGTCGCGTTGACGCATCGGCTTGCTCGCAGCTATCTGCCGCCCGGCAGCGCCTTCCAGCTTCTCTGGTGCGGCCAAGCAACAGTCAATCTTTCCGTCCCGCCGATACCACCCATTCAAAAGTTTCATTTAAGACATTGTCACGTGTTAGTATCGCAATGCTTATAAAGCAATCTTAGGCGAATGGCATGTTTTACAGTCGTCTACACGAACCTTGAAGAATGGAAGATACGAATGAACGGATTTAAATTAGCAGGTCTCACGGCCGCCATGCTGCTGACCTCGCAGCTCGCGCTGGCCGACAACCTGTCGCTGCGCCTGAACTATGCGCAAGGCAAGACCGGTGTAGCATTTCAGGCCACCCACGTCGAAACCGGTCACTTTGCCATCACGCCCAAGCGCGAACACATTGCCGGCCCCAGCTGGCGCCTGGTGAGCCGCAACAGCAAAGGCGTGATCGTCTATGAAACCGAGATCGCCAACAACCTGACTTTCCACGCGGAAGGCTTCGACCCGAAAACCGGACAGATCGCCGCCGCCCGGACCGTTCAGCTCAATGCGGGTGTGCTGGAAGTGTCCATCCCTTACGGTACCGATGTCGCCAGTATCGAAGTGCTGCCCTCGAACAAGGATCTGGCCGCCTTGGCAAAAGGTGCAAGCGCGCCCGCCGCGCTGGCCAAGTTCGACCGCAATGCGATCAATGGCGTCAAGCTCAAAACGAAGGCCGAGCGACTCAATATGCTGGCCGCTACTGCCGCCGCCGGGGGCACGCCGACCGTCGCCACCATTGTCGACAGCGGGCCGCCGGCACAGCGCATGGATATCGTGCTGCTCGCCGAAGGCTATACGGCCGCCGAGATGGGCAAGTGGCAAATGGATGCGAACCGGATTGCGACAGGCATGCTGAACGATCCAGTGTTCAACAATGCGCGCGCCGGCATCAGCATTCGCCGGGTCGACGTGGCCAGCGTCGAATCAGGCGCCGACGAGCCGGACAAGGGTATCTACCGCAGCACGGCCTTTGACGCCACCTACAACTGCGGCGGCGTAGAGCGCTCGATTTGCCTCGACGATAGCAAGGTGCTTGGCGCGGTCAGTTCCGTGCTCGCGCCCGATGCGCGCGACTTCATCGTCATCGTCGTCAACTCGACGCGCTATGGCGGCGCGGCCACGATGGGCGTTTCCGCGCGCGTGGCCTCGGACAGCGGCTCGGAGATCGACATGGCCTTGCATGAAATGGGCCATTCGGCATTTTTGCTGGCCGACGAATATGACCTTGGCAACTGCGCCGCCGGCGAACCGGCGGAGCCGGACGTGACACGCAATTTGTCGCGCACCCAAGCCAAATGGGGCAGCAAGATTGCCGGCAGCACGCCCGTCCCCACCCCGATTAACGCGCTGCCGAACGGCACGGTCGGGATGTTTGTTGGCGGCAAATACTGCACAACTGGCATCTATCGCCCGACGGAAAACTCGAAAATGCGCACGCTGGGCCTTCCTTGGCACGCGGTCAACGAAGCCGTACTGAACTCGGTCATCAACAAGTACTATACGGCTTGCCCTAGCCAGTTTTATACCCGCGCGATCGACCCCACTTACGGCGACTCGTGCAGACTGAACGATACCCACGACGGCACCAGCTGTGCTTTCCAGCCGTGGGACACGGCATCGAACCTGCAGGCGGCCGGCTGGACGATTCTCGGCAACACGTGCAAGACCTTCGCGGGTGGCCGCCTGACAACTGTCAGCCTGTTCGTGAAACCAAGGCCGTAATCGGCAGCAAGGCCCGCCGCGATACTTTTTTGCGGCGGGCCGATATAAAAGATCATATTAGACACAGCGTGGGTGCTCCCGGATACTCGTTTGCACGGCCAACCGCGGCCGCAACCGACCGGAGCATGCCATGCACCCACGCCCTACCCGTCGCGGTCACCCCATCAAGGCTGTTTTCTCCATCGGCGTCGCAGCAGCGCTTTTCCTGAGCGCGCCCGCCCAGGCAGCCTCAACGACCTTCATCAACCCGGTCGGGCCGGCCACGCGTTCATCGGCCGACCCGCACGTGGTGCGCCATAGCGACGGAATCTATTACTTCGTTTCCACGTCGCCAGGCTGGGACAAGCTGGAAATTGCCAAGTCCCCAACGCTTTCCGGCATTGGCGTGAGCACGCCCAGGACGGTGTTCGTCAAATCAGGGGCGTGCAGCGGCGCCAGCTGTACCTCCAAGGACTTGTGGGCGCCGGAACTGCACTTCATTGACGGCGCCTGGTATCTGTATTTTTCGGCCGCCGGCAGCGATGACCAGCACCGCGTCTTCGTCATGAAAAACACCAGCGCCGACCCGACCACGGGCAGTTTTGGCGCGCCCGTCAAAGTCGCCGACAGCGACGACAGCTGGGCAATCGACCAGACGGTGGCCCGCATCAACGGCCAGCTCTACATGGCCTGGTCCGATATTTCGGGCGGCGGACCGCAACGCATCAAGATCGCCAAAATGAGCAGTCCGAGCACACTCATTGGCCGCGGCGCGATCATCGCGACACCGACGTACACATGGGAAACCTTGGGCGCGCCCGTCAATGAAGCGCCGCAATTCATCGTCCACAACAGCAAGGTGCATATGACGTTCTCGGCCAGCGGCTGCTGGACCGACGACTACAAGCTTGGCTTGCTAAGCGCCAACCTGACGGCCGACCTGACGCTGGCCGGCAACTGGAGCAAGGCTGCCGCGCCAATCCTGCAAAAGGGCAATGGCGCTTTCGGTCCCGGCCATAACGGCTTTGCCAAGTCGCCCGACGGCAGCGAAGACTGGATCGTCTACCACGCCAATCCGGCCAGTGGCCAGGGCTGCGGCAATGGGCGCACGACCCGCATCCAGAAAATTACCTGGAATGGCGACACGCCGGTGATCGGCGCACCCGTCGCAGCCGGCCTTCCGCTCGGCCGTCCGGCCGGCGAAGGCAGCGGCACCATCTGGTACCGCATCCGCAACCAGGCCAGCGGCAAGGTCATGAGCATCGACCGCGCCGGCCCCGCGCAAGGCGCTGCGATATGGCAATGGACCAACGTGAACAATACCGACCAGCAATGGTCGCTTGACCCGGCCGGCGCCGGGTACGTCAAGCTGACGTCGCGCTTCAACGGCCAGGTAGCCGATGTTTACAACTTCAGCACCGCGCCAGGCGTGCAGCTCAAGTCCTATCCCGACATTGGCAGCACCAATCAGCACTGGCTCCTGGTTCCCGGCGCAAGCCAGCATGTTGGCGTGCGCAACCGCAACGGTGGACTGATGCTCGACAATCGGGACGGCAACCTGGCCGACGGCGGCATCGTCCAGCAATGGACCGATAACGGCCTGGCGCCGCAGCGCTGGCTGTTCGAGCGCATCAATTAGGGTGATGAAGGGGGCCATCAAGCTGTCGCGGCAGCATCAGATTTTGGTAGAATGCCCTATCGCATGGGCCTTCGCCAGAAAGAAAATATGCCACTTACCCCCGCCTTCGCCGGCAGCCTGTTCATCGTCGCCGCCCCGTCCGGCGCCGGCAAGTCCACCCTGGTCAACGCCTTGCTGGCGCAGGAACCGGGCATCGGCTTGTCCATTTCCACCACCACGCGCTCCCCGCGTCCTGGGGAAACGGACGGCGTGCAATACCACTTCACCACCGCCGACGACTTTGTCGCGCGCTCAGGCCGCGGCGAATTTCTGGAATGGGCCGAAGTTTTCGGCAACTACTACGGCACTTCGCGCGTCATCATCGAACAGGAAATGACGGCTGGCACCGATATCCTGTTGGAAATCGACTGGCAAGGCGCCCGCCAGGTCAAAAAGCAATTTCCCCAGGCGGTAGGCATCTTTATTTTGCCGCCATCGATTGCCGCTTTGTCCGAGCGCCTGCACAAGCGCGGCCAGGATGAGGAAAACGTGATCGAGCGCCGTCTGCTGGCCGCCGGGGGTGAGATCTCTCACGCTCCGGAGTTCGACTATGTTATTATCAATGAAGAGTTCAACGTCGCCTTGTCGGAGATGAGCGCGATTGTCAGAGCGTCACGCAGCCGGGTTGCCCAACAGGCTGCGCGCAACGCCTCGCTATTTGCCCAACTGGGTATCCATGCGCAACAACCGTGACGTCTCACACCATTGTTTAATTAGGAGTAAAGATGGCCCGCATTACAATTGAAGATTGCTTGAAAAGTATCCCTAACCGCTTTCAACTGACCCTGGCCGCGACTTATCGCGCTCGTCAGTTGCTGCAGGGTCACACGCCAAAGGTTGACGCAAAAGACAAGCCAACCGTCGTTGCACTGCGCGAAATCGCAGCGGGCAAAGTCGGTATCGAGATGCTCAAAAAGGTCCCGATGTAATTGTTGTAGCCTGTTTCAGAGTGTTCACCCGTAATTCTGGTAGGCTTTAAGTATGAACCTTACTCCGGATACGACACTCCCAGGCACGCCCAAGACCCGCGCATCGCGCGTCGGGTCCAAGCAGGAACCTGTCCCGCCCGCCCCTGTGCCGGGCGTGGCATCGGTTACCTTGCTGTCAGCCAAGCTGGCCGAGTATCTCACTCCCTCCGAACTGAAAAAGGTCAAGGAAGCGTATCGTTTTTCCGACGAGATGCATCTGGGCCAGGTCCGCAAGTCGGGCGAACCGTATATTTCCCATCCCATCGCCGTGGCCGAAATTTGTGCCGACTGGAAGCTTGACGCCCAGGCCATCATGGCCGCGCTGCTGCACGATGTGATGGAAGACCAGGATGTCAAAAAAGATGAGCTGACCGAGCGCTTCGGCTCGCCCGTCGCCACCCTCGTCGACGGCCTGTCCAAGCTGGAAAAAATCGAATTTCAGAGCCTGATCGAAGCGCAGGCCGAAAACTTTCGCAAAATGCTGCTGGCCATGGCGTCGGACGTGCGCGTCATCCTCATCAAGCTGGCCGACCGCCTGCACAATATGCGCACGCTCGACCATATGCCGGCGTCCAAAAAGCGCCGCATTGCTTCCGAGACCATGGAAGTGTATGTGCCCATTGCGCACCGCCTGGGCTTGAACAATATTTACCGCGAGCTGCAAGACCTCGCGTTTTCGCACCTGTATCCGGTGCGCTATCGCACCCTAGCCAAGGCGGTCAAGGCGGCGCGCGGCAACCGGCGCGAAGTGGTCAAGAAAATCCTCGAATCGGTCAAGAACACGCTGCAAGTGGCCGAGCTGCAGGCCGAAGTGTACGGCCGCGAAAAGACCCTGTACGGCATTTACAAAAAAATGCGCAGCAAGCGCCTGTCGTTTTCGCAGGTGCTCGACGTGTACGGCTTTCGGGTCGTGGTCGACAGCTTCGCCAATTGTTACGTTGCGCTGGGCACGCTGCACGGGTTGTACAAGCCGATGCCGGGCAAGTTCAAGGATTACATCGCCATTCGCAAGCTAAATGGCTATCAGTCGCTGCACACCACCCTGATCGGCCCCTACGGCACGCCGGTCGAATTCCAGATCCGTACCCAGGAAATGCACCGCACCGCCGAATCGGGCGTGGCCGCGCACTGGCTGTATAAAAACGGCGACTCCAATCTGTCGGACTTGCAGCAGCGCACCCACGCCTGGCTGCAGTCGCTGCTCGACATCCAGCAGCAGACGGGCGACTCGGCCGAGTTTCTCGAGCACGTCAAGGTCGACCTGTTCCCCGACTCCGTGTACGTGTTCACGCCCAAGTCCAAGATCATTGCCCTGCCGCGCGGCGCCACCGCGCTCGACTTTGCCTACACCATCCAC
This sequence comes from Massilia sp. TSP1-1-2, assembly GCF_049896185.1. Taxonomy (NCBI): domain Bacteria; kingdom Pseudomonadati; phylum Pseudomonadota; class Betaproteobacteria; order Burkholderiales; family Oxalobacteraceae; genus Massilia; species Massilia sp. TSP1-1-2. Next base: position 40,018 of record NZ_JAFCTU010000014.1, read on the forward strand.
ACCGGCATTGGCGACCATACCGTCTCGGTCAAGATCAACCACGAAGCAGCATCGCTGCGCACTGAACTGCGCAACGGCGACATCGTGGAAATCGTCACCGATCCAGGCTCGCGGCCAAGCCCGACCTGGCTGGCCTTTGTCCGCACCGGCAAGGCCCGTTCGGCGATTCGGCATCACCTGCGCACCATTAACCTGAACGAATCGGTGGAACTGGGCCAGGAGCTGCTGTCGCAGGCGCTCACCGCGCTCAGCATCCGTCCGGACCTGCCTGAGAGTACGATTGAAAAGCTGCTCAACGAATCGTCGGCCAAGTCGATGGACGAACTGTACGCGGACATCGGCATCGGCAAGCGCATGGCAGCGCTGGTGGCGCGCCACATTTTTGGGCTGATCGACGACGATCTGGCGGCCATGCCGTCCAGCTTGCACCAGACGCCGGGCGAACTCGATCCCGTGACGATCTACGGCAGCGAAGGCGTCTCGGTACAGCTGGCGCCATGCTGCCTGCCCATTCCCGGCGACCAGGTCACCGGTCAGCTGCGCCGCGACCAGGGGTTGATCGTGCACACGGGCGACTGCAGCAGCGCCAAGCGCGTGCGCAGCAAGGAGCCTGACCGCTGGATTCCCGTCCAGTGGGGCACGGAACTCAATCGGCGCTTCGATTGCCGCATCCGGTTGCTGATCAACAATGAAAAAGGCATTCTGGCGCGCGTGGCGGCCGAGATTGGCGAGTCGGACGCGAACATTTCCTACGTGGGCATGGACGAGGATGAAGAACACGTGATGACGCAGTTGCGCTTTACGATCCAGGTGAAGGACCGGGTGCACCTGGCGCACCTGATCCGCAACCTGCGCGGCGTGACGGGCGTGACGCGCGTCGAGCGCGAGCGGAACTAGACTCGCAACACTGCCCCCCCGTCGTCCTCGCGCACGCGGGGACCCATAGAACCGACGAGTCATGTGCTCCTTGAATCAATTGGTTACTGTAACTAATTAATTTGAAAGGAGCGATGGGCATCCGTTCCATGGGTCCCCGCGTTCGCGAGGACGATGTTGGGAAGGGCCGCTGCTGCGTAGTTGCCCCGCTAAAATGCGGAACTGAGCGTCACCCGAAATGAACGCGATTCCACCGGATGGAAATGTACGCCTTCGCTGGCGAGCGCCTCGCCCCTCAGGCGCGACGCATAAAAATAATCGACCGCCGAATCGCGCCGGTTGCCCAGGTTGAACCCTTCCAGCTCAATTTTCGTGTGCGCGCTGAGGCGGTAGCCGATGCGCCCATTGATGGTCGATGTCGCGTTCGAGCGCACGGTGTTGTCCTCGATGAGCGGTCGCGGCCCGAAATAGCGCCACTGCAGCGCGCCGTACCACGGCCCAACATGGTCGAGCGCCAGCGCCAGCGACGCCACGCCCTCCACCGCGCCCGGAATGCGCTCGCCCGCAAGGTCGCGATCGGCAAAGCGCGCCCGCGCAAAAGCCACGTCCGCGTCCACCGTCACGTACTTGTTCGGCTTGTAGTAATTGGAGAATTCAAACCCGGTGCGCCGGCTCGGCCGCCCCGCGTCGGTGGTGCCCGCGTCACCCACGAACACCAGCTCGGAATCGAAGTCCAGCCGGTACAGCGACAGCGAACTTTGCAGCCCTTTGATAAACTCGCTGCGCACGCCCAGCTCCATGCCGACCGCCTTCACCAGCGGCGTCACGCGCTCAACCGCGGCGCCGCTTTTTGGGTCGATCGCGATGGTGGTGCCGCGTGCGTCGTTGCTGTGAAAGCCATTGCCCGCATTCACATACAACTCGGTCCTGGCCCACGGCCCGAAGATCAGGCTGAGCACAGGGCTGGCGCGCGTCGCGCTGCTGCGGCCCGAATTGGCCGCCAGGTCGCTCTCGACGTCAAAACGATAGTGGTCCAGGCGCACGCCGGCCACCGAGCGCAGCTTCGGCGTCCAGCGCGTCGTTAGCTCGCCAAACAGCGCGCCGCTGGTCTCGACGATATGGTCTTCGCGCGTGGTGGCGCGGCGCGTGCGGGCAGTGGTGTCGTACAAGCCGTTATGGATATTGTCGTTCTGGAGCTGGATGCCGACCCGGTAGTTGTCCCAGCGGTGCTCGGCATTGAACGCGGCGGTCACGCGCCGGTCCGGCTGGCTGAACTGGTCGCCGTTGATCGGGTCATCCAAAAAATACGTGAAATTCGAAAACAGGTCGAGCCGGTTGGCGATCAGGTATGCGTTGACCTTGGTCGCGCCGGCATCCGAATCGGCGCGCCAGTTGCCAGATATGCTGTAGCGCTGCGAGGCGCCGCCATCGGTGCCGTCGACCGCGTCGAAGCGCCCCAGCCTGCCATCGTCCACGGCCCGTGCGGGAATCTGGTCGGTCGCCTGCCAGCGCGCCTTGTACGCCATGGCCGTCACGTTAAAGCCGTTGGCGGCGCTGCCTTCGCTGTAGCGCAGCACGCCGTTGACCTTGTTGAAGTCGTCCCCGCGCGTAAACGGGCCATCGTTGTGGAACACTTCCAGCGCGTACAGCAGGTTGCCCTTGCCAACGGCCGGCGAGTGCGCCAGCAGCGCGCGCCGAAAGCCGTTCTGCCCCAGGCCCAGGGTGGCAATGCCGTGGTCGAGCACTTCAGCGTAGCGCACCGCCAGCGCGCCGGCGGCGGCAAAGTCGCCCTCGTCGGCGTGGTACGGTCCCTTGCGGTAATCCAGCCGGTCGGTCAGTTCGGGAATCAGGAAATTGAGGTCGCTCCAGCCTTGGCCGTGGGCGTGGCTGCGCTGGTTGACCAGCATGCCGTCCACGGTGGTGCGCAAGTCGGTGCCGTGATCGAGGTTAAACCCGCGCAGATAAAACTGGTTGGCCTTGCCTTCGCCGCTATGCTGGCTGACGATCAGGCCGGGCGCCGCTTCCAGCAGTTCGGCCGGCCGGTAGACGGTGCGCGCCTCGAGCTGCGCCTGCGTCACCACGCCGCTGTTGGCCGAATCGGCCACCCCGATCTGGCTGGTGCGCGAGGCGGTGATGACCACCCGGCCGGTACCGGCGTCGGGGTCGCCTTCGGCCGCCCCGGCGCGCGTAGCGCACAGCAGCAAGACAGCGGCAAAAACAGCGGTAAAAGCAGGGTCGCAGCGCAGGTTTGGCGTCATGGAGCGAATAGTGGTCAGTGGGGCAGCAAGGATTATTGCCCCCATGACCAGTTATTCGCAAGCTAAGCGCGTTTGGATTCAACCGCGTGGCTGCTCACCTTGTGGTGCATGCGCCGCAGCCCCAGCCAGACGGCCATCACCAGCACCGGAATCATGATGCCGGTAACCACATCCGGATTGACCGGCACGCCGGCCGCCTTGAGCGCCTTGCCCGCGTAGCTGACCAGGCCAATCGAATAATACGAAATGGCCACCACCGACAAGCCCTCGACCGCCTGCTGCAAGCGCAGCTGCTGGGCGGCGCGGGTATTGAGCGACTCCAGGATGCGCCGGTTTTGCTGCTCCTGCACGATGCCCACGCGCGTGCGCAGCAAGTCGTTGGTGCGCCCGATGCGCTCGGCCAGCGCCTCCTGGCGCCGCACCATCGACTCGCAGGTGTTCATCGCCGGGGCCAGGCGCCGGTCCATGAATTCGCGGATCGTCGGCACCCCGGGAATGCGCGTCTCGCGCAGCTCGTCGATGCGCGCCTGCACCAGCCGGTAATACGCTTTGGAGGCGGCGAAGCGATAGCTGTTTTCCATCGCCAACTTTTCCATGCGCGCCGCCAGCGCCGTGATCTTTTGCAGCAGGTGGCTCTCGTCATCCTCGCCGTGCGCAGCGTTGGGCGCGTCCACCCGGTCCGACATGTCCAGCGACAGGCGCGCCAGCTCGGTTTCAATGCCGTTCAAGACGGGCGCGGCCTGCTGCGCGCGCGGCAGGCCAAGCAGCGCCATCATGCGATAGGTTTCCACTTCCAGCACCCGCTGCACCAGCCGCCCCGCCTGCTGGTACTGCATGCCCGTGTCCTGCACCACCACGCGCCCAAAGCCGTCCGGCGCGATTGCAAAATCGGTCCACACCTTGGCGAAATTCTGGCTCTCGCTGCCCACCAGCAAGTTGCCGCCGAACTGCTGGCGCATCTCGGTCAGCGTGGCGCTCATGTGCTGCATGACCACATGGGTGGCCGCCATCAAGGTGCCGTCGAGCGAGTGCAGCCATTTTTCGGGCACATGGCGCAGCGCCACCTGGTCGAACAAGTGCTCGATGGCGGCGGCGCGCTCGCGCTGCTCGGCAAAGGTATAGGTGGCAAACTCGGTGTGCGACTCCCACTGCAGCCGGAACGGGCCAAAATCGTGGAAAAAATACTTGGCGTCGCGATGCGGGCTGGCCACGCCAAAATACTGGCACAGGGCAGCGAGCAGCTCGTGCTGAAAAGTGCCGTGGTCCGCGTCCACGCCCCGGTCCTCGCGGCTGTAGACGGCCAGATGGGTCAGCGTTTCAGGGCCCATCAGGCGCAGCGAAGGGCGCGAATGCACCTCCGCGGCCAGGGGAATGCGCAAATGGTGATTCAGGCTGCTGTGGGCAATGGACATCGGGCGACTCGCTAGCTATGGGAATTCTTATTCTTCGGGGGGCGCCGGGTACGTCACGCTGAGCACTTCGAGCTCTTCGGGCCCGAGCGGCGTTTGCAGCGTGACCAGGTCGCCTTCCCTGGCTTTGGTCAGCGCGCGCGCCACCGGCGACACCCAGCTGATCTTGCCCTTGAGCGGATCGAGCTCGTCGATGCCGACGATGGTCACGGCATGCTCGTCGCCCACCGCATTGCGGTAGGTGACGGTCGCGCCGAAGAAAATCTGGTCCGTGCCATGGTGCACAGTCGGATCAACCACGGCGGCCGCATCCATGCGCTTGGTCAGGAAGCGGATGCGCCCGTCGATCTGGCGCAGGCGCCGCTTGCCGTAAATGTAGTCGCCGTTTTCGGAGCGGTCGCCGTTGGACGCGGCCCAGTGCACGACCTTGACGATCTCGGGGCGCTCCACGTCGATCAGGTGCAGCAGCTCGTCCTTGATGCGCTGGTAGCCGGCCGGCGTGATGTAGTTTTTCGCGCCGGCGGGAATGGCTTGCGCCAGCGCGAGCGCTTCCTCGTCTTCGTCGCCGTCCGCTTCTTTGACAAATGCTTTGTTCATGCGCCTTATTGTAACGACGCACGGGCATCCTGTCCGGGTGATACCGAAATGCCCCATATTGATGTTTTCACGTATCATGTTTTTAGAATGAAACGACCCTACCGCCTGCGCAAGCTGATCTTCGCGCCGCTGATTTACCTGGCGGCGCTGGTGCTGTTGATTGAGGAGTGGTTCTGGGACATGGGCACGCGCCTGTTTCGCTTAATTGCCGCCTGGCCGCCGGTCGCCTCGCTCGAAGAGCGGATCCGCGCGCTGCGTCCCTATCCAGCGCTATGTCTGTTTGCACTGCCGGCGCTGCTGCTGTTTCCGATCAAGATACTGGCGCTGGTGGCCATTGCCAGCGGCCATGCGGTGGGCGGCGTGTGCGCGATCATCGTCGCCAAGCTGGGCGGCGCCGCCGCGGTGGCGCGGCTGTATGTGCTGACCCGTCCCAAGCTGCTCACGCTGGCGTGGTTCGCGCGCTGGCACGACGCGTTCATTGTCCTCAAGGACCGCTGGATCGGGCGTTTAAAGGACACCATTGCGTTTCGGCGCACCAGCATGGCGCTGGCCCGGATGCGCCGCCTGTGCCGCGAGCTGATGGCGCGCATCCGCTTGAAAATGAAGCGTGGGCGGCACCGCAGCCACCCGTCGCGCGTGCTGCGGCGCCTGATGGCGATGTGGCGCACCAAACGCGGCCCGTAGGGCGCAAAAGCGCAGCGCAGTGCGCCCTGTTCAGCGTCGCGTTGACGCATGCATTGGCGCAATGCGCTGCGCTTTTGCGCCCTACGTGTGGCCCGCTTGCGCAATTTTCCCGCGATTTTCCCGCGACAGCGCCGCGCTTGATGGCGACGTGGATGCGCTCCCGGCTCGCGCGTTTTTCCCGTATGATTCCACGATGAATCCCGCGCCTCCCAATATCGCCGACCTGATGCAGGCCTTCGTCAGCAATACGCCGGGACTGGTGTATCAGTTCATCCTGCATGCCGACGGCAATGTCGAGTTTCCCTACCTGAGCGAAGGCTGCGCGGCCCTGCTGGGCCTGCCCGCGTCGGCATTGCAGGCCGCGCCCGGGCGCTTTCTGGAACTGATCGTGCCTGACGATCGCCGCGGCTATCTCGACGCCATGCACGCTTCGGCCACGGCGCTGTCCGGCTGGAACTGGGAAGGACGCATCTGGATCGACGAATACCAGGACCAGAAGTGGATCAACCTGCGCTCGACCCCGCGCATCCTGCCGCAACCGCCCGGCAGCGTGCACTGGGAAGGCATCATGACCAACATCACCTCCAGCAAGCTCGAGCAGCTCGAAGTGACGCGCTCGCGCGCCCGCCTGGCCGAACTGACCGCACACATCGAACAGGTGAAGGAACAGGAACGCACCCGCATCGCCCGCGAAATCCACGATGACCTGGGCGGCAACCTGACCGCCATCAAAATGGCGCTGATGATGCTGACCCAGCGCCTGCCCGCCGACCCGCAGTTGATCGAGCGCGCCGAATATGTCGACGCGCTGGTGGACCGCAGCATCGAGGCGGTGCACCGCATCTCGCTCGACCTGCGCCCGTCGATGCTCGACTTTGGCCTGGTCGCCGCGCTCGAGTGGCAAAGCCGCGAATTCGAAAAGCAGAACGGCATCTCGTGCGCGTTCAGCTCCAGCGAAAAGGAAATTGACCTCTCGCTCGACCACGCTACCGCGCTGTTTCGAATTTTCCAGGAAGCGCTGACCAATATCGCCAAGCACGCCAAAGCGAGCCAGGTAGTGGTGCGCCTGCAGCGCATGCGCCACCAGGTCTCGCTCACGATCGCCGACAATGGCGTGGGCATCGGCCAGGCCGACCGCATCAAGCCGGGTTCGTTCGGCCTGCGCGGCATGAACGAGCGCGCCCGGGCGCTGGGCGGGACGATGACGCTTGGTGCCGCCCCCGGCGGCGGCTCGGTGGTGACCATCAAAGTCAAGCTGACTTCGCCAAGACCGGTGATAATGGATCCCCCCTATGATCACACTGCGAGCAAAACGCAACAATGACTGACAAAGCGACCATCCGCGTCTTCATCGCCGACGACCACGCCATCGTGCGCGAGGGCCTCAAGCAAATTCTGGCCGAGTCGCCCGACATCGTCCTGGCCGGCGAAGCGGAAAACGGCGTGGACGCCATCAAGCTGTTTCGCAAATCCAAATGCCATGTGATGCTGCTCGACATTTCCATGCCCGACCGCAGCGGCATCGACGTGCTCAAGCAAGTGAAAAAAGAAAACCCGGAAATCGCCGTGCTGATGCTCTCGATGCACCGCGAAGACCAGTACGCGATCCGCTCGCTCAAGGCGGGCGCCTCCGGCTACCTGACCAAGCAGAGCGCCCCCAAGGAACTGGTGACGGCCATCCGCCAGGTTGCCACGGGCCAGAAATACGTCAGCGCGGCACTGGCCCAGGAACTGGCCAAGGCAATTGGCGCCGACCATGAAACGGCGCTGCACGACACGCTGTCGGACCGCGAATACCAGACGCTGACGATGATCGCTTCCGGCAAGACCGTGAGCGCCATTGCCGAGGAACTGTCGCTGTCGGTCAAGACCATCAGCGAATACCGCGCCCGTCTCCTGGTCAAGATGAAACTCAAAAATAGCGCGGAGCTGACCCACTACGCGATCAAGAACCAGCTGATCGAATGAACCGGCGCGCCCTCGCCCGCGATCTAAATTATGCAGCAAGCATATCATTGCTGATATACACTAATCGATCCTGACCAAGGCTCGTACCATGTCTACCATCAAACCGCCAGCGCCCCCGCCGGCCGAGAACCCCGCCGAGATCGCGCGCGAAGCCTTCCGCCGCCTTGCCACGCGCCGCCTGGCGCCGACGCCGCACAACTACACGATCGTCTACAACGAGATTGCCGGCATTGTCGAGCCGCCGGCCGAACTTGACCCGGCCGTGGGCGACATGCTGGCCGCCTTTGCCACCAAGCTGCACGACAGCCCCGGCGAGCTGCACGAATATGGCCGCCGCTTCCAGCGCGCCGCCCGGGCGCGCGACTGGGACAGTTATTCGCGCGCGCTCGGTCAACTGGTGGACAAGCACTTCCGTAAAGCCAACTCGATCGAACTGGTGGGCGCTGCCGAGTCGCCCGAGTGTAAGCACATTCGCGACATGCTGGCGCGCACGCTCTCGTTTGCCGTTGCCGCACTGCTCGACGGCTCGCCGGCGCTGGTGGCCGAGGCCGAGTCGCTTGGCGCTGCCGTCAAGACCGCCACTAACGACGATGCGCTGGCCGAGACTGCCGTGCGTCTCAAGCAGCTGTGCTACCAGATCGAGATCAAGAATGGCGACGCGGCCGAACAGCAGGATTTGCTGATGCGCCTGTTCAAGCTGTTGCTGGAAAACGTGTGGAAACTGCTCGACGACGACAGCTGGATCCGCGGCCAGATCGAGGCCGTGCAAAACCTGATCGCCGGCCCGATCAACGCGCGCACGCTGGAAGACACCACGCGCAGCCTGAAGGAAGTCATTTACAAGCAGGGCCAGCTCAAGCACAGCCTGTCGGATGTCAAAGGCACGGTCAAGAACATGATGATGACCTTCATCGACCGCTTGAGTTCGGTGGCGACCTCGACCGGTGACTTCCATGAAAAGATCGGCGGTTTCTCTGAACAGATCAGCCGCGCGGACAATATTGTGGACCTGAACAAGATTCTCGACGAAGTGCTGCGCGAAACGCGCGCCATCCAGACCGAGGCGCTGCAGTCGCGCGACCGCATGATCCTGGCGCGCCAGGAAGTGCAGGAAGCCGAGCAGCGCATTCACTCCCTGGAGGCAAAGCTGCAGCATATGAGCGAGCTGGTGCGTGAAGACCAGTTGACGGGCAGCCTGAACCGGCGCGGCCTGGACGACGTGTTCGAGCGCGAGACGGCCCGCTCGGACCGGCGCGGCACGCCTTTGTGCGTTGCCCTGCTGGACCTGGATGACTTCAAGCGCCTGAACGACACCTATGGCCACCAGGCCGGCGACAGCGCGCTCAAGCACCTGGTCAAGATCGTCAAGGAAACGCTGCGCTCGATGGATGTGATTGCACGTTTCGGCGGCGAGGAATTCTTGATTTTGCTGCCAGAAACCACGGTGGAGGCGGCGGCGCAGACGATGACGCGGCTGCAGCGGGAGCTGACCAAGCATTTTTTCCTGCATGAGAATGAGAAGGTGTTGATCACGTTCTCGGCCGGCGTGGCGCTGCGCCAGCCGAACGAGGAGCAGTCGGCTTTGGTCAAGCGCGCCGACCTGGCCATGTATGAAGCGAAAAAGTCGGGCAAGAACCGGGTGGTGGTGGCGCCGTAGCCGCGCCGCATCAAGCCGCGAGTCGTCGTACCGCCGCGTTCGAGGCTGTTGCAGAAGGGGTGATGGTGCAGCAGCACTACATCGTCCTCGCGAAACGCGGGGACCCATAGAACCGACGAGTCCAGTTTTCCCGGGGGCGAGCCGGTCACTGTAAGCTATTGAGCTGAATAGAAGTATTGGCATCCGTTCTATGGGTCCCCGCGTACGAGGTCGTAGCAGAAGGAGCAGCAGTGCCGCAGAGTTACATCGTCCTCGCGAAACGCGGGGACCCATAGAACTGACGAGTCATGTTTCCCTTGAATCGCGCTGCTTGCTGTAACGAATTGATTCGAATCGAACTATTGGCATCCGTTCTATAGGTCCCCGCGTTTGCGAGGACGACGTGACTTTGGTTTTCGAGTTCCCAAAAGTCGCGATTTTTTTGGTTCGCGAGGATGATGTTTCACGCTACCAGTCGTACTTCAACTCCCCAACAAAGGTGCGCTTCGGATACGGGTGAAACGCCCAATACGTATAGTTATTCAGATTATCCACCCCCAGCGCCGCACTCCACTGCTTGTCCAGCCGCGCCCTGATCCGCGCATCGACCACGAAAAACTTGCTGAACCCTTGAAACGCAAACCCATTCGTATCGCTGTTATCAAGCTGCCCATATTGCCGTCCGCTATACCGCGCCGCCACACTGTACGACACGCGCTCGCCCTGCCGGTAGCTGGCCACGGCACTGGCGCGCCACTGCGGCACGCGCGGCTGGCGCTTGCCCACGCTGGCGGCAAACCCGCCATTGGCCGCAATCACCGAATCGGTCCACGTCAGACTGCCGTTCAACGCCAGCCCCGCAATCCATATACCGTCGCGCTGCCACGCCAGCTCCACCCCCCGGGTATGGATCGCGTCGACATTTTGCACGGTCGACACGCTCGCCGTCAGCGCCTGCGCGTACAAGGCATCGCGCGTGCGCTCGACAAACAGCGTGGCGCGCAGCGTGCCTTTGTCGGTCGCTTGCTCGGCGCTCAGTTCGCCCGTCCACGATCGCTCCGGCCGCAAGGCCGGATCGGTATTGACAATCGCGTCGCCCACGATCGCCCCCTGGTACAGTTCGCCCACGGTGGGCATGCGCAGCGCGCGCCCGGCGGAGGCCTTGAGCGTCCACTGCGGCGCCAGCCGGTACGCCAGCGCCGCCTTCGGTGAAACGTGCTGCTCGCGGCGCTCCTGGCCGAACGGGACAATCACGCTGGCGTTACCCAGTTCGCCGCCGTAGGCGCGCCAGCGCTCGTAGCGTGCGCCCAGCGTCGTCTTCCAGTAGTCCGAGATGGTCCAGGTCTGCTGCGCGAACAGGCTCTTCAACGCGGTATTCCCGTTCGACGCGGACAGGCGCGCGCCCGCCGCGCCGAGCGCCCAGTCGTCCGTGCCGCTCACCAGCGAACGCAAGTGATAGTCGTCCTGCTGGTAGCCGAATTCGATCACCTGCCCCGCCGGGCGCCACACGCCGCGCAAGTTCAGCGTGCGCCATCCGGTGCCGTTCAGGTCGGTTATGCGCCCCGCTGCGCCGGGAAACGAAGCCGTTGGCGCGCGCAGCACGTCCTTGCGGTAGTCGTACAGTCCCGCTGCCGCTTCCCAGTCGAACAGGCCGCGCGTGGTGGTCTTGAGCGAGACGCCTTGCATCCGGTGCTCCATCACGTTCACGCTGGGCGCGAACGCGGCGCTCGGCGCGTTCAGGCGGTACTGCCGGGCGTCGATCACCACGTTGCCGGCATACACTGGCTGACCAGCCGCATCGCGCAGGTAACTCTGGACGGCGCCGTCGGCATCGTTCTTCCACAGGCCAAAGGTGTAGCTGGCACGCAAAGTCGGGCTCAGGTCGTACACGAGCTTGAGCTTGGCGTGGTCTTGCACCGTGTGGTAGCTGGTGGTAGTGCCCAGCAGCCACCACGGTTGCCCTTTTGGATTGTTGCCGGCGATGGCGCCGCGTACGACCGGCGTTGCGGGCGTGGGCGCGGCGCCCTCGGCCAGCGTGCGGGTGGCAAACGACAGCGGCTGGCCGTTGCTGTCGAGCCGGTTGGCGTTGATCCACCAGGCCAGCTTGCCGTTCTTGTTGCCGATCGATGCACTGGCCTGCTTGCCCGCCACCCGTTCGCCACTGCCGTACAGATCGAATTTCTGGGTTGCGTAGCCCAGCTTGGCGTGCATTTCCAGGTGGGTGGGCAAGCGCGTGACATAGTCGACCACGGCGCCCACCGAGTTGCCCGCGTAAGCGGCCGAAAACGGTCCGTACAGCACATCGACGCGTTCAATTTCCTCGGGCGTGACCAAGCCCCAGCGCGGCGTGAAACCGGCGCCATTGCCCAAATAGTTCGACAGCAGGATGCCGTCCGCGTAGACCATGGAACGGGCGCTGTTGCCGCTGCCCGAGGCGCGGGTCGACAGCACGGCGTGGTTGTAGTCGCCGATAAAACGTTTGCGCACCAGCAGGCTGGGCAGGTACTTGAGCGCGTCTTCGCTGTCGGTGGCGTTGATGGTCGCTTCGATCCGGCGCGCGCTAATGCCTTCCATGGTGGTGGGAATCTGGGCCGGCAGCGAAGTCGGCCGTCCGCCGCTGATGACGACGGTGTCCGGTACGTGCGGTGCGCCGACAATGTGCTGCGCCAGCGCGACAGGCGCGCAGGCCGCCAGCAGGGCTGCGCCCATGCTTGGGTAGTGATGGTTCATGTGTTTTTTCCAGCCTTGGGTCAAGACGAATGTCGGAAGGACGGCGCCAGCGCATCGCCCGCCGACAGGGTCGACAGGGTCGACAAGGCAGACGCAGCTTTAGCGCCGCGACGCGCTTGCGCGCATCAGCGTCGGTACTCAGGCGTGGACTGGGGGAGCGCGCGATTGCGCGAGCGTCCAGATGGCCAATGGGCTTGGCGACTGGAAAAACAGGGAGGGATGGGTGTCGCGCCCTTTCAGCAGCGGCATGCTTGAGGCAGTGCCCGGCAGCAAGGCGATGGCTGGTGCGTGGGTGGCGCAGAACGGGCAGTGTTCCAGGTGGACCGATACCTGCTGGGCATCGGCGCCGTCTGCCTTGACCATCTTGACGCCCGCTGCGCTGCAGATCTCGGTCCAGGTATCACCACGCGACGCGGCCATGGCTTGCGCCGCCGACGGCGCCAGCGCCGCAAACAGCATCGCGAAACAGGCGATCCATGCGGCAAAGCGTCGAGTGATTGTGTTCATGACCATAAGGCAAATTATACCAGTGCCCGCGCTTGCCTTCGCCCCCCCTTTGCCTACTTCTTCGCCGCCGGCGGCGCCTTGTACGTCACCCGGTAAATGCGGCCCCGGTGATCATCCGACACCAGCATCGAACCGTCCGCCAGGAAAGCGATGTCGACGGGACGGCCGACCACTTCACCATTCTGGATGAAGCCATCGATGAACACGGTGTCGCTCACCATCTTGTTTTCATGCAAGGTGACCAGCGCCACGCGGTAGCCGCTCTTTTGCGCGCGGTTCCACGAGCCGTGTTCGGCCACGAACAGCTGGTTCTTGTACTGCGCCGGAAACTGGCTCCCCGTGTTGAATGCCAGGCCAAGCGCGGCCACGTGCGGCCCCAGCTTGGCGACGGGCTCTTCAAACTCCGCGCACTTGCGCCCCGCCGCAAATTCGGGATCCGGCACCACGCCGCCTGCGCAATACGGAAAGCCGAAATGCATGCCCGCCTTGGGCGCGACGTGCAGCTTGTCGGACGGCAGATTGTCGCCCAGCATGTCGCGCCCATTGTCGGTGAACCACAATTGCCCCGTCGTGGGGTGGAACGCGAACCCGACCGTGTTGCGGATGCCGCGCGCGTATTCTTCCAGGCTTGATCCGTCCGGATTCATCCGGTGGATCTTCGAGTATGGCTCGTTTTCCTTGTTGCACACATTGCACGGCGCGCCGACGGGTATGTAGAGCTTGCCGTCAGGCCCGGCCTTGATGACTTTTCCGCCGTGCCACTTGTCACTCGGTAGCGAAACCTTGAGCACATTGACCTTCGGGCTTTTATCATAGGTGCTGTCAATATTGTCAAAGCGAATCACGCGCGACACTTCCCCCACGTACAGCGCACCGTTCAGCCAAGCCACGCCAATCGGTGTATCGAGCCCTTCGGCGACGGTGACGACCTTGTCGATCACGTTGTCGCGTTTGCTGCTGACCAGCGCGACAACTTTGCCGGCAGCGCCAGAGCCCACATACACAATGCCGGAAGGCGAAACAGCCATGCTGCGCGCGGCGTTCACCTTGTCGGCAAAGACCGTCATGCTGAAACCAGGCGGCAACGTGAAGTTGGCAAGTTCCGGGTACGACGCCGCCGCCGCTGGCGCGGCACTGACGGGCGTGAGCAAATAATCGGCAATCGATGCCAAGTCCGCCGGCGCCAGTATTGCCTTAAAGGAGGGCATGCCGGCCGTGAGCGAACCGGCGGCGATGAAACCGGCCAGCGCCGCCTTGTTCGGCTTGACCTTGACCCAGGTGGCGTCAGCCAGGTTGGGGCCGATGGCGCCTTCGCGCTGGGCGCCGTGGCAGGCTGCGCAGTTTTGCTGGTACAGCGCGGCGCCGCTTGCCGCGTGCGCGAGCGGCGCTGCACAGGCCGCAGCGATGGATAAGGCGAGCAGCAATTTTTTCATTGGGTGTGTCGTTTGCATGTCAATAAGTCAGTATCACCAGGGAAACCGCCTGGCGCGGCAGCTGCATTGTGATGATCGTACTGCCATTTCGCACTTTCAGTTTTTTTGGCGTACCTAACTGGGCCAGTTCGCTGGCCTGCTGCAACTGGAGAACTTGGGCCGGGCTGGGGCTGGCGGGCGAGCCCATGCGTTTCCAGGCGGTGTAGGAATTGCTGTTGTCGCTGTCGATGCGGTAGTGGCGCATGCTGACCGCTCTGGCGGGAATGCCGGCAATCTGCAGCGCCACGGGAGCGCCGGCGTCGATGATGTCGTCGTCATGATAGTTCCATACCATCACCGCCACGCGCCGCTTGCCGCGCGTGGCCAGCGCGTTGATGTCGGTGCGCGCGCCGCGCACGCCGCCCGCCTTGATGCTGGCCGCGTCGTAGGCCAGGTCGCCACTGACGGCCACGCGCTCCTCGCCCATCAGGCCGAACATGCGGAACACGTTCAACACTGGCTTGTTCACGCCATTGGTGGCCAGATCGCGAAAGCCGGCATACCACGGCTGGTCTTCAAATTCGAACGACCAGTTGACGGCGCCAATCAGGTTGACGCCGCGCTTGTCGGCCAGGTCGTATTCGCGCGCGATGGATGCTGCCGTATAACTGGCATACAGAGTGCCGTTGCGGTAGGCGTTTTCGGGCTTGGTGGCCATGCCGCAGGCGGCGCAGCCTTCCGGATCGGACTCGCCGATGATCACCGGCATGCCCTTTAGTTGCGGGTATTTTTCAACCAGGGCGAAGCTGTCGTCAAGGCGCTGGAAGTGCACGTCCATGCCCATGCGCACCACGCCGCCCACAACCTTGGGCGCGCCCTTGGCATGAAAGGCGACAAAGTCCAGCGGCGCGCCGGTCCTGCCGGTTGCGTAGTTCGGCTCCGTCAGCACGTGCCTGAGGAAGTCGTCCATGAAGCGGCCCGCGCCCGCCGTGTGCGGGCCGCCGATGCGGGCGCTGGGCAAGGCGCGCTTGACGGCATCGGCCGCGTAGTCATACATCTTGAAGTACTCGCGCTTGACGTCGGGTGCGATCAGGTAATGGCCGTCCGGCTCGTTCCACACTTCCCAGTACCAGCTCTCCACTTCCTGCTGGCCATAGCGCGCCACGCAATGGCGCACCCATTGATAGATCAGTTCGGCCCACTTGTCGTAGTCCTTCGGCGGCGTAGCCCAGCCCGTCATGATTTCCTGGTAGCGCACGCCCGGCTTCCAATGATGCTGGTAAGGCTGGGGATGTTGCGACAGGGCCTCCGGCATAAAACCAATTTGCGCCAGCGGCTTCATGTTGCGCTCGACATAAGTATCGAAGATCTGGTCGACGATGCTCCAGTGGTAGACCGGCTTGCCGTCCTTGTCTTCCGTGTACATGCCGGTCGATCCCCATTTCAGCGCGTAACTGCCGTCGCCGGAGGTCATCAGGTTGTGGGCGCGCACGTAGACGGGAACGGGGCTCAGGACGGCAATGTCGCTCAGCAGTTTTTTGCCGTTGGGGGCCGTGGTGTAGTTCGGTTCGTCGTAGCCGAACCAGGCCCAGATGGGCGTCATGGGTCCTTTGACATGGTTGATATCGACCGTCAGCTTGACGCTGGAACGTGATGGGGCGACGCTGCCGTCATCGCAAGGGGAGCGGCGGCGGCAATCGTCAGCTGCGCGCAGGCGGCAAAGCTTAGCGCGGTCAATAATTTCATCATGGGGGTAGGTTCGCAGGCCGGGGTGACTGGCAATGGTAGGCCGATCTTGCGCGCTGAGCCAATCGCTAATTTGTCGGGAAACATATCAAAACGCATATGTATTGCCCGTGAAGCCCGGAAGTTGGGCTTTTTTGTGGTGGGCTTGCAATGCTTCCTGGGCGAAAATAAAACTATTTTCGCTATCAAGTATTCGCCGTGCGGGTCGTTTAACGGGGCGCTTTGCACTTTCGGTGAGCACGCAATGCGCACTTTATTTCCATTGCCGACCATCAACTTCTGTTGCGCCGCACCGTTACCAAAAATAACTGCGGTGTGAGTGTCCCGGAAACCGGGCAGACCAAAGTGAAAACAGGCACCTTCGCCTACCCGGCACTACCTTCTGGAGAATTATCATGGCTGCATTTATCAACACCAACACCGCATCGATGAACGCTCAGCGCAATCTGAACGCTTCGCAATCTTCGCTGACCACGTCGCTGCAGCGCCTGTCGTCGGGCATGCGTATCAACAGCGCCAAGGACGATGCAGCCGGCTTGGCCATCGCCGACCGTATGACGTCGCAAATTCGCGGCAACACCGTTGCCATGCGCAACGCAAACGATGGCATCTCGCTGGCCCAGACGGCCGAAGGCTCGCTCGGCAAGATCGGCGAAAACCTGCAGCGTATGCGCGAACTGGCGGTCCAGTCGATGAACAGCACCAACAGCGCCGATGACAAGTCGGCGCTTGACCAGGAATTTGGCGAACTGGCCAGTGAAGTGACGCGGATTGCTGGCGGTACCGATTTCAACGGCACAAAAATTCTCGGCGCTGGCGCTACCTCAGCCGGTTTCACCTTCCAGGTGGGCGCAGGAACCTCGGCCAACGACAGCATCACGGTCAAAACCAAGAACATGGCTGCCGAAGCAAAATTGGTCAACGTTGTCGGCGGCACCACCGGCACCACCATTGCCGCAGTCACCGACGATGCGAGCACCACCACCGTCGACGAAACCGATGCAGGCGCTGCTGCCGGCGCCACCGTGGCACGCAAGACGCTGACCGGCACTGCCGCCCAAACCGGCGACATCGTCAACAAGATCGATGAAGCGCTGAAAACGGTGAACAAGGAGCGCGCTACCTACGGTGCCACGCAAAACCGTTTCGAATCAGTGGTAAGCAACTTGCAAGTGTCGATCGAATCGCAGTCAGCTTCCCGCAGCCGCATCATGGACACTGACTTCGCTTCGGAAACGGCCAGCCTGACCCGCGGCCAGATCCTGCAGCAAGCCGGCACCGCCATGCTGGCCCAGGCGAACTCGCTGCCAAACGGCGTGCTGTCCCTGCTGCGCGGTTAATTTACCAGCAAGCGTATCACCAGACCGCCCGGTCCGAATCCTTTCGGCCGGGCTGTTTTTCTGGCCAAGCCATCATTGCCGAAATGACATAAAACGTCGCTTGAGCATATTTTCACGATTTTTTTATTTCCCAGACTCAAGTTATCGCAAACTGCACCGTTACCAAAAATAACCGCGGTGTGATTGTCCCGGAAAAATGGGGCAGACCAAGGTGAACAAGGCACAGTCGCCTACCCGGCAATACCTTCTGGAGAATTACCATGGCTGCATTTATCAACACCAACACCGCATCGATGAACGCTCAGCGCAATCTGAACGCTTCGCAATCCTCGCTGACCACGTCGCTGCAACGCCTGTCGTCGGGCATGCGCATCAACAGCGCCAAGGATGATGCAGCCGGCCTGGCCATTGCCGACCGCATGACCTCGCAAATTCGCGGCAACACCGTTGCCATGCGCAACGCAAACGATGGCATCTCGCTGGCCCAGACGGCAGAAGGCTCGCTCGGCAAGATCGGCGAAAACCTGCAGCGTATGCGCGAACTGGCGGTCCAGTCGATGAACAGCACCAACAGCACCGACGACAAAGCGGCGCTTGACCAGGAATTTGGCGAACTGGCCAGTGAAGTGACGCGCATCGCCGGCGGCTCCGATTTTAACGGCACCAAAATTCTCGGCGCTGGCGCTACCTCGGCAGGCTTCACTTTCCAGGTAGGCGCTGGAACCTCGGCCAATGACAGCATTACGGTCAAGACCAAGGACATGACGGCCAACCAAAACATGGTCCGGGTCGTGGGCGGTTCGCTGACAGTCAACGTCGACGACGCAGCGACGACCAACATCGATGAAACCAACGCTACCGCAGTCCCTGTGTATGGACGTCAGGTCATTACCGGGACTGCAACGGCAACCAAAGACGTTGTCAACAAGATCGACGAAGCGTTAAAGACCGTGAACAAGGAGCGCGCTACCTACGGTGCTACGCAAAACCGCTTCGAATCGGTGGTGAGCAATCTGCAAATATCGATCGAATCGCAGTCTGCTTCCCGCAGCCGCATCATGGATACTGACTTCGCTGCGGAGACGGCCAGCCTGACCCGCGGCCAGATCCTGCAGCAAGCCGGCACCGCCATGCTGGCCCAGGCGAACTCGCTGCCAAACGGCGTGCTGTCACTGCTGCGCGGTTAATTTACCAGCAAGCGCAAGCCACGCAGCCCGGTCCGAATGATTTCGGCCGGGCTGTTTTACTTGCTACCCCGTCATTGTCGAGACGGCGCTACCGCGATGGTTCGCGCAGTTTTTACGCGAACCGCGGCAACACAATGCGCATGCTTTGCACATTTTCGTTTCCCAAGCTCAAGTTATCGAAAACCGCACCGTTACCCATAATAACTGCGGTGTGATTGTCCCGGAAAAATGGGGCAGACCAAGGTGAACAAGGCACCTTCGCCGACCCGGCAATACCTTCTGGAGAATTATCATGGCTGCATTTATCAACACCAACACCGCATCGATGAACGCTCAGCGCAATCTGAACGCTTCGCAATCTTCGCTGACCACGTCGCTGCAGCGCCTCTCGTCGGGCATGCGTATCAACAGCGCCAAGGATGATGCAGCCGGCCTGGCCATTGCCGACCGTATGACGTCGCAAATTCGCGGCAACACCGTTGCCATGCGCAACGCAAACGATGGCATCTCGCTGGCCCAGACGGCCGAAGGCTCGCTCGGCAAGATCGGCGAAAACCTGCAGCGTATGCGCGAACTGGCGGTTCAGTCGATGAACAGCACCAACAGCGCCGATGACAAGTCGGCGCTTGATCAGGAATTTGGCGAACTGGCCAGTGAAGTGACGCGGATTGCTGGCGGTACCGATTTCAACGGCACAAAAATTCTCGGCGCTGGCGCTACCTCAGCCGGTTTCACCTTCCAGGTGGGCGCAGGAACCTCGGCCAACGACAGCATCACGGTCAAAACCAAGAACATGGCATCTGAAGCAAAATTGGTCAACGTTGTCGGCGGCACCACCAGCACCACCATTGCCGCAGTCACCGACGATGCGAGCACCACCACCGTCGACGAAACCGATGCAGGCGCTGCTGCCGGCGCCACCGTGGCACGCAAGACGCTGACCGGCACTGCCGCCCAAACCGGCGACATCGTCAACAAGATCGATGAAGCGCTGAAAACGGTGAACAAGGAGCGCGCTACCTACGGTGCCACGCAAAACCGTTTCGAATCGGTGGTAAGCAACTTGCAAGTGTCGATCGAATCGCAGTCAGCTTCCCGCAGCCGCATCATGGACACTGACTTCGCTTCGGAAACGGCCAGCCTGACCCGCGGCCAGATCCTGCAGCAAGCTGGCACCGCCATGCTGGCCCAGGCGAACTCGCTGCCAAACGGCGTGCTGTCCCTGCTGCGCGGTTAATCTTTAGCCTCGGCATCAACATGATACAGCCCGGACCGATTCGTCGGCCGGGCTGTATCGCATTATGGAACACATTTTGTTCGCCGCACTCCGCCCAGGGTGGCGAAAAGGACCACTACCGGACGCTTCCGCGCCGAATTGACGGGTAAATCCCCCTTTAAAGTAAAGTTGCTTGCTGCCGATAACAAGGTATATTCTAATTTTACGTAGGAGGCAATCGTGGGACTTTCCTCAGCTGGTCTTGGCTCCAATCTGCCGGTCGATAGTATCGTCACGCAATTGATGGCCGTCGAACAGAAGCCTCTCGCACTGCTCGACAAAAAAGTAACGACCTTTCAGTCCAAGCTGTCCGCGCTCGGCACGCTCAAGAGTGCGCTGTCGACCTTTCAGAGCGCCGTTACCAAATTGTCCAACCTGAGCAAGTTCATGGCCATGAACGGCGTCATGAGCGACCCTGCGGTGGCCGGCGTGACCGCTGGCGCCTCGGCCACGGCCGGGACCTACTCGCTTGAAGTGAGCAAGCTGGCGCAAGCCCAAAAACTGGCGACCGCCGGCCAGGCAAGTGCGAGCGCGGCGATCGGATCGGGCACCATCAATTTCGACTTCGGCACCGTCGCCGGCGGCACCTTCGACGCCACCACGGGCAAGTACAGCGGCGCTTCCTTTACTTCGGCCGGCGGCGGCCTCAAGAGCGTGGTCATCGATCCCGCCAACAACTCCCTGTCGGGCATCCGCGACACCATCAACAAGGCTGGCATCGGTGTCACCGCGTCCATCGTCAACGACGGCAGTGCCTCGCCCAATCGTCTGGTCTTGACCGAAACGAGCACCGGCAAGGCGAGCAGCATGAAGATCAGTGTCGACGCCGCCGGCGACGCCGCCCTCAAAACGCTGATGAACCATGACCCGGCCGGGGTGCAGGGCATGAAAGAAACGGTCAGCGCGCAAAATGCGGAATTCAAGCTCGATGGCCTGGCGATCAGCACCCCCACCAACAATGCCGGCGACGTCATTGAAGGGGTCACCCTCAAGCTGACCAAGACCAATGTCGGGACCCCGGCCAGCCTGACCATTGCGCGCGATACCGATGCGGTGGTCAAGTCGGTCAATGAATTTTCCAACGCCTACAATGCGATCACCAAAACATTGAAGGACTTGACCGCCTACAACGAAGCGACCAAGACCGGTGCGGTCTTGAATGGCGACGCCACCGCGCGCAGCATCTCGACCCAGTTGCGCACGATGCTCACTGCCCCGATTGCCACCGGCGACTCGGCCTTTTCGGTGCTCTCGGCCGTTGGCGTGAGCGTCAAGGCGGGCGTGATGGCGGTGGACGACGCCAAGCTCAAAAAAACCATCGACAGCAATTTCAGCAGCATCGCCGGCCTGTTCGCCGCAGTGGGCAAACCGAGCGACTCGCTGGTGGCCTTCAAGAGCGCCAGCGACAAAACCGTGGAAGGCAACTACGCGGTCAACATCAGCCAGCTCGCGGCCAAGGGTAACGTCGCCGGCAACGCCACGGCCAACCTGGTCATTGGCAGCGGCAACAAGACCATGGACGTGACGCTGGACGGCAAAACGGCCACCATTACCCTGGGCGAAGGTACTTACGCCAGCGCCGACGCACTGGCCACCGAAGTGCAGTCCAAGATCAACGGCAGCACCACGTTTTCCGCTGACAGCTCGGCCGTCACCGTCACCAACACCGCCGGCAAGCTCACCATCACCTCGAACCGATTCGGCTCTGCCTCAGGTGTCAGCCTGGCCGCCGGCGCCGGCGCGGACAGCCTGCTCGGTCTGACCCCCGTCAGCAACGCCGGCCGCGATGTGGCCGGCACCATCGGCGGCGTGCCCGCCACCGGCAGCGGCAAGACGCTCACCGGCGGCGTGGGCGATGCCGAAGGACTGGCCTTGACGATTGAAGGCGCCGGTGCGCGCGGCACGGTCAACTACTCGAAGGGCTATGCAGCCCAGTTCGAGACGTTTGCAAAGAAACTGCTCGACACCACCGGCCCGCTTACCTTGCGCACCGACGGCATCAATACCTCGATCAAGGAACTGGCGGCGAACCGCCAGAAAATAGTTGATCGCCTGGCCGACGTCGAGAAGCGCTATCGCACGCAGTACACGACGCTCGATACGACCATTAGCAAGATGAACGCCACCAGTAGCTACTTGACTCAGCAGCTCGCTTCGCTGGCACGCCTGTAATTAAAGTTTATTGAAAGGACATACCATGTTTGGATCAACGCGCAGCGGTGCCAATGCCTACGCCAAGGTTGGACTGGAAACCGGCGTCGTCGCCGCCAGCCCCCACAAACTGATCGTCATGCTGTTTGAAGGCGCCATTGTCGCCATCAACAACGCCAGGACCGCCATGAAGGCGGGCCAATTCGAAGTCAAGGGCAAGGCCATCACCAAGGCGGTCCTGATCGTCGACGAAGGCATGCGCGCCAGCCTGGACAAGAAAGCCGGCGGCGAAATCGCGACCAACCTCGACGCCCTGTACGCTTACATCATCCAGTGCCTGATGCGGGCCAACCTGCGCAACGACCAGGCCCTGCTCGACGAAGCGCTGACCCTGTTGACCGACCTTAAAACAGCGTGGGACGCGATCGGCAATGTAGCGCCTCCCGCACCGGCCCCAGCCCCAGCCCCGCGCGCGACCGTCTACGATGGCCTGGCGCCACGTGCCACCTCTTATGTAAGCGCTTGAACCCATGAACAGCGAACAAATTATTTCGATTTACGAAGAAGTGTCGAGCCTGACAGGGCAAATGCTGGCTGCGGCCCAAACGCGCGACTGGGAGAACCTGGCCGCGCTCGAATCGCACTGCACCAGCCACGTGGCCACGCTCAAGCAAGCCGAGCCGGCACTGCCATTGACGGGCGAACTGCGCGCGAAAAAAATTCGCATCATTCACCAGATCATGGCCCAGGATCGCGAAATCCGTTGCCTGACCGAACCCTGGATGGCCGAACTGGCCGCGCTGATGCACAGCGCCGGCACCGAACGCAAGTTGTCGCGCGCCTACGAGGCGCACCGCACGGCTTGAAGCGCGCGGTTTAGTTTATTTAACCCAACATGCAGCTGCGCACCGACCTGACGCCGGCCGGCACGGTCGGCAAGGTCGACCGCGCCGGCCGCGCCGACGGCGTCGCCGACCCGCGCCAGGAAGCCTTCCAGCGCACCATGTCCGGCATGGTCGGCAAATCGATGCTCTCGCAAGTGCTCTCGCGCCTGGTCGACGGCAATTACATTGTCCGCGTCGCAGGCGACCCGGTGCGCATGCAGCTGCCGCCTGGCACCAGGATCGGCAGCGAAGTGCCGCTCACGCTGCTCTCGGCAGACCCCCGCCCCACCTTCCAGATCACCAATGGCAACGGCCAGGCGCTGCCCGGCACGCTGTACACGCCGCCCTCGCCGGCCTCGCAAGCTGCGCAATTGCTGGCCGACACTGCCAATGCCCTGCCGGCCAAGGGTGCCGCCGCCACCGCCGGCGCCGGCGGCACGGGCGGCGCCGCGCCGCTGCAAGCGGCCGTTCCCGCCAAGGATGGCGCCGCCGCCGCATTGCTGGCGGGCGCCCCGCCGGCACCGGTGCTCAGCGACGCGGGGCGGGTCATCAGCAGCGTGATCGTGGCGGCCCAGAATGCACCGGGCGCCGCACTGGCGCTTGCCGGGCACCAGCCGCTGATGGCCAACCATGCGCCGGACCCGGCGCAACTGGCCGCGCGCCTGCAGGACGCCATCGGCCAGAGCGGCCTGTTCTACGAATCGCACCTGGCCGAATGGGCCGAAGGCACGCGCCCCTTGAGCGAACTGATGCGCGAGCCGCAGACCGGCCGCCTGCCCTCGCCGGTGACCGATCCCACCACCGCCCAGTTCATTAACCTGCAACTGACCAGCCAGGAACAGGCGCGCGTCGCGTGGCAAGGCCAGCTGTTGCCGGGCCAGCACATGGCATGGGACATCCGCAAGGACGCCACAGACGGGCACGGCGGACGCGGGGCCGGTGGCGAGGAAGCGCCGACCTGGCGCAGCGGCATGACGTTCCGCTTGCCATTGCTGGGCGAAATCGCCGCCACCGTGGTGATGGCCGGCGACACCTTCCAGATCGAGATCCAGACCGGCAGCAGCGCCGTGGGCAGCCTGCTGCGCTCGCACGCGGCCGAACTGACAGGGGCGATGGAGGCGGCC
Source organism: Massilia sp. TSP1-1-2 (assembly GCF_049896185.1). NCBI lineage: Bacteria > Pseudomonadati > Pseudomonadota > Betaproteobacteria > Burkholderiales > Oxalobacteraceae > Massilia > Massilia sp. TSP1-1-2. Next base: position 63,803 of record NZ_JAFCTU010000014.1, read on the forward strand.
GGCACGCCGCTGTCGTCACTGTCGATCGGCCACAAGCGCGAGGATGGCGATGGCTGACGCGGCCGATAAAGTCACGCTCAAGCGCAAGCAGCAAACCGCGGTGGCGCTTGCTTACACGGACGGCGCGCCCGCGCCCAAGGTCGTCGCCAAGGGTAAAGGCTTGATTGCCGAACAGATCATTGCACGGGCTGGCGAAGCGGGCGTGTTCGTGCACGAATCGAAGGAACTTGTGGCATTGTTAATGAATGTCGACCTCGACAGCCAGATCCCGCCCGGTCTGTACCGCGCGATTGCGGAACTGCTGGCCTGGCTATATCATATTGACTCCGCGCACGGGGCAAGAAGCACGCCGCCGCCCGATGCAACCCGATTCATCGACACCTAACAACGGCCGCGCCAATGCACACTCAAGAAGGTTCACTGCTGGAAAATTGGCACGACTATGAAGTCGATTCGCGCCGCGAGATTGTGTCACTGCTGCGCGCCATTGGCGAAAAAAACCAGCTGATCCGCATGCTGGTGCGCGGCGAAGCGGACGTGTGCGTCACTTCCATCCTCGACGTCGATCCTGACACCAACAGCATGTACTTCGACTGCTCGATCGAGGCCGATCAAAACCGCCGCATCCTGGAAGCCAAGCGCTTGTCGTTCGAAACCACGCTCGACAAAATCCGCATCCTGTTTTCCACCGAAGCGGCGCGCGCCACGACCTACCAGGGCGGGCCGGCGCTGCTGGTGGAGATCCCGCCCACGCTGATCCGCCTGCAGCGGCGCGAATACTACCGCATGGCCACGCCGGTCAGCAACCCGGTGCGCACCACCATCCCGATCCCGCCGGAACTGGGCGGCGGCAGCGCCATCGTGCCGCTGGCCGACATCAGTTGCGGCGGCATCGCGATTCTCGACAACAAGCTGATGCTGGGCGACACCATCGGCAACAAGTATCCCGACTGCCGCCTCGACCTGCCTGACATCGGCATGGTGACGACCGGGCTGCGGATCCGCAATTCGATGGAACTGACGCTGCTTAACAACAAAACCAACCGCCGGCTGGGTTGCGAATTTATCGACATTTCACGCGGCAATCTGGCGCTGGTGCAGCGTTACATTACCAAACTTGAACGCGAGCGCAATGCGCGCATTGCCGGCTTGAGCTGACACCACAAAGCTCTTCGAACGAAACAACCAGCGTAGTGCGCGCTGCACCCGTTTTTGCGCCCTGCGTGACCGGTGTCCCGAGTTGGAAGTTCATTGTATGAAGATCCCGAGAATCGACGCGATACTGCGTCAAAAATGCTCGCAAGGCCTCGGCCTTGCTCGGCGTTTGTTTCTTGTCTCTCGGCGATTTCGGAACATTGATCAGCAACGAATTTCTCACTCACGACACTAGCCCAGCCGCTCGCGCAATTGCCGGTTTTCCTTTTCCAGTGCGAGCGCCCACGACACCAGCCCGAAGCGTTTGGTATCAACCTGCTGCCAGAAACGCCCCGGGCTGCGCCTTGCCAGCGGCAACAGCTTGAGCGCCATTGCGCACTGCGCGCCCATGTCGGCCACTTCGGCCAACTCGCTAAAGCCGAACGGAAACGGTGCCTCCGGGTCGCCAATGGCATTGATATCGTCAGCCTTGAGCGCCTTGCGGCACGCCTGCACGCCATTCGCAAAATGCGCGGCCGCCGCCAGATCGTCATTTTCAGCCATCGCCATCGCCCCCAGCAGGCACGCGGCGGCAATCGACTTGGTGGCCAGCAAGGGACTAAACTCCATGAAATCGGCCTGTTCCACTGCCGTCAAGTACATACGCGCCAACGCGCGCGCGTCGCGCCCCAGCGCCAGCCGCCCAGCCAGAAAGGCGGACGAGATCTGCCAGCGCTTGGCATGTGGATTGGGCATGTCCTGGCCTAGGTAGGCGTCGATCAGCGGTAGTAAGTCGTCCACATGTTCCGACGCAGGTTCGTCGAGCAGGGCGTAGCCGAGCACCGTCAGCGCCGCACCGAAGTCGGCGCTGTCCATCTGCACCGTGCCCAGCGCGCGCGCGGCCAGGTCGGTCAACACCGCGCGCTCGCGCAGCCGGTCGCCCATGTGCACCATCGTGCGGTACAGCCACGGATTGTCGTAGTGGAGGCCGAATTGCGCCACCCAGCATCCCGGCACGTGCTTGAGCGCGGCAAACTCCGGATCGGTGTAGGCGCGCAGCGAGCGCTTGGCCAGCGGGTCGATCGATCCGATCAGAATCAACCATTCCGTCTCGGTCGGCGGGGCGTCCAGCGCCAGTTTGTAGAGCGTGCGGGCTGCCTGTTGCAGCACAAAACCGCCTGGCGCCGTCTGCGCATAGCGTTCCTCGAGCAGGAAGTACTGACCCATCGTGGCGCGGAACTTGGGGTAGTCGAACGCATGGAAGTGATGCGGATTGGGGTCATTGCCGGTTTCGTCGACCCATTGGTTGGGCACGCTCGCAACGATCCGACCGTCCGGGCGCAGTACGCGCACCGCTTCCTTCAAGAATGCCTGGTAGTCTTCCAGGTGTTCAATGGTTTCAAAGCTCACCACCAGGTCGATGCTGTCGTCGGCCAGACACGACAGGTCGGTCGCGCTGGCGGTGACGTACTCGATGCCGTACTGCTGGCCGAAGTGGGCGCTGGCGTAAGCCGCCGAGCCGGCATCGATATCGACGCCGATAAAGCGCGCCCCGCCAGACTGTGCGGCCAGGATGGCGCTGCCGTAGCCCAGGCCGCAAGCGCAGTCGAGCACAGTGTCGCCGCTGCGCACCAGGCTGGCGGCAAGCGCGTAGCGCACCATGTGGGCGTCGGCGCGCGCGCCGGCTTCGCGCGACATGTCCATGTGCAGGTCGCGCTCGGCCAACAATTGTTGCAATGGATAGGCGGCCAGCGCGGCGGGCGGAATGCGCTCGAATTCGAGCATGGCCGGCACCAGCGGGTCATTGCATTGTGTGAAGTAGCGCTGGCCCGATACGGCCTGAGGCGCGCGCCGAAAGCCCGCCTGGATGGCCGTGTTTTCCCAGTCCGCGCTGCGCCCCACCTCCCGCGACGTGCGGATCAGGTCGCGGTGCTCGGAAAAGCGGATCACTACCCAGCGCGGCTCGATCCGGTACAGCTCGGCGAAGCTCGATGCCAGCGTGCCCACTTCCAGCATGGCGCTGGCCTCGACTACCACGCAATCGTAGTGCGCAAACGTAGCTTCATCCCATGCGGCCAGTTCGGCCAGCGCATTGACGCTGTCGACCAGCGCGCCGCGCTGGCGCAACTGTTGTCCCAGCGTCGGGTCATTGCCGCCAACGCACAATACGGCGCCGGCGCCGACAAGGCTGACAATCTGTTCAGCATCCGAAAACGCCATCTGCATCTCCTGTCGTTAGCGGGCGTTCCAGGCGATCGGCCTGAAAATGACCCGGCACTGCATCTTACTCCCGTAACCGGGCAATCCGGGCAGGTACACCAGCGCGCCTTCGGCGACCTGGAACAAGCCATTGTCGGCCGCCGTCATCTGGTCGAACAGCACGTCCTCGCCCGGCGTCATGTTGGTCCCGCGCAGCAGGTCGCCATTGCTGATGAGCTGCACACTGTCGATCTGGATCCACGAATAATGCCGGCCGAACAAGATACCGACATTGAACTTCGATGACAGCGGCACCGACAGCGAAAAATACCCGTCATAGGTGGCGCTGGCCTCCACCTCCCTGACCGTATGCTCGCTGGCATTGGTCACCATCACTTGCAGCTTTTCGCGGCGATACGAGGCCGTGGCCGGCTGGATATCGAAGCCGCAGCGGTTCTGACCAAACATCAACACCGACAGCGACAGGTCGATTGCGCGCAACTCCCAGGGGTAATTGGTGCGCATCTGGTCCAGGTCCGCATTCATGTAGCCAAAGCCGTGCGTGCGCATTGCGCGCAAACCGGCGGCTGCGTCGAACAGCGCCATTTTCTTGTCGGTGCCCAGGTTGAAGTCGAACTGAAAGTCGGTCATGCAATCGAGTTCGGCCTGGGTCGGAAAATACAGCAGGCGGGCCAGGTCGATCACCATTGATTGCGCCAGCTCGCGTTCGTTGGGGCGTGGCTTGTGACAGGCCGGCATGTCGCGCACGTCGGCGATGAAGCGCAGGCACGCGGCTTGGATGACACCAACACGGGCTTGCTGCGCGGCCCCCACAACGCTGCCGGAAAAGACCGGGTCGCCCTCTTCGGTGTAGTCGACCGTGCTGGGCGCGCTTTGCGTGCACAGCATTTCAAAGCCGGCGATGTACATGCCCGTGAGTGCAGAGATGATGCGCGGATCCGAGCTGCCAGCATCGAACAGACCCTTGCGGTCCGTCTGGCGTGACGCCACCTTGTCGGCCAGCAGGTAGCGCCCGATCAACTCGACATTCAGGTCTTGCTTGAGGATATCTTTGAGCAGTGTCTGGGCCGTGCCGCTGTAGCCAAGGTCGACAAACATCAGGCAGTCGCCGCTTTCCACGCCGGTGGCCTTGCGCACATGTCGCACCAAGCGTTCGCGAAATTTCTGCGAGGCAGCCATGATCATCCTGAGCGTGTCGGGCTCCAGTACCAGGTTCATGAAATCTTTTTCCGGCTGGGTCGATTTGGCCACCCGCGTCAAGATGCTGTCGGCCAGTGCGCCCGGCAACAGCAATTGCCGGGTCAGTGCCTCGAACGCGGCGCGTGACAGCGACTTCGACAGTAGCGACACCACCCGTTCACGGCTGTTCAGCGAGGCGGCGATCGAGGTCAGGCGGCTGATATTGAGCGCGCTGCCGATGGGGGCGCCGGCAAGTTCCGCACACGCCCGGCCCGGCAAATAGCCGTCGCGCAGCAAGAAAGCCACCTTGAGGCGGGTACCGGCGGCGCGGATGGCTGCCGCTTCGCGCAGCACGAAATCGGCAAAGCAATACAGGATCGGACCGAGCGACGTGTAGCCGAAAGCGGCTAAGGGGTCACGCTGGTGCACGCATGCAATCTGAGCGTGATGGTAGCTTGGTATCGGAAACTGGCAACCCAGTTCAGGCATCAGCTGCACGGCGACCTGGGCCCGTGCCCTGAGAACTTCAGCGGCGCTGTCGCGCTGCTGGATGAAGTGGGTGGCGCGAATGCCGAAACGCTGCGGGCTGTGGTAGTCGGCCTCCATATTGTCGCCCAGGTGCAGGATCTGTTCAGGCTTGACCTTGAGCAGCGGCAGCAGTCGGCGCCAGATGCCGTCGGTCTTGGACAGCTTGTACACGTTGGAGCAGTAGACGGCGTCGATTAACTGTTCCAGCGGGGGCATGGCGGCAAACAGCAGCGCACGTAGCTGAGTTTGCGACAAGTACGTGTCGCTGACCACCACCACTTTCATGCCCAGTGCCTTGGCCTGCATCACCAGCTCGAACACGCCTTTGAAGGCAAAGCAGTAGTCTATTTCGCAAGCCAGCTCGGCAGCGGCGAGCGCGGCCAACTCGAGGTCGGTGGCGCCCGGTAAAGCCTGGCTGTAGATGTCGTTCAGATCGACTTCGCCGCACTGGCTATTGACCCACTTGATGCGACGCGCGGCAGTTTCCGCCTTGGCGCGCAGCGGCGCGGTCAAACCGAATTGCTGATAAACAGCGCTGTGGGCAAGGGCGAAGAACACGTCAGTCGGACTGGTCACCTTGCGCCACAGCAGGGTATCGAAACAGTCGAGCGAGAGGACTTTCACGCCATCATAGGAAGCCAGCCACGAACCGTCGAGCTCGTCTGCATGTAGTGCGTCTTGCATGTTTTCCTTCTGAAAGCCGGATCGACACCACCATATCACTTGCCCCTGCGCAGGTCTACCTACCGGGCAATTTACACTTGCATGTTCATGATTTCATGGTAAGCCGACACCAGCTTGTTGCGTACCTGGACCGTGGCCTGAAACCCAATGCTCGCCTTTTGCATCGACACCATCACGTCCGACAGGCTGACTGAATCATCGCCCATGGTGAACTTCTTGCTCATTTCGCCGGCGCCCTTTTGCGCCGCGCTCACTTCCGACAGCGAATTTTGCAAGGCGTCGGCGAAGTTGACCTTGGCGGCCGGCGTCTCGCCCACCCCGGCAAGGGGGCTGACGGCAGGTGCGGCCGGCTTGGTCGATGCCGCCTTGAGCTGGGCAATCATGGCCTCGATACGGCCGCCGTCGATAGCGCCTATGTTCATATGGTTCTCCGGTGAAGTAGCAAGGCAGGCGCGGCAACAAGCACCTGCCACGCGAGTACAATGCATGCACAAGCGAAGTCAGGCTGTCAGAATACCAGCGCGTGCGCACGGTGTCGTCACAAGCAGGGGGCAAAAGAGCGCTCTGTTTGGGCCTTTGATTGCCGGGGCGGGCCGCCATAATTGTGCCTGAGCCCCACTTTGTAGTTTGTGGGAACATTTGACGCGTAGGGCGGAACCGCCTGTCGGAAAAAAACAATCATGGCAGCAGCAACCGAAGAACTCGTCGACATCAACACCAGGGCCACGTTCTTCCAGACGGCCATGGGGCGCAACTTTGTGCTCGGCATCGGCATTGCGATCGTGCTGGCCATTATGGCCGGCGCCTGGATGTGGAGCCAGCAGCCGGAATACCGCATCCTGTTTGCCAATATCAGCGACAAGGATGGCGGCGCGATCACCGCTTCGCTCGACCAGATGGCCATTCCCTACAAGTTTTCCGAAGGCGGCGGCGCCATTCTGGTGGCGGCCGACAAGGTGCACGACGCGCGCCTGAAGCTCGCCGCGCAAGGCTTGCCCAAGGGCGGCAACGTCGGCTACGAGCTGATGGAAAACCAGAAACTGGGTGTGTCGCAGTTCCATGAACAGATCAATTACCAGCGCTCGCTGGAAGGCGAACTGGCGCGCTCGATCGAGTCGCTGGCCGCCGTCAGTTCGGCCCGCGTGCATTTGGCGCTGCCCAAACCGACCGTATTCGTGCGCGAACAGCAAAAGCCCACCGCATCGGTACTGCTGAACCTGCAGACCGGGCGCACGCTCGACCAGTCGCAAGTGTCGGCCATTGTCCACCTGGTCGCTTCCAGCGTGGCCGAACTGCCAACCTCGAACGTAACGGTCGTCGACCAGGCCGGCAACCTGCTGTCGGACACCACCAAGCAGGCCGGCGCCAAGATGCTGGACCCGAACCAGCTCAAGTACGTGGCGCAGATCCAGCAAAACATCATCCGCCAGGTGGAGTCCCTGATCACGCCGCTGGTTGGCCAGGGCAATGTGCGCGCCGAAGCGACCGCCGACATCGATTTTGCCCAGGTCGACACGGCCGCCGAAACCTTCAAGCCCAATTCGCCGCCCGAGCCGTCGTCGATCCGCAGCCAGCAAACTAGCGAGGCGGGCACCCCGGCCACGCCGGCAGTGGGTATTCCCGGCGCGCTGTCGAACCAGCCGCCGGGCGCGGCCACCGCCCCGATTGCCGGCGCCACACCCACCCCCGGCACGGCCAGCGCCGGCCCTACGCGCAAGGATTCGACCACCAATTATGAAGTCGACAAGACGGTCCGCTACGAGCAAAAGCCGATGGGCGGCATCAAGCGCTTGACCGTGGGCGTGCTGGTGAACCACCGCCGCATTATCGACGCCAAGACCGGCAAGGTCACCGTGCAGCCCTTGGCGGCGGCTGAAGTAGCCCAGATCAACGAGCTGGTCAAGGAAGCGATGGGCTACTCCAAGGAGCGCGGCGACACCCTGACCGTGACCAACGCCCCGTTCGACGGCGTCGGCAAGGCGGTCGACGCGCCCGAGGCGCTGGCCTGGTGGCGCGATCCGGATACCTGGGCGCTGGTGATGAAGGTGGCCAAGTTCGTGCTGGCCGCCGTCATCATCGCCTACCTGTTTTTCCGCATCCTGCGCCCCATGCTGCGCCCCGTGCTGCGCAAGCTCGACGAAATTTCCGACGTGCCCCCGCCGCCGCCGCGGCGCGTACTCTCGCCTGAAGAAGACGTTCAAGCCGCCCTTGCAAGCACCGAACTGGAGCACATGGAGGCAGGCCAGGCGCAGGGCTACCGCGAAAACCTGCAGATGGCAAAAAACTTGGCCAGGGAAGACCCGCGGGTCGTGGCAAACGTCGTAAAGGCATGGGTAGGCGCGAATGAATGATAACGGCATACAAAAAGCGGCCATCCTGATGCTCGCCCTGGGCGAGACCGAGGCGGCCGAAGTGATGAAGTTTCTCGGCCCGCGCGAAGTGTTGAAACTGGGCGCGGCGATGGCCACCATGAAGGCGGTGCAGCACGGCCAGGTGGTCGACGTGCTGGAAGCGTTCCGCGCCCAGACCGAGCTTAACTCGACGGTGGGTTTGGACTCGGACGAATACATCCGCCAGGTGCTGACCAAGGCACTGGGCGACGACAAGGCGGCGGTACTGCTGTCGCGCATTTTGGGCGGCAAGGACGCCTCGGGCATTGAAAGCCTGAAGTGGATGGACGCCTCGTCGGTCTCGGAGCTGATCCGCAACGAGCACCCGCAGATCATCGCCACCATCCTGGTCCACCTGGAACGCGACCAGGCCTGCGAAATCCTGGGCAATTTTACTGACCGCTTGCGCAACGACGTGGTGCTGCGCATCGCCACGCTCGACGGCGTGCAGCCGGCCGCGCTGCGCGAATTGAACGATGTGCTCACCAAGCTCTTGTCGGGCAACGAGAACATCAAGAAGTCGTCGCTGGGCGGCGTACGCGCGGCCGCCGAAATCCTCAACTTCATGAGCGGCGAGCAAGAGGGTTCGGTGATGGACAACATCAAGAACTACGACAACGACATGGCGCAAAAGATCATGGACGAGATGTTCGTATTCGATAACGTGATCGACATCGACGACCGCGGCATCCAGCTGCTGCTGCGCGAAGTGCAGTCCGAAATGCTGATCATTGCCTTGAAAGGCGCCTCGCAGGACTTGCGCGAAAAGATTTTCAAGAACATGTCCCAGCGCGCCGGTGAAATGATGCGCGAAGACCTGGAATCGAAAGGCCCGGTACGGCTGTCCGAAGTGGAAGCGCAGCAAAAGCAGATTTTGCAGATCGTGCGCCGCTTGTCGGATGAAGGGCAGATAGTACTGGGTGGAAAAGGAGAAGATTCGTTTGTCTGATACCCCAAAAGAACTGCAAAGCGCCTACCAGCGCTGGGAAATGAATTCGTTCGGCGACGAGCGGCCCAGCGTGGTGGCCAAGCGAGCGCCCCCGCCCGAGCCGCCGAATCTGGATGTAATCGCCGGCATGCAGGAGGAAGCGCGCCTGATCGGCTACGACGAAGGCCACGCGGCCGGCTACGCGGACGGCCTGGCGATCGGCCGCGCCGAGGCGGCCCAGGAACTGGAACACCTGCAGTCGATTGCCGCCACCTTCGGCACGGCGCTGGCCGAAGCCGATGAAACCATCGCCGGCGACATGCTCGAACTCGCCCTGCAGCTGGCGCGCGGCATGCTGCGCACGGCGCTCGACGTCAAGCCCGAACTGATCATCCCGCTGGTGCGCGAAGCCATTGGCTATTTGCCCATCTTGCAACAGCCCGCCATTTTGCAGCTGAACCCGGCCGACGCGGTCATCGTGCGCGGCGCCATGGGCGAGGAACTTGAAAAAGGCGGCTGGCGCGTGGCCGAAGACGACACCATCGCGCGCGGCGGCTGCAAGATCGATACCGCCAGCAACCAGATCGACGCCCAGTCCCCTGCCCGCTGGGCACGCCTGACTGCCGCGCTTGGCAAGAACAATGTGGAGTGGCTGGAGCGGTGAGCACCCTGCCCGACCGCCACATCACCCCCGATCGCCAGATCACGCCCGATCGTCAGATCACGCCCGATCGTCAGATCACGCCCGATCGTCATACCGCGCGCTGGAAGTCGTACATCCGCGACTGCACGGCGCTAGCGAGCTTTGTCGAGCCGATGCTGGTGTCCGGGCGCGTTACGCGCGTGGCCGGGCTGGTCATGGAATGCGTGGGCTTACGCCTGGCCGTTGGCAGCGCCTGCACCATTCCCATGCCCAGCGGCCAGCGGGTCGAGGCGGAAGTGGTCGGTTTCGACGGCGAGCGCCTGTTCCTGATGCCGCAGTCGGACGTTGAAGGCATCGTGCCCGGCACCCGCGTGTTTCCCATCGAGCCCTCGGTGCCCAAGCCGGGTTCGGTGGCGCACCCGCGGCGCCGGCCCAGCGACCGCGCGCGCCACCTGCCGGTGGGCTGGGGCTTGATCGGGCGCGTGCTCGACGGCGCCGGAAGGCCGCTGGACAATCTGGGTCCGCTCGACTCGAGCGAAAGCGCGCCGCTCAACGTGCGCCCCGCCAATCCACTGGACCGCGCGCCGATTGTCGACACGCTCGACGTGGGCGTGCGCGTCATCAATGCCATGCTCACGGTCGGGCGCGGCCAGCGCCTGGGCCTGTTCGCCGGTTCCGGCGTGGGCAAGTCGGTGCTGCTGGGGATGATGGCGCGCTACACCACCGCCGACGTGATCGTGGTGGGCCTGATCGGTGAGCGCGGCCGCGAGGTCAAGGAATTCATCGAACAGATTCTGGGTCCTGAAGGCTTGGCGCGCTCGGTCGTGGTGGCCGCGCCCGCCGACACCCCGCCGCTAATGCGCCTGCAAGGGGCCGCCTACACGACCACCATTGCCGAGTACTTTCGCGACCAGGGCAAGAATGTCTTGATGATCATGGATTCGCTCACCCGCTACGCGATGGCGCAGCGCGAAATTGCGCTGGCCATTGGCGAGCCGCCCGCCACCAAGGGCTATCCGCCGTCGGTGTTTGCCAAGCTGCCGGTGCTGGTGGAGCGGGCCGGCAACGGGCTTGAAGGCGGCGGCTCGATCACCGCGTTCTACACCGTGCTGACCGAGGGCGACGACCAGCAAGACCCAATCGCCGACTCGGCGCGCGCAATTCTGGATGGTCACTTTGTATTGAATCGCAAGCTTGCCGAATCGGGCCACTACCCGGCAATCGACATTGAGCAGTCGATTTCGCGCGCCATGCATGGCATTACCACCCACGCGCACCAGCTGGCCGCGCGCAAGCTCAAGCAGCTGTATTCACGCTACGAGCGCTCGCGCGACCTGATCAGCGTGGGCGCGTACGCAGCCGGCAGCGACCCGATCCTGGACCAGGCGATTGCCAAAAATGACAAGATTGAAGCGTTCCTGTGCCAGGAGATCCACGAACGGGTCGGCATGCTGGAGAGCTTGGGGCAACTTACCACCCTGTTCGACTGATGAATCCGGTCCGCCTGGGCCTATACTCGACCCATGGCAAAACAGTCTGCACTTGATACCCTGATCGAACTGGCCCAGCGCGACACCGACGAAGCGGCCAAACGGCTGGGGGTGGCGCTGAAAGCCGTGGACGAGGCCGAGCAAAAACTGACCATGCTGCTGGGGTTCCGGGACGACTACGGCATCAAGCTCGAAGCGGCGCAAATTGCCGGCATGACGCCCATGGCCTACCGCAATTTCATCGCCTTTATCGATAAGCTCGAAGTGGCCATCAATGGCCAGCGCGACGTGCTCAAGATCGCGCAAAACCGCAGCGCGAATGAAAAGACCACGTGGCAGGCGGCCGAGCGCAAGCGCTTGTCGTACCGGACCTTGAGCGAACGGGCCTCGGTCGAGGCGCTGCGCCTTGAAAACAAGCTGGACCAGAAACAGATGGACGAACACGCCGCCCGCCAGGCTTATTACAAACGTTGATTCACTACCGACTGCCCATCATGCAAAAGCCACTCCTCCCGATCCAGATCAGCGGCGCCAGCGCGGCGCCGGCCCGGGCCAAGAATGCACAGCCGGACGCGGGCGCCCAGTTCAACCAGACGCTCAACCGCGAGATCGCGCAGCGCCGTGCGCAAGCGCCCGAAGCAAACAAGCAAAACGGCCCGGCCAGGGCGCAGCAGGGCCAGCACAGCGACAAGGCCGGCGCGCCAAAGAAGGCGGCGTCCGAGCCAGCGCGCGCGACCAGTGAACGCAAGGACGACGCAGCTGCGGACACGGCCGCCGTGCCAACGATCGCGCCCGACATGGCAGCGCTGATGGCGGGCCTGAACCTGCCGGCAGCCATTGCCACCGCGCCGGGCGACTCTGCAGATAACCCGCAACTGGCGGCAAGCGCCGCGCCGCCGGGCCTGGACGCCATGTTCGCCGCAGCCAAAGCCACCGCTGGCATGGACAAGCTGATTGCGGCCGGGGCGGCCTTGCTGGAAGGCGGCGCCGTTGCGCCCGCGGCGCTGCCGGCCGACTTTGGCAACGCGATGGCAAAGCTCGACGGCGTCAAGCCGGCAGCGGCCGACAACGCCAATCCGACCGGGCCGGAAAAATCGACGCTGGCCAAAGACATTGCCGCAGCCCTCAGTCCGGCCGACACGGCGCCGGGCAAGGCTGCGCCGGACCCCGGCCAACTGGTCCAGGTGCGCGGGCGCGAAGCGGCCCTGCCCGACCAGATGCCGAAAGAACTGCCGGTCACCGCGCCGGCGGCGGCGCCGGTGCAGCAGGCATCGCTGGCGATGGCGAATGTGGTGAATGGTGTGGGCGCGGGCGCGGGCGACAGGATCGCCGCGCGCGTAGGCACGCCGGCGTGGGACAACCAGGTGGGGCAAAAGATTGTGTGGATGGTGGCGGGCAAGGAGCAAAGCGCTTCGCTCACGCTTAATCCCCCGGACATGGGGCCGATGCAGGTGGTGCTCAGCGTGACCAATGACCATGCGACGGTCACGTTCTCGTCGGCCACGCCGGAAGTGCGGCAGGCGCTGGAAGACGCCATGCCAAAATTGCGCGAGATGATGAGCGAGAGCGGGATTGCGCTGGGCAACGCGAGCGTGAATGACGGCTCGGCCCAGCAGCAACAGCAGGCGCGCGACGACGCGAGTGGGCGCATGGGGCGCGGCGGCGGGCGTCTGGAGGGTGACGCCAGCGGCAGCGCCGGGCAAGCGGAGGCCAAGGTGGCTGAGCGGCCTAAGCGGACTGGGCAATTGCCGGGGCTGGTGGATACGTTTGCATAAAGGTCGAAGGACGAGCGGCCGGGCGGGAACCGAAATATCAGCGGACCGGAAAATCAAACCTGCATCGTCGGGTCGGCCGGTTTTGATCCTGCGATTGGCAGTTTGAAATGACTGTATGCCTCAAGCCACGAGTTGACCCTTCTTATTCCCTCTTTTCAACACATCCAACTGCTCGGCTATTCGCGATAATGACATAATGAGACCACGTTCCATCCACTGCACCAACGAGGCAACTTGAAAGCGAATCCCAAAATGAAGGCTGATCCGAAGGCAGAGCCGGCAGCACCCAAATCTTCCAAAAAGAAGATGCTGGTCATCGCCATCATCGGCATCGTCGTGCTCGCCATTTCCGGCGGCGCAGCCTGGTATTTCACCCAGGGTAAATCTGACCCGGCCCACGCCGAAGTCAAGAAGCACGCCAAGCCCGAATTCGTCGTCATCGAGGCCTTCACCGTCAACCTGCAGCCGGAAAACGGCGAACAGTACCTGCAAATCCAGTTCACGCTGGAAGTAGCCGGCCTGGAACAGGTCGAGATCATCAAGACCAATATGGCGCGCGTGCGCAGCCGCGTGCTGCTGCTGCTGTCGGCCAAGAAGGCGTCCGAACTGTCTACCGTCGAAGGCAAGACCCAGTTGTCGAAGGAAATCATCGCCGTCATCAAGCAACCTTTCGCCACCGGCGCGCCGCCGCAGGAAGTGACCGACGTGCTGTTCACCTCGTTCATCATCCAGTGATCCTCCATGGCCGATAATTTTCTCTCCCAGGAAGAAGTTGATGCGCTGCTCAAAGGCGTCAACGGCGACCAGGACGACGCTGCCGCGCCGGAAGAGACGTCCGGCGTTCGCACCTACAACCTGGCCACCCAGGAACGGATCGTGCGCGGCCGCATGCCGACGCTGGAAATCATCAACGAACGTTTCGCGCGCTTGCTGCGCGTGGGCCTGTTCAACTTTCTGCGCCGCAGCGCCGAAGTGTCGGTCGGTTCGGTGCGGGTGTCCAAGTACAGCGAATTCATCCGCAACCTGGTGGTGCCCACCAACCTGAACCTGGTGCACATGAAGCCGCTGCGCGGCACCGCGCTGATGGTGTTCGATCCGGGCTTGGTGTTTCTGCTGGTGGACAACCTGTTCGGTGGCGACGGGCGCTTCCATACCCGGGTCGAGGGACGCGACTTTACCCAGACCGAGCAGCGCATCATCTTGCGCATCCTCGATATCGTGTTCGAGGCCTACACCAAGTCGTGGGAGCCGGTGTTCCCGGTCGAATTCGAATATATTCGTTCGGAGATGAATACCCAGTTCGCCAACATTGCCACGCCCAATGAAGTGGTGGTGTCGTCGACCTTTACGGTGGAGCTGGGCTCGGTCTCTGGCCAGATCCACTTTTGCATGCCGTACTCGATGATCGAACCGATCCGCGACGCGCTGACCTCGTCGCTGCAGGGCGAGGCGCTGGAAATCGACAAGCGCTGGATCCGCCTGATGACGCAGCAGATCCAGGTGGCCGAAGTCGAACTGGTGGCAACGCTGGGCCACGGGCGCGCAACCTTCGACGAAATTTTGAACATGAAAGTGGGCGACATCATTCCCTTGAACGTGGCCGAGCAGATCCAGGCTACCGTGGACGGCGTGCCCGTGATGGACTGCACCTACGGCATACTGAACGGCCAGTACGCGCTCAAAGTGGAAAAATTGATCGCCAATGCCGATATTAAATAATGACAGGAGTGCATAATGTCCGACAACCAAGATGATACGAGCATGGACGACGACTGGGGCGCGGCCATTGCCGAGCAGGCCAAGGCGGAAGCTGACGCACTGGCAAACCAACCGGCCAGCGCGGCTGTGTTCAAGGACTTTTCAAACAAGGGCACCAAGAACGAAACGCCGAACGATATCGACTTCATCCTCGACATTCCGGTGCAGCTCACGGTCGAACTGGGCCGCACCAAGATCGCCATCAAGAACTTGCTGCAGCTGGCGCAAGGTTCCGTCGTCGAACTGGACGGCATGGCCGGCGAGCCGATGGACGTGCTGGTCAACGGTTGCCTGATCGCCCAGGGCGAGGTGGTGGTCGTGAACGACAAATTCGGTATTCGCCTGACGGACATTATTACGCCGTCCGAACGGATTCGAAAACTCAACAAATGATGGTGAAGGCAGTTCCGGCACTGATGTTGGCCACCGTGCTGGCGTGCGCCTCCGCGGCGGCGCGCCAGACGCCAATGCCAGAGGCCGCCGCCCCCGCAGCAGCCCCGGTCCAGGCTGCGTCTGTTCCTGCGTCTGTTCCCGCGTCCGTTCCTGCTACTGCTCCCACGCCGCGCGCGCAGTCGCCCCGTCCGCTGCCCCAACCGGCCGCGCCAATGGCGGCGGCATCGGCCGGCAGCCTGCTGCAAACCGTGTTCGGCCTGGCCGTCGTGCTGGCCACGCTTGCCCTGTTCGCCTGGGCCATGAAGCGCTACGGTCCGCGCCCGGGCGCGGGCGCAGCGGGCCTGCGCATCGTCGGCGCCCTGAACCTGGGCGGACGCGAGCGCATCATCGTGGTGGAAGTGGGCGACCAGTGGATCGTGGTGGGCGCCTCGCCCGGACGCGTGAACGCGCTGGCGACCATGCCCAAACAGCAGCTTGACGTGGCCCCGGCCACGCTGCACCCGGCCACGCTGCACCCCGATGCGCCATCGGCCAGCAGCTTTGCCGAGTGGCTCAAACAAACGATCGAAAAACGCAATGCAAAATAAGCTGCTTTCCGCTTCCCGTACGGCCTTGACGTTTGCCGCGCTGGCGCTGCCGCTGCTGGCCGCCGCCGCGCCGGGGATCCCCGCCTTTACCAGCGCCCCGGCGCCCGGCGGCGGCACCGCCTATTCGCTGCCGGTGCAAACGCTGCTGTTGATGACGGCGCTGTCGTTCCTGCCGGCCGCGCTGCTGATGATGACCAGTTTTACACGCATCATCATCGTCCTGTCGCTGCTGCGCCAGGCGCTGGGCGCGCAATCGTCCCCGCCCAACCAGGTGCTGGTGGGCCTCGCGCTGTTTTTGACGCTGTTCATCATGGGGCCGGTGTTCGACAAGATTTACGTGGACGCCTACGTGCCGCTGCAGGAAAACAAGATCCAGATGGGCGAAGCGATGGACAAGGGCGTGCAGCCGCTCAAGGACTTCATGATCCGCCAGACGCGCCAGGGCGACCTGGCGCTGTTCGTCAAGATGTCGCGCTCGCCGGCGCTGCAAGGGCCCGAAGACATTGCGCTGCGCGTACTGATTCCCGCCTTTGTCACCAGCGAACTGAAAACCGCGTTCCAGATCGGCTTTGCCATCTTTATTCCATTCCTGATCATCGACATGGTCGTGGCCAGCGTGCTGATGGCAATGGGGATGATGATGATGTCGCCGGCCGTCATCTCGCTGCCCTTCAAGCTGATGCTGTTCGTGCTGGTCGACGGCTGGCAACTGATCCTCGGTTCGCTCTCGCAAAGCTTTTACTAGCAAGGGCGCACAATGACTCCAGAATCCGTCATGACGATCGGGCGCAACGCCATGGAAGTGACGCTGATGGTGGCCGCGCCCATGCTGCTGGTGGCGCTCATCATCGGTCTGATCGTCAGCATCTTCCAGGCCGCCACCCAGATCAACGAAGCGACGCTGTCGTTCATCCCCAAGCTGGTCGGCATTTTTGTGGCGCTGATCGTGGCCGGTCCCTGGATGCTGGCGGTGCTGCTCGACTACATGCGCCAGGTGTTTACCGGCATCCCCGGCCTGATCGGCTAGGCGCCTGGCCGCCACCCCATGCTGACACTGACCAGTATCGAGATGAACACCTGGATCGTGGCGCTGCTGTGGCCCTTGACGCGCATCCTGGGCCTGGTCACTGCCGCTCCCCTGTTTGGCAACAACAGCTTTCCCGTCTCGTCCAAGGTGGGGCTGGGCGTGCTGCTGGCCCTGATCATCGCGCCTACGGTCCCTGCCCTGCCGGCGGCCGATCCGCTGTCGATGGCCGGCGTGTTAATCCTGTTGCAGGAGCTGCTGATCGGGGTGGCGATGGGCTTTGCGATGCGCATCGTATTCGCCGCCGTGGAGATGGCCGGCGAAGTGGCGTCCATGACCATGGGTCTCGGTTTTGCCACCGTGTTCGATCCGCAGTCGCGCGGCCGCTCGTCGGCGGTCAGCCAGTTTGTGGCGCTGATCGCGACCATGGCTTTTTTGGCCGTCAACGGTCACCTGGTGCTGCTTGAGGTGCTGGCCGAAAGCTTTGTCAGCCTGCCCATTTCCGCCACGCCGATTTCGGGAACGCTGTCTTTGCAAGTGGTGAAATGGGGCAGCGTTATTTTTTCGACGGGGCTGCAATTGTCGCTGCCGATCGTGGCCGCGCTGCTGGTGACGACGGTGGCGCTGGGAATCCTGACGCGCGCCGCGCCGCAGTTAAATATTTTCGGTATCGGCTTTCCGATCACGCTGGGTGTCGGCCTTTTTTTGCTGAGCCAGACCTTGCCGTATTTGAGCGGACCGCTGCAAACGCTGTTCAATCAGGGGATGGAGGCCAGCCGCGGGATCGCGCGCGGGGCGGCTGACCGAAAGGCACCGCTGGTGCCGGTGCTTGCTCCGCCAAAGGCGCCGCCCAGGTAAAAGTTCAGCTGAGCTGCATGGCGACTGGCGCCGCTGGCGCCAGTCGCGGATGAAGAAATTCCCGCCCGGTTTAACCGATGTAATTAAACAGCGACAGCCCCGTCAGCGATTTGAACGACTTTTGCGCCGCTTCCAGCGTCTGCTGCTGCTGCGAGTATGAAGTAATGGCCGCTACCATGTCCAGGTCCTGCAGGTTCGACAAGGTCGATGCGTACTGGATGCCCAGGTCTTCGCCGGCGCTGTCGAGCGTGTCGAGTTCCTTCTGGCGCGAGCCGACCGCCGAACGCACCGTGAGCACCGAATCGAGCGCCGAAGTCAATCCTTCGGAAGCCTTGTTCAAACCGTTTTTCAGCGCGGCCAGCTGCGCCGGCGTGGAAGCGGGCGCGCGCAGGGTGGCGATCATGTCGGTCATGGTCTTGAACACCGACTGCTTGGCGCTCGGATCAATGTTGACCTTGTCGCCAGCGGCCGGGTTGCCCGCCACCGTGAACGACAAGCCCTCAAAGGCGATCTGCTGGCTCGGCTGGAATGGCTGCGGGCCGGACAGGCTGGGCGGCGGCAAGCCGGTTTTTTTGTCGAGCACGCTGTAAGTGGTGGCTGCCGGCGTGCCGGACACGGCAAAGCTGATTTCGTACTGGTGGCCGGTCAGCTTGCTCGCATCGGCCACCGCGCCCGTGGAGACGACCCCGGTGCCCGTATTGCCCGCCGGCGCGCTCAGCACAAACGTGCCGTTGCCGGTGCGGTTGCTTTCAAACACGGTGGTGCCCGAGTCGCCCGTCGGCACCTGGCGCGACGTGGACGCCTGCAACTGGCGCTGACCCTGGTCACCCAGGTACTGCGCGCCGGCGCCCGTCTTGGCAAATGGCGCGGTGTCGCTCTTGAAGCCGCCAAACAGGTAGTCGCCCGCGCTATCGGTCGAATTGGCCAGGCCAAACAAGTCTTCCAGATGGCCTTCGAGTTCCACCGCAAGCGAGGCGCGGTCGGCCGCCGACAGCACGCCATTGCTCGCTTTGACGGCGATATCCTGCACATCGTGAATCAAGTTGGTGGCGCTGGTCAGCGTCAGTTCTTCTTCCGTCAGCGCGGCGCGCGCATTCTGGCGGTTGATGGCGTACTGGGCGTTGACCGATTGCGACTGCGTCACTTCCAGCGCGCGTGCCGACGCGATCGGGTCGTCCGAGGGCGTGAGAATGCGGCGGTTGGCGGCGATCTGCTGCTGGGTGCGGGCCAGGCTGCTTTGCAGCGTGTTAAGCTGGCTGGTGCCGGATTCGTAAATGGTGCTCGAAGCGATGCGCATGATGTGCTTTCCGTAATGAGTTTAGCGACCGAGCGAGAGCAAGGTGTCGAACAGCGTGCTGGCCATCGCCATGACCTTGCCGGCGGCCTGGTAGGCTTGCTGGTACTTGAGCAGATTGGCCGCTTCTTCGTCCAGGTTCACGCCGGACACGCTTTGCTGCGCATTGTGCGCCTGGCGCAGCAGCGAGTCGCTGGCCTTGGCGTTCACTTCCACTTCGCGCGTCTTGTTGCCGATGAAGCTGGTCATTTCCGCATACGCCCCCTGGAAGCTGGTCTTGCCGCCCTCCATGGTGTTTTTGGTTTGCAGGTTGCCCAGCGCGCGCATGTTGCGGTTGTCGCCCGCGCCGCCCAGGTTCTTGGAAACGGTAAAGGTATCGGCGTCGCCCGGCGTGCCGCTCATGCCGATGTTAACGCCCCCAAAGTTGTAGCTGGCGCCGTCCTGATAGGGAACGGCCGCCGTGCCGGCCGGGTAGACGGTAGTCACGCCGCCCATGGTTTTTGTCACTGCCTGGCCGGGAGGAAAGCCACTCAGGGTGCCGCTGGCGGAACTGTACTTGAGCGTGACCGGCGCCGTCAGCGCGTTGCCCGGCGTTAGGTAGGCGGCGTCGACGCTGCCTTCGCTGATGCGCCCGCTGCCAGTGTTGGTGGTCGGCATGGCGGTGTTGATCGGCGCGCCTGCGGCAATTTTTGAGCGGTCAGCCAAGGCCACGCCAAAACCGGCGGCGCCGTTGATGGTCGGGCGCACCAGGAAATTGTCGCCGCTGCCGGAGGCGCCATTGATCGAAAACTCGATGCCGTCGATGCTCTGGGCGCCGGTCTGCGGATACGGGCTGATCACGGTCTGCTGGCTGTCGGACAGGCGCGTGACGACATACTTGGCGCCGTCATAGGCGACCTTGTAGTCGCTCTGCGTGAGCTTGGACGGGTCGCTGATGACGGCCTTGACAGCGGCGGTGCTGTTCAGGGAATTGTCGCGGCTGGCCGTCACCGACGGCTTGGCCTCGGTGAAAAAGTCGGCGCCCGGCTTGCCTTCGGCGTCCACGCCCAGGTGGTGCTGGTCATTAAAGGTGGCGGCAATGCTGATCGCGATGCGGCCGAGCGAATTTTGCGCGCGGTCGAGCGCGGTGTTGCGAAAGTCCATCAACCCGCCCAGCTCGCCGCCTTTAAGCGCGCTGTCGCCCAGCGGAACCACCTTGCCGCCGGCCACGTAGCCGACCTCGACCCGGGTCGGATCGGTGGGCGACGCCATGGCGGCCAGGTCGTACGATTTTTTCCCCACCACCAGCGGCTGGCCGTTGCCAATCGATACCGTGATGCTGTTGTTCGAGCCGGCCACGACGGTCGCCTTGATCTGCTTGTTCAAGTCCAGCACCAGCTGGTCGCGCTGGTCCATCAGGTCGTTCGGCCTGCCCCCGCCGGCGGAGGCGCCGCCGATCTGTTCGTTGAGCGCGGCAATCTGGTCGGCATAGGCGTTAATCATCGTCACGTTCGACGTGATTTGCGTATTGACCCCTTCGCGAAGCTCGCTCAGGCGGCCATTCAAGCCCTGAAAGCGCGCCGCCAGCGAATCGGCGCCCGACAGCAGCGCCTGGCGCGACGCGGTCGAGGCGGGATTGGAGGCGACATCCTGCACGCCCTTGAAAAAACCCTGCAGCGACGGCGACAGGCCGGAAGCCGGGTCGGCCATCACGTTGTCGATCTGGGCAATCTGGGTGTAGTACGCGTCGAGCGACGCCTTGGAGGTGGTCGCGGTGCGCACCTGGGCATTGAGGAATTCGTCGGAGTAACGCTTGATGTCGGTGACCTGGGTGCCGCTACCGATGAAGCCCGAACCAATGTTCTGGCCCGGTCCGGCGCCCTGCATGACGACCTGGCGGCTATATCCCACTACATTGGCGTTGGAGATATTGTGGCCCGTGGTCGACAGTCCCGCTTGCGCCGCGAACAGTCCGCTTTTGCCAATGTTGAGTATATTTCCGGCCATGATAGGGTTTCTTTCTTTTGTATATCACTGTCTACGGCAGAATCCCCGGAAACTTGACTTTCACTGCGGAAACGTTACTCAACCATCATGCCAGGTTGTGCTTGATGATGCGGCTCAGCTTGGCGGCGTACTGGGGATCGGTCGCGTAACCGGCTTGCTGCAGCCCCTGCGCGAAGCCGGCCGCATCCTTGGCGTTGGCCAGCACCTTTTCGTAACGCGGGTTGTTGGTAATCAATTTAGCATAATCCTTGAAACTGTCGGCGTACGAATCGTAGGCGCGAAATTTCTCGACCCGGGTCTGCGGCACGCCGTTGACATATTCGGTGGTGACGGCGGTGGCAACCTTGCCTTTCCAGCCAGGACCAGCCTTGATGCCGAACAGGTTGTTGGCGCTGCTGCCGTCCTGGTGTCGGATTTCGCGCTTGCCCCAGCCGGTTTCCAGCGCTGCCTGGCTGAGCATGAACTTGGCCGGGATGCCGGTGCTGCGTTCGGCCTCTTGCGCATGGACGGCCAGCTTTTCCTGGAACGCGCGCACGTGCGGCGCCTGGATGCGCCCGCTGGCAGCGTGGGTGACGCCGGTCGGCGCGCTGGCCGCGGCCGGGACGGCCAGCGCGGCCGGTGCGCTCATCATCGCTTCAAGCGTCGGCGTCGGCGAGCGCCCGGTCGGCTCGCCGCCGATGGCGAGCGCCTGCGTGCCGGCAGCCTGCGACGACAACTGGCGGATCAGCATGTCGGCCAGGCCCACGCCGCGCTTAGCCATGTTTTGGCTCATCTGCTGGTCCAGCATGCCGGTAAACATCTTGGTCTGTTCGCTGCCGGTCAATTCGTCCTGCGGGGTGGCTTCGCGCATGCTTTTCATCATCATGTTGATGAACATGGCTTCAAACTGGGTGGCCGCGCCTTTCAGCGCTTCCGGGGAACCGGCCTTGGCCGACTGCTTCAAGTCGCCCATGCCCTTGGTATCGAGGGCAAACTTGCTGCTCAAGTCAATGGATGGGACGCTCATGGTGGTTCCTTAAATGATTTCGAGGTCGGCGCGCAGCGAGCCGGCAGCCTTCAAGGCTTGCAGGATCGACAGCAAGTCTTGCGGCGAAGCGCCGATCGCATTCATCGCCTTGACCACTTCGGCGAGCGAGGCGCCGCCCTTGACCAGCAGCACCTTGCCCGGATCTTTTTTAATTTCAACCGACGCGTTTTGGGTAGGCGCCGTCTGCCCGGCTCCCAGCGGGCCGGGCTGGCTGACCTGGTTGTCGGCGCCGATCGTGATCGACAGGTTGCCGTGCGAAATGGCGCACGTTTCCAGCGTGACGGACTGGTTCATCACCACCGAACCGGTGCGCGCGTTCATGATCACCTTGGCAGCCTGGCGCGCGGGATTGACTTCCAGCGACTCCAAAATGCCCAGGAAGGCCACGCGCTGGTCGGACGACGAGGGCGATAGCACGCGGATCACGCGCCCGTCGAGCGCGGTGGCAATGCCGGGACCGAAATGGTTGTTGATCGCTTCGACCACGCGGCTGACGGTGGAAAAATCGGTGGTATTCATTTCCAGGCGAATTTGGTTGTTTTCACCCAGGCTGGAGGCGACGGCGCGCTCGACCGTGGCGCCGCCCGAAATCTTGCCCACGCTCAGGTGGTTGACTTGCACTTGCGAGCCGGCCGCAGCCGCCCCCACGCCGCCCACCAGCACATTGCCTTGCGCCATGGCGTAGACCTGGTTGTCGGCCCCTTGCAGTGGCGTCATGATCAGCGTTCCGCCGCGCAAGCTCTTGGCGTTGCCGATCGACGAGACCGTGATGTCGATGGTCTGGCCCGGCTGGGCGAACGCGGGCAGCGAGGCGGTGACCATGACGGCGGCCACGTTCTTGAGCTGCAGCGTGGTGCCCGGCGGCAGGTTGACGCCCTTCGCTTGCAGCATCGAGACGATCGACTGCACGGTAAACGGCGTTTGCGTGGTCTGGTCGCCACTGCCGTCCAGGCCGACCACGATGCCGTAGCCGGACAACTGGTTCTGGCGCACGCCGGCGATGGTGGTCAAGTCCTTGAGGCGTTCAGCGCGCACCAGTTGCGGCGCGAGCGTGGCAAGGCAGATGGCGGCCAGGGTCAGCCAGTGAAAAGTACGGCGCATGGGGAGTCCGATCAGAACGGTACGAGCGACTGGAAGAAACGCGACACCATGGCCGTCAGTTCAGCGCGGTCGATCTGGCTGTTGGTGCGGTACTCGACGCGCGCGTCGGCTACCTGGGTCGACGAGACGGTATTGCCCACGCCAATATTGTCCGGACTGATCATCCCTGAAAAGCGGATGAATTCCACGCCCTTGTTCATGGCGATCTGCTTTTCGCCCGAGACGATCAGGTTACCGTTGGAAAGCACTTCGGTGACCGTCACGCCCATGGTGCCGGTAAAGGTGTTGCTGGCGCTCTGGTTGTCGGCATCTGAAAACTTGGTGGCAGCTTCGGTCGCCACCGACGCGCCGAACACGCCGCGGGCCGGCACCGGCACCACAAAACTGGCCGAACCGGACTTGTTGCCCGAGCTGGCGCCGGCTTTCACGGCGGCGGTCTTTTCGATGATGTTAATGGTCAGCATGTCGCCGATATGGCGCGCGCGGCGGTCTTCGAACAGCGGGCGGTACTGCGAGCTCTGGTAGATGGCGCCATTGCTAGCTACCACGGGTTCGGTGTACATCGGGCGCGCGCTGGTGGGACGGTCGACAATGGTGCCAGGAGTGGCGGAGCAGCCGGCCAGCGCCAGCAGGGACAGAATCAGCAGGGTTTTCATGAATCTCTTCCGGTTAAAGCTGGGCCAGCTTTTGCAGCATCTGGTCCGACACCGTGATAGCCTTGCTGTTAATTTCGTAGGCGCGCTGGGTGGTGATCATGTTGACCATTTCCTCGACCACGTTGACGTTCGACGTTTCCACGTAGCCTTGCATCAAGACGCCCGCGCCATTGGTACCCGGCGTATTGGTGCCCGGGCTGCCCGAGGCGCCCGTTTCCACGTACAGGTTTTCGCCCTTCGATTCGAGGCCCGCCGGATTGACGAACGTGGTCAGCTGCAAGGTGCCGATCTGCGACGGCGCGGCGGTGCCGGAGACGGTGACGGAGACGGTGCCGTCGCGCCCGATCGTGATCGACTGCGCATTGGCGGGCACGGTAATGGCAGGCTGCACCACAAAACCGGACGAGGTGACCAGCTGGCCGTTGGCGTCGCTCTGGAACGAGCCGTCGCGGGTGTAGGCGGCGGTGCCGTCGGGCAGCAGCACCGAGAAGAAACCGGCGCCGTTGACCATTACGTCTTTCGAGTTGCCCGTCGCCTGGGGATTGCCTTGCGTGTGAATGCGTTCGATGGCGACGGTGCGCACGCCGGAACCGATCTGGGCGCCGGACGGCAAGTTCGTTTGCTGGGAGGACTGGGCGCCGGGCTGGCGGATATTCTGGTACAGCAAGTCTTCGAACACCGCGCGCGAACGCTTGAAGCCGTTGGTGCTGACGTTGGCCAGGTTGTTGGTGATGACGTCAAGCTGGGTCTGCTGCGCTTCGAGGCCGGTCTTGGCCGTGTACAGGGAACGGATCATGGTTTTCTCCAGTTACGGTGGCAAGGCGAAGTTTGCCGGCCACCGATCATTGAAGACCATTATGCGCGGGTGCTACTTAATTCAAAGCGAGGATCTGGGTAGCTTTACCGGCGTTGTTCTCGGCGTTCTTCATCAGGCTCATCTGAAGCTCGAAGCTGCGCGCCAGTGAAATCATTTGCACCATCGAATCGATCGGGCTGGCGTTGCTGCCCTCGAGGGCGCCGCCGGCCACGACCACCGACGGGTCGGCCGGGGCGGCGGCCCCGTCCTTCAGGCGGAACAGGCCGTCGTCGCCGCGCACCAGGTCTTTTTCGGGCGGATTCACCAGTTTCAGGCGTCCCAGCACGGTGGGCGCGCCCGGCTTGGTGGTGGTCGCGATGGTCGAGATGGTGCCGTCGCCGCCGATGGCGACCGTCACTTCAGGCGGCACCGTGATCGGGCCGCCGTCGCCCTGCACCGTCTGGCCCTGGGCCGTTTGCAGCAGGCCGTTGGCGTTCATTTGCAAGGCGCCGTGGCGGGTGTAGGCTTCGCTGCCGTCGGGCATTTGCACGGCGATCCAGCCTTTGCCCTTGAGGGCGACGTCGAGATCGCGCCCCGTCATTTGCAAGGGGCCGGCGCTAAAGTCCGTGCCCGCTTCGGTGTTGATCACAAAGGCGCGCGTGGGCAAGGCGCCGGCCGGGCCGACCACGGGCACGGCGCGAAACACGTCAAGCTGGGCGCGAAAGCCGGTGGTGGTCACGTTGGCCAGGTTGTTGGCGGCGGTGGCCTGCTGGTCCAGGATGTGCCTGGCGCCGCTGGCGGCGGTGTAGATCAGTTTGTCCATGGGGTTCCCCGACACGCTTGGCGGAATGCGCTACGCTTTTCCGCCCTACGGTCCAATGCGAATCGATTTTTCCACCCGCCCGGCGCGCCGCAAGGGCACGTGGGGCGAATTTTCCACCCGCCCGGCGCGCCGCAAAGGAACGTAGGGCGGAAAAGCCTTGGCGCATTCCGCCATGCTCAGTGTTAACGCAGATTGACCAGCGTCTGCAGCACAGAATCCTGCGTCTTGATGGTCTGCGCGTTGGCCTGATACACCCGCTGCGCCGTGATCATGTTAACCAGCTCAGCGGTCAGATCGACGTTCGAGTTTTCCACCGCCGACGACTGCAGCACGCCCAGGCTGCCCGAGTTGGGCGTGCCCACCAGCGGATTGCCCGAGGCCGACGTTTCCGCCCAGGCGTTGTTGCCCAGCGGCGTCAAGCCGTTCGGATTGGCGAAGTTGGCAAGCACGATCTGGCCCAGCGCGTGCGACTGGCCATTGCTGTACTGGCCCAGGATGATGCCGTCGGGACCGGCCGCAAAGCGCTGCAACTGGCCGGCCGTGTAGCCGTCCTGGGTGGTCTTCTTTTCGCTGGTGGCCGCGCCGTACTGGGTCGAGTTGGCAAAATTGAGTTTCAGCGTGAGCGTGTTGGCCGAACCGGTGGATGGAAAGATCGGCAAATCAATCTTCAGCGGCAGCGTTTGCGGCGCCATCGCCGAGGCGCTCAGCGCGCCGCTGGTGTCAAAGCGCAGGTAGCCCGAACGCACGGCGGGCACCGTCACCGCCGCCGCAATCAGGGCGTCGATGCCGTCCGGATTAATGCCGACGGTGGTGCCGGCGCTATTGGCCGCGGCCTGGATTGCAGCGAGCGTGGTCGGGGTCGCGCCGGCCGCCGCAGCGGCGTTCTTGACGGCAGTCGCGGCGGCCTGGGCGTAGGACACGGCCTGGGCCGAGGTGTCGCCCGGCGGCGTGGCGGCCGCGGCCTGGTAGTTGTCGCGCGCGGTCATGGACGCCGGATCGTCCTGGGCAGCAGCCGCTACTTCCTGGTTGGTAATTTCCACGCCATCGACTGCGCTGTAGACGTCCCACTCGCCGCCGTCGGTTTTCACATAGTAAGTCGACATCACGTGCGGATTGCCCAGGCTGTCGAAGACGTCGATCGGGGTCTGCTTGTTGTAGCTGGTCGGGTCGTTGGCGTTGAACGGCGCGGTCACGGGAACCACGCTGCCCGAATCGAGGTTGATCTCGGTGTCCACGCGCGAGGTGGCCACCGGTTTCAGGTCGGCGGTATTGATCTGGATGGGCGACGGCGAACCGGCCAGGATGGCGCCGGTCGGGCCGGCGGCAAAACCGGTCAGCTTGGCGCCCTGGGCGGTGACCATGAAGCCTTCCTTGTCCAGCGAAAACTGGCCGTTGCGCGAATACTGTGTGGCGCCGGCCACGGTGGTGCGGAAAAAGCCCGCGCCATTGATGGCAATGTCGAGCGGATTGTTCGACGCTTCGACGTTACCCTGGGTGAACTGCTGGGCGATCTGCGAAACCTTCACGCCGATCCCGGCCTGGTTGCCGCCGCCGCCGTTGAGCGAATTGGCGTACACGTCGGCGAACTGGACTTGCGAACCCTTGAAGCCGACCGTGCTGGCGTTGGCGATGTTGTTGCCGATGACGTCGAGCTGTTTTGCAGCGCCGTTCAAGCCGCTAAGTCCCTGTTGGAAAGACATGTGATTCTCCTGAAATGTTAGTGAATGCGGCCTGGCGCTACAAAATCTGGCGGATGTCGGCCATCGAGACCACGCCCAGCGTCGGCAAGTTGAGCTTGACGCCATCCTTGGGATTGGTGGTGACGCTGGCCACGCTGTCGAACGAGAGCGTCTTGGCGTCCTTGAGCACTTCTTCGCCGCGGGTGGCGACGACGCGAATCAAAAAATTGCCGTCGCGCAGAGTGACCGGCTTGCCGTCCGCGCCCATTTGCGATGGATCGGGCACGCCGTCCCACGCGATCGGCGTGATGCCCGGCTGCTGCGCTCCCATGTCGATCACCTGCACGTCCTTGCCGGTGCGCGGGTCGGTAATGATGACTTGCACCTTGTCGGCGGCGCTGCCGACCTCCACGCCCATGATGCCCTTGCCGCCGGCCAGCGCCACCTTGTCGCCGGCCACCAGCACGCCGTGGCCGATCATCGTGGCCGCCTGCAGCGATTCCGACGACTGG
The DNA here is from genome assembly GCF_049896185.1 of Massilia sp. TSP1-1-2. NCBI lineage: Bacteria > Pseudomonadati > Pseudomonadota > Betaproteobacteria > Burkholderiales > Oxalobacteraceae > Massilia > Massilia sp. TSP1-1-2. Next base: position 91,268 of record NZ_JAFCTU010000014.1, read on the forward strand.
TAGCTCGACTTGAGCGACTCGAGCGTGGTATTTAACTGGTTGATGCCGGTGACGGTCGAGAGCTGGGCCAGCTGGCTGGTCACTTGCGCATTGTCGAGCGGGTTCATCGGATCCTGGTTTTTCATCTGGGTGATCAGGAGCGTCATGAACTTGTCCTTGTCGGCGTCCACGCTGGCGCCGGCCGTGCTTCCCTTCTTGGCATTGACGGTGTTCATCAAGTCTTGGGAGACATAGCCGGGCAGAGTTTGAATGGTAGTCATGGCATTTTCTTCGTCGTTTACTGACCAAGCGTCAGCGTTTTCATCAGCAGCGCCTTGGCTGCATTCATGGTTTCCACGTTGGTCTGGTACGACCGGGAAGCCGACAGCATATTGACCATCTCATCGACCACGTTCACGTTTGGCATCGCCACATAACCCTTGTCGTCAGCCAACGGATGTTTTGGATCGTATACCTGTTTCAAAGGCGACGGATCGTCGATCACCTGCTGAACCTTGACGCCGGTGCCGCCGCCTTCGGTCTGCACGGCCTCGAAAACCACCTGTTTAGCCCGGTAAGCCTGGCCCGTGGCGCTGCTGGCGGAATCGGCATTTGCAAGATTGCTGGCAACGGTGTTTAACCTTTGCGCCTGTGCGCTCATGGCCGAACCGGAAACATTAAAGATATTAAAGAGCGACATGATCAAGAACCTCCCTGGATCGCGGTCAGCATGCCGCGGATCTGCATATTAAGAAACGTGACGCCCGCTTCGTAGCGCAGGGCGTTGTCGGCGAACTGATTGCGCTCGACATCCATGTCGACCGTGTTATTGTCGGCGGCGCCCTGGGCCGGCATGCGGTACTGCACCGGCGTGCCGTTGGGCAGGTAGTCGCCACTGCCGCTGATCGGCATGTGGGCCGGCGCCGTCTGCGCCAGTACGCCGGCCGGCGGGGTGCCGCTGTTGCGCGCCACGACCGCCTGCAAGGCGCTGGCGAAATCGATGTCGCGTGCCTTGTAGTTGGGCGTGTCCGCATTGGCGATGTTGGACGCGAGCACTTGCTGGCGCTGCGCCCGCAGCCCCAGGGCCGCCTCGTTAAAACCCATGTATTCGTTGAGTTTGCCAATCATGTCGTTCGCCTCGCGTTCGCCTCGTTATATGACAGGATCGATAGTACGTGGGCTTGGGGCTTGCTAATCGGGCGATCAAGATGGGTAAACGGCGGCTGTTCATCACTTCGCCCCCCTCGCGCGAGGCCTATCATCGCTTCACTAGATAAAGGCGCCCACCATGAAAACCCTGTTGACGATCGTACTGTTCCTTGCCGCACCGTTTGCTCTGGCCCAGGCGCCGGCACGCCAGGACCTGGAGTCGCTGCGCCAGATGGCGCAGCAATATCTGGTCACCCAGAGCGCCGGCCTGCCGGGCAAGGTCACCGTCACGGTGGGCGCGCTCGACCAGCGCATGAACCTGGCCGCCTGCCCCGACCCGCAGCCGTTCCAGCAGCCGGGCGCGCGCGCGTGGGGCAAAACCACGGTCGGCGTGCGCTGTCTGGCGCCTACTGCCTGGACGGTGTATATTCAATCGCAGGTAAGCGTGCAGGCCGAGTACGTGGCCGCCGCCACGCCACTGGTGCAGGGCCAGACCATTGACGCGTCGCAGCTGGTGATGGTCAAGGGCGACCTGGCGGCGCTGCCCAACGGCGTGCTGACCGATATCGCGCAGGTCGTCGGGCGCACCAGCAGCATGTCGGTGCAGTCAGGGGCGCCACTCCGCGCCGACCTGCTGCGCAGCAAACCGGTGGTGCAGCAAGGCCAGGCAGTGCGCGTGGTGTCGGGCGGCGCCGGGTTCCGGGTGACGGCCGAAGCGCGCGCGATTGGCAACGCCAGCGAAGGCCAGGTGGTGCAAGTGCGCACGCCGGCCGGGGCGATTATCAGCGGCGTGGCCAAGGCCGGTGGATTGGTGGAAGTTGTTTTCTGAATATTTCAGGAAGTAGACGCAACAATGCTGCCGGTCGCGCTAAAGTTTACGGGGATGGCGCCGTAATAGATGCAGACCATGGAGTTTCCACTCCGCGCAGAGAAGGATGATGCCGTGAAAATCAACGATACAATCAAGGGTGGCCCTGCATTGGCGGCAGCAAATACGCCAGCACACAGCGCCAAAAACGCCGAAAAAGCCAGCACCGCAGGGCCGGCCAGCACCGACAGCGTACGCTTGTCGTCGCAGGGGCAAGCCATGTCGGCGGCAGCGAGCAGCACGGGCGTGTTCGACACCAAAAAGGTCGAGCGCATCAAGCTGGCCATCGCCGATGGGCAGTTCAGTATCAATTCAGAGAAAGTCGCAGACGGCTTGCTGGAAACAGTGCGCGACCTGTTGCATTCCCGCAAACGCTAATTGAAGCGACGAAGGCGAGCTTTTCATCATGTCCACGGCCAGTGCACACACCACGCTGCAAGACGAACTAAAACTGATCAATTGCTTGATCGACCTGATGAAACAGGAACAGCAATGCCTGGTGGCCGCCGATACCGACGGCCTCGGCACGCTCACGTCGCGCAAGACCGAGCTGGTTGAACAGCTCGGCACCCTCGCCGCCCAGCGTCACGCGAGCTTGCAGCAAGACGGCTGCGACGGCTCCGAAGCGGGCATGCAGGCGTGGGTGAAGCGGCTGAACAATCCCGCGATCCAGGCCAATTGGCAGCATGTGCTGGAAAAAATGCGCGCGGCGAAAGAACTGAACCGCATCAACGGCATGCTGATCAACAAGCAGATGACCCACAACCAGAATTTGATACAAGCCATGCGCACGCCGTCGCATGCGGTCGATACGGGGTTTTATGGCCCCAGCGGGCATGCGACGCCGGTCAGCGGGAAGCGGCCGTTGGTGGTGGGATAGAACTGACTTGCTACTTCCAGGAAAACCGGCCGCGCGTCGGTTTTTTTGTTTCTAGCCCCCAACAACATCGTGCTCGCGCACCACAACGATGTAACGCTGCTGCATGACTTTCGCAAGGGCGATGGAGACGTTCCTCCACCTTGCGTGACTAAATTGACACATTTCATAAATCAACTTTACTTCTGCGCGTGAATCCGTGAGTATCAGTCACGGGTTTCCGGTATAGACAAGTAATATTTTGTCACGGCAACTTCTATAAAAAGCTGCACGCCAGCGCCGGCCACAAGCTGGTCAATGCGCGATGCGGCAAACAACACGACTCATCTTCGGAGGAAAACAATGAATTGGAATAACGTAGGCAAGGCAAGTGTTGCAATCGTCGCAGGCGTGGCATGCATCGGCGCACACGCAGCGTCCAAGCACGGCGTGACCGCCACCGTGGCGGCCGAGAAAAGTTCGTTGGGCAAGAACGACAACGTCACCGTCCGCCTGACCATCACCAACACCTCGGCTCAGCCGCAAATGGTCTTGAAGTGGCATACCGCGTTTGCCGAGATTGAAGAGTCGCTGTTTGAAGTGACCCGCGACGGCGCCAAAGTTCCCTACCTGGGCGCCCACTACAAGCGCGGCACGCCAACGGCGTCCGATTACTATCTGTTAAAGCCGGGCGCCTCGCACACGGTACGCGTTGAACTGTCGGACATGTACGACATGAGCATCACGGGCCAGTACACGATTGCTTACAAGGCAGCGTCAGTGAACCTGTTCGGCACCCACGAGAAAACGGTTGGCGAGATCACCTCGCCGGTGGCATCGGTATGGATTGACGGCGCCCAGCCGCGCGGCGCCCAATCGATCGCTGGCAAGGCGCCGGCAGACACCGGCTATTCACTCGCCGCACTGTCGTTCAGCAAGTGCACCGCCGCCCAGCAGGGCGAGATCACCCAGGCCATCGGCGTGGCCAGCGGCTATGCCAACAATGCCACCAGCTACATGGGCGGCGCGCTCGGTGCTCGCTACAGCAAGTGGTTCGGCGCCAGCGATGCCGGCCGCATCGCACACGTGAAGGCCAATTACACCGCCATCAAGGGCGCGTTCGACAGCAAGCCGATCACGGTCGACTGTGGCTGCAAGAAGACCTACTACGCGTATGTCTACCCAAACCAGCCTTACAAGATCTACGTGTGCAAGGCGTTCTGGACGGCGCCGATGAGCGGCACCGATTCCAAAGGCGGCACGCTGGTCCATGAAATGAGCCATTTCACGGCCACCGCCGGCACCGACGACTGGGTCTACGGCCAGTCGGGCGCGGCCAGCCTGGCGATCAGCGATCCTGCCAAAGCGACCGACAATGCGGACTCGCACGAGTATTTTGGCGAGAACACGCCGGCGCAGAACTGATCAGCCGTGCTTCACGACAAGCCGGCGTCCTTGTGGGCGCCGGTTTTTTTCGTCTCGCCGGCAGCGCTGAACTAACTGTGGAAATAATGTTACACCGCTGGAACGGTCCACGACAAACATTTGTTTATTTGCCCTTGTAAGCGTTCAAAATTTAACAATCCATTGTCACAGTGCTCAAGCCAGATGTGACAGTAACAACTTGTTTTCATAGCGGGCCCGTTAAAATTTCTTTGGAGAACCAACAAAAGTTAAAAACATTAAACATTCGCCTATTTGACACAATTACCGATGATTCAACGTTTACTCGGCATCCGGGTTTATGTGACGATGAATTGTTGAGCTCGGTTTTATATGCATGACGGCTCAGCGGACAACGACAACCACATATACTTCACGGAGCAGAAATGAACTTGAATACATTGGTAAAAGCTGGCGTATCGATTGCTACACTCGCAGCATGTTTCTCCGCACAGGCTGCATCTAACGGCGTGACCGTCAGCATTGCACCGGAAAAAAATTCGCTCAAAAAAGATGACGACGTTGTCATGCGCGTCACCATCACCAACACCTCGGCCAGCCCGCAGTACGTGCTCAAGTGGCATACCCCGTTCTCCGGGATCGAAGACCATATCTTCGAAGTCACGCGCGATGGCGTGGACGTGCCCTACCTGGGCCGCCACTACAAGCGCGGCGCGCCAACGGCCAAGGATTACTACCTGCTCAAGCCGGGCCAGTCGCACACCAGCCGGGTTGAACTCTCGTCGGTCTACGACATGAGCGTGACGGGCGACTACGCCATCAAATACCACGTTGCATCGGTCAACCTGTTCATGCCGAGCAAAGGCTTGCCAAGCATCTCCGCCGCACCGGTTGGCGCCAACGTCGACGACCTGGCATCGGCGCCGGTATCGATGTTCATCGATGGCCGCCTGCCGCGCGGCACCGTGGTTGGCACGCCGTTCGAGCTGGCCAAGCAAGGCGCGGGCACCCCGGGCGCGATGAGCCTGGCCACCACCGGCTGCACCGCGTCGCAATCGAGCTCGATCACGTCGGCCATCAGCGCGGCCAAGACCATGGCCAACGGCGGCGTCAGCTACCTGAACGCCGGCACCAACGGCACCCGCTACAAGAAATGGTTCGGGACCTACAGCTCGACCCGCTACGCGACGGCCCGTTCGCACTTCACCGCCATCAAGGATGCGCTCGACAACAAGCCGATCGTCGTCGATTGCAGCTGCAAAGAGTCGTACTTCGCTTACGTGTACCCGACCCAGCCATACAAGATCTATGTCTGCAACGCGTTCTGGTCGGCGCCAACGAGCGGCACTGATTCCAAAGGCGGCACCCTGGTGCACGAGCTGTCGCACTTTAACGCCGTCGCCGCCACGGACGACCGCGCTTATGGCCAGTCGGCGGCAGCCAGCCTTGCCATCAGCAACCCGGCCGGCGCGCTGGACAATGCGGACTCGCACGAATATTTTGGCGAAAATTCGCCATTCCTGAACTAAGGAAGCACACTTCTTTCCCGGCTTGGGAATTTTGGCGGCGCCGTGCGAACGGCGCCGTTTTTTTATGTGGGCGCGTCGTCGCAACGTCGCGCGTGCGCGCTGGGGCGCTTAGCGCGCGGGTCCGAAAGTGAAGGTCACCGCGGGAACCACGGCCGCCGACACGGCCTCCACCTTGGATGCATCGCCAAGGTAGCCGCCCGTATAACTGAGCTTGTAGGTATGCCTGGGCTTGAAATCATAGCTGCGCGTGATGTCGATGGCGTGACTGATCTTGTGGCCCGGCTTGACGGCGATGAAGTCATCTTTGGTGAACGGGCCGCGCTTGACCATGGGGCCGGTGTAATCGACCTCGGCGCCGGTGGCCGCATCGGTAATGGCGAACTCGCGCCGGAAAATCTGCTTGTCTGCATACACGGCCTTGGGCACGTAGACCGGCTTGCCGCTGGCGTTGTCCAGCGTGAGCTTGACCACGACCTTGCCCCCGTTGGCGTCAACCTGCAACTGCTGTTTTATACTATTCATGCCACCATTCATGCCGCCTCCTGCGTAGGCCACCAGCGGCAGCGCCAGCAGCACCGCCATCATCGATTGAATCAACTTGTTCTCCCCAGGTTAATAGGTGCGCACCTCTTTCGGCGAATCGGGCACCGCCGACAAGATGGTGACGGTGACGCGCCGGTTGCGCGCCTTGCCTTGCGGCGAATCGTTGGCCGAGACCGGCATGTTCGATGCGCGTCCAACGGCCGTCAAACGCGCCGGCGCCACGCCGCTGTCGATGAACAAGCGTACCACGCTGCTGGCCCGTACGGCGGACAGTTCCCAGTTCGACGGGTAGAGCGCAGTGGCGATTTTGGTGTCGTCGGTGTGCCCTTCGACCTGCAGCGCGTGGGTGTCGTTGCGCAGCACCACGCCAAGGGCGCGCAGCGCCTGGGCCGACTCGGGGGCCAGACGCGCCTCGCCCGGGTCGAACAGCACGCTCGCGTTGATCTCCACCGTCACGCCCAGCGCGGTCTGGGTCACGCGCACCTTGCCTTCCTTGACCAGCGGCGCCAGGGCGGCCGACAAGTCCTTGGCCAGCTTCTTGAGCGTTTCGGCTTCGCGCCGCAAGGCTTCGTTGCGCTTTCTCATGGCGGGCGTATTGACGGGCGGGGCCAGCGTGGCCATCGGCTGCACCTGGCCGGGCACGCTGACCGCTTCGCGCTCCTTGCCGGTAAAGGCTTTGTCGAGCGACAGCGCAAAGGCCTTGTACTTGCCTTCGTTGACCACGGAGATGGCGTACATGACGACGAAAAACGCGAACATCAGCGTGATCAGGTCGGCGTAGGAAATGAGCCAGCGCTCGTGGTTGTCCGGCTCTTCGGCAAACCGTTTGCGCGCCATGGTCCGTGCTCCCTAAGCGCGCGACAGCAGGCTGGCGACGCGCTCTTCGATCACGCGCGAATGGTCGCCGCCGGCGATGTCGTGAAAGACGTCGGTCAGGATTTCATACTGCGTGACCGTCTCGGCGATGATGTTTTTGAGCTTGTTGGCGACCGGGTAGTAAAACAGGTTGGCTAGGCCCACGCCATACACGGTGGAGACAAAGGCGACGGCGATGCCGCTGCCCAGCCTGGCCGGCTCGGCCAGGTTTTCCATCACGTGGATCAAGCCCAGCACGGCGCCGATGATGCCGATGGTGGGCGAGTAGCCGGCGGCCGACTCCCAGATCTTGGCCGCCTGGCGCTCCGAAAATTCGTAGGCCGTTACTTCCGTTTCCAGCAGGCCGCGCACCTTGTCGGGCGCGATCCCGTCAACCACCAGGCGCAAGCCTTTCTGGATGAATTTGTCCTGCGACTTGAGCATGAACGGCTCGAGCGAAAGCAAGCCGTCGCGCCGCGCGTGCAAGCTCCATTGCGCGATGTCGCGCGCCAATCGCGTGCGCTGCGACTCGGGCGGGCGAAACACCCAGCGCAGCATGTGCACGCCGCGCAAAAAGGTATGCCGTTCGGTCTGCAGCAGCACCGCGCCAAAGGTGCCCACGACCACGATGATGAAGGCGGCCGGCTGCACCAGCGAGGCGAACTTGCCCCCTTCCATGCCGTGACCGAGCAGCAGCGCGGCCAGCGCGAGGACAATCCCCGCTACGCTGGCCCAGTCCACGCCTGCTCCCGTAGTGTCGCGCGCAGGCGCGCCACCGCTTGCGTATGCAATTGCGATACGCGTGATTCGGACACCCCCATGACGGCTCCAATTTCTTTGAGATTTAATTCTTCTTCGTAGTAAAGCCCCATCAGAATTTTCTCGCGCGGGGGCAAGGCGTCAATGGCGTCGATGACGGCCTGGCGAAAGTCGCCATCCATGAGCGAGCGCAGCGGGTCGGCGGCGTCCACCGCATAGCGGTCCAGAAAACTGTCGTTGCCTTCGCTGTCGTGGAAGTCTTCGTAATACACCAGTTGGTGGCCGCCGCCGTCCGAGAGCATGTCCTGGTAATCGCCCAGCGAGAGCTTGAGCGACTTGGCCACTTCCGATTCGGACGGCGCGTGGCCCAGCTTTTGCTGCAGCGCGCTCATGGCCGCTTCAATTTTGCGCATGTTTTGGCGCATGGAGCGGGGCAGCCAGTCGGACGAACGCAATTCGTCGAGCATGGCGCCGCGGATGCGCAGCACGGCATAGGTTTCAAATTGGGCGCCGTGGGTTTCCTCGTAGCGGGAAATGGCGTCCAGCAGGCCGATCATGCCAGCCTGGATCAGATCGTCGACTTCCACGCTGGCGGGCAACTTGGCCTTCATGTGGTGGGCAAGCCGCTTCACCAACGGCATGTGCTCCGTCAGTAAGTTGTTCTTGTCGGTTTTGCCTTTGACCGTGTACATGTTTACCGTAAAGTTTTATGAGCCAAAATGGGTGCTTCCCCCTGCTCGGCCTAGCGGCGCCATGCCCGCCATGGCAAACCGCCCTGCCAGCCGGCGAAACGCGACGGAGGCGCCCGCCAGCGGGAACGCATCGACCACCGCGCGCCCGAGGCGCGCTGCGCGCTGCAGGTATTCATCGGCCGGCACCGAGCCCATCGACACAAGTTGTACCGCAAGGTAACGACTTGCCGCAGAGGACATATTATCGTATACCACCTTCGCCTCCTGTTCGGAAGCCCCGGTCACCAAAATACCGTAGGGACGGCAGCCCAACTGTTGCGAAAGGCGCTTGATGAGGCGGTAGGCGGCCGTGATCGACTCGGCGCTGGTGGATACCTGGACCACGATTTCGCAGTTGCCCATGATGGGGACGGGAAAGCTGTCGCGGCTGTCGAACTCGCCGTCGACGATGACGATGCCGCTTTGCTTGACCAGCACATCGAACGTCTTGGCCAGGCGGCGCGCATCGTCCGCGCCGCTGCATGCGCGCCGGGTGCGCGCCATGCTGACCACGCCAAAGCCTTGCGGCACCTGGTTGATGACCTGGTTCAGGCCGCATTCCTGGCGCGCCACGTTCAGCAGGCTCGAACCGCGGTCCACGCCCAGGCGCTGGGCCACGCCGTATTCCTGGTCGCAGGCGTCGACGATGACGACGTCGTTGCCGGCGCGCGCCAGCGACGCGCCCAGGTTGACCAGCATGGCGCCCTTGTCGTCCTGGGCGGTGGCCGATAAAAACGTGACGATGCGCGGCTTTGGCCCGGCCAGCATCCTGCGCAGGCCTTCGGCCTGGTCGAAATCGAAATTAGCCAAGGAACACCTCGCGCAGGCTGCGGTCATTGTTGGCGTTGGTCGCGCCGGCCATCAGGAGCGGCAATTCGGCGTCCGCGTACTGGGTGGCGGCGTCGCCCTTTTTGAGACGGAAGGCGCGGTCGATCAGCATGGCGCGGTCGGCCAGGTGCAAGTCTTCGGGCACGCGCTGGCCGTTGGAGATGTAGAACAGGTTCAGCTTCTGGCGGATCACGACGTCGAGCACGTTGCCGAGCGAGGCCGCTTCGTCGAGCTTGGTCATGATTGCCCCCGCCAGACCGCTGCCCTGGTAGGCGCGCACCACTTCGTTGAGCGTTTCGTTGGTGGACGTCGAGTTCAGGCACAGCAGGCGCTTGACGTCCGCGCCGGTGCCCGACAGCATCGCCACCTGCTCGGCCACGTTGTGGTCGCGCTGCGACACGCCGACCGTGTCGATCAGCACGGTGTGCTTGTTGCGCAATTCTTTCAGGGCGATGCGCAGGTCCGATTCATCCTTGACCGAGTGCACCATCACGCCGAGGATCTTGCCGTAGATGCGCAACTGTTCGTGGCCGCCGATACGATACGCGTCGGTGGTGATCAAGGCCAGTTTTTCAGGGCCGTGGCGCATCACGCAGCGCGCCGCCAGTTTGGCGGTGCTGGTGGTCTTGCCCACGCCGGTGGGGCCGACCAGGGCGAAGACGCCGCCCTTTTCCAGGATTTCATTTTCGTTGGAAATGGTGGTCAGGTTGCGCGACAGGACAGTCTTGATCCACGCCAGGCTCTGCGCTTCATCTTTTCCCGACGGGAGTTTTTCGATCAGGTAGCGCGACAGGCTGGCCGAAAAACCGGCCGCCAGCATTTCGCGCAGCACGCTGGTTTTTTGCGGTTCGCGCTGCGCGGTCGTGCTCCATGAAATTTCGGCCAACTGGGTTTCCATCAGGCCGCGCATGGCGCGAATTTCGCTCATCATGCCGCTCATTTCGGCCGCCGCCGTGTCTTTGGCCTGCGCCAGCGCCTGCTGCATCATCGACGACATTTGGCTGGCCATCAGCGACATGTCGAAGTGGCCAGGGACTGCAGGTAGCGGAACCGCGGCTGCCGGCGCGTAGCGGTTGGCGTAGGACTCGGGCGGCAGCGACAGGCTGGGGCGCGGCTGGGCCATTTCCGTTTCATGCGCGGGCGAGGCCATCGAGGCGACATCGTCGCTGGCCAGCGCCAAAATTTCGACCACGCCGTCGACCGGGCGGTTCGACAGGATCACGGCATCAGGCCCAAGCGCGTCGCGCACCTTGCGCAGCGCTTCGCGGGACGTTGCTGCGGTAAATTTTTTGACGTTCATTGTCGACTCCTGGGTCCGGCCGGCGTGCTCACATGAGGCATTGACCGATTCACAGGATGGATTATTGACGATGCCGAACGGAAACCATCAGCGGAGAAGGACGGGGAAACAGGGTCACTTCAACGTTAGTCATTTCCTAATGGAAAAATGGCAATCCTGTGCGACAGGATTTTGGAGAAAACAGCATGATGGGCGCATGGAAAAGCTCAACTACGTGTACATATTGGACAGCGCGCCGCACTTGTTTATTGGCGTCACTGGCGACTTGGAAAAGCGGGTGGCGCAGCCGCGCAGGAAGCTGGTGTGGTTTGAACCGCATGCCGATTTGCAGACCGCCGTTGCGCGGGAAAAACAGCTCAAGAAGTGGAATCGGGCGTGGAAGGCGAAGCTGGTGACGAACAATAATCCGGAGTGGCGTGATCTGTATCACGACTTTGCACGATAGGCTTATCGCTTCGATCGGGGCCACCGTTGCGCTCCATGCAGCAGGCGTAAGAGCTCGATGCGCCCGGCCTTTGGCGTCACGCGATATACGGCAATAAAAGGGGTGCCGCTGATGACCAGTTCCCGAGTTCCGCGCATGCGACCGGTGCGGCCCATCTCCGGATGGTCGGCCAGCAGGCCCACCTGTTTTGCGCTGCAATCGCGCTGCTCAACGGCCGACTTGATACTGTCATGGGCAATGTAGTCGAGTTGCGCGACGCGATCATGAATTGCCCGATCCAGCCATACCAGTTTCACACTGCGTTCGCTGTAAACCTCTTGACCAATGCGGCCCGCTTCGTCGCCCAACTCGTATTCGCCTCATTATTTGTCACCCATTCCGCGCTCGGATCGTCCGCCTCTGCAATGGCTTGCCCGACCTCTTCACGGAACCACTTGTCATGACCGGCTGCTTCGTGCGCATTGCGCAAACGCGTGGCGGCATCGGCGCGCGATGTGACGCCGGCAACAGCGACGTCGCTATGATTGGTCGCATCCAACAGTTCAAAGCGAGCAATCCGCAGTTCCCGTTTCAAGTACTCCACACACCGGTCCAGGCTGCGCCACATGCGCGGCTTGTCCGTCCGCTGTACGCAAAGGGGCTTTTCTTGCGTACCAAGCTTCAATATGACCGACCAGCCGCCGGGCTGGCCGATATGCAAATACACCTCTCTTTGTCGCGTGACGTTAGCCATCAATCTACATTCCCGCACCCACCAGGCTGGTTACGCGGATCGTCTTGGTCTCGGGAATCTCATTGTGGGACAACACCTTCAACTGCGGCAGCGCGCGGCGCAGGAAGCGCGACAGCATCGCGCGCAGCGGCCCCGGCACCAGCAGCACTGGCGTCAAGCCCATCTGCTCCTGCTGGTTCGCCGCATGGCCGGCCTGCTGCGCAATCGTGTCGGCCAGACCAGGCTCAATGCCGGCGCCCTCGCCCCCTGCCCCCAACGCTTGCATCAGAAGCCGCTCGAGCCGGTTATCGAGCGTCATCACCGACAATTCATTGGTGCCCGGGAACAGCTGCTGCACGATCGCGCGGCCCAGCGCCACCCGCACCACGGCCGTCAGCTCGGCCGGATCCTGGGTCTGCGGCGCGTACTCTGCCAGCGCCTCGATCACGCTGCGCATGTCGCGGATGTGCACGCCTTCAACCAGCAGGTTCTGCAACACCTTCTGCAGGCTCGACAATGACAGCATCTTCGGCACCAGGTCTTCCACCAGCTTCGGCGTTTCCTTGGCGATATGGTCCAGCAGCGACTGCACTTCGGCGCGGCCCAGCAATTCGGATGCATGCGACGTGATCAAATGGTTCAGGTGGGTGGCCACCACAGTGCCCGCATCGACCACGGTGTAGCCCATGTTTTGCGCTTCATCCTTCAGACTCGCATCGATCCACACGGCAGGCAGGCCGAAGGCGGGATCGGTGGTGACCAGGCCCGGCAAGGTGCCGCTCGCCATGCCCGGATTGATCGCCAGGTACTGGCCGCTGAGCGCTTCGCCGGCGCCCACTTCCACGCCCTTGAGGGTGATCCGGTAGGAAGAAGGCTTGAGCTCGAGGTTGTCGCGGATGTGCACGGGCGGCGCCAGAAAACCGACTTCCTGCGCGAACTTCTTGCGGATGCCCTTGATGCGCTTGAGCAGCTCGCCGCCTTGCGACTTGTCGACCAGGGGAATGAGGCGGTAGCCCACTTCCAGCCCCAGCGTATCGACTGGCATGATGTCTTGCCAGCTCGCTTCTTCGCTCTCCGGCGTGGCCGTCGGCGTTGGCGCGGCTTCCTCAATCTCCTTGGGCACCTTGCGCTTCTTGCTGACCAGGTAGCCGGCGCCAATGAGCGAACTTGCCAGCAGGATGAAGACAAAATTCGGCATGCCCGGGATCAGGCCCATGCCCCCAATGATGGCGCCGGTGATGTACAGCACGTCCGGCTTGGCGAACAGCTGGCCCACCAGCTGGGTGCCGATGTCCTGGTCGGAGGCCACGCGCGAGACTACGATACCGGCGGCGGTGGAAATGATCAGCGAAGGAATCTGCGCCACCAGGCCGTCGCCGATGGCCAGCAGCGTATAGGTTTCCAGCGCCTGGCCAAACGCCAGGTCGTGCTGCAGCACGCCCACCAGCAGGCCGCCGATGATGTTAATCACGGTGATCATGATGCCGGCCACGGCGTCGCCGCGCACGTACTTGGAGGCGCCGTCCATGGCGCCGTAGAATTCCGCTTCCTGGCCCACTTCCAGGCGCCGCCGGCGCGCTTCGTCTTCGGCGATCAGGCCGGCGTTCAGGTCGGCGTCGATCGCCATCTGCTTGCCGGGCATGGCGTCGAGCGCGAAACGGGCGCCCACTTCGGCGATCCGGCCGGCGCCCTTGGTGACGACGGTAAAGTTAATGATGGTCAGGATGATGAAGACGATGATACCTACCGTGTAATTGCCGCCGATCAGGAAGTGGCCGAACGCTTCGATCACCTTGCCCGCCGCCGCGCCGCCGGTGTGGCCTTCGGTCAGCACGATACGGGTCGAGGCCACATTGAGCGACAGGCGCAGCATGGTCGAGACCAGCAAAATGGTGGGAAAGGCCATGAAGTCGAGCGGCTTGACCGTATACAGGCTGGTCAGCAAGACGATCACCGCCAGCGCAATATTAAAGCTGAAGAACACGTCGAGCACGAACGCCGGCAGCGGCAGGATCATCATCGACAGCAGCAAGATGATGATGATCGGCGCGGCCAGGGCGTTGCCGCCGCCCTTCATTCCGGCCATCCAAGTTGGCATCTTCATGGTGCAGCTCCGTTATTCGTATCAGGTGGATTTTTTTGCGCAGCCGGGTTTAGCGGGTCAAGCTCGTCGGGCACCGCCAGGCGCGTGGGCCGCTCGGGATGGGCCGCGCCGCCCTGTTTGTAGGCACGCAGCTGGAACACGTAGGCCAGCACTTCGGCCACGGCCGCATACAGCGCTTCGGGAATTTCGTCGCCGATCTCGGTATGTTTGTGCAGCGCGCGCGCCAGCGGCGGCGCTTCCAGCAGCGGGACATTGTTTTCCCTGGCCAGTTCGCGAATCTTGGCGGCCACCTCGTCGGCGCCTTTGGCCACCACGCGCGGCGCCCCGCCGGCGCCATCGGTGTACTTGAGCGCGACGGCGTAATGGGTCGGGTTGGTGACGATCACGTCGGCCGTGGGGACGTCGGCCATCATGCGGCGCTGGGCCATCTGGCGCTGCAGCTGGCGGATCTTGGCCTTGATCTGGGGATTGCCGTCGGACTCTTTCGACTCCTGGATCATTTCCTGGCGCGTCATCTTCAATTTGTTCGCGTAGTGCCACATCTGGTAAGGCGCGTCGATCGCCGCCACGATGCCCAGGCCACCCACAATGTAGAGAAACGCCTTGCCGACCAGGCTGATGGTATGCGCCACGCCGCTGCCCAGCGGCTCGAGCGCGAGCGTCATGACTTCATCCTTCTGGCTCTTGATCACCAAATAGGCGACGAAACCGATGACCAGCGTCTTGGCAATTGCCTTGCCCAGTTCCACCAGCGCATTGGTGGAGAACATATTGACCAGGCCCGTGGCGGGGTTGAGCTTGGAAAACTTGGGCATGAAGCCGCTGGGGGTGAACAACAAGCCGCCGATCAACAGCGGCGACGCGACAGCGACAAACATGATGGCCAGCGCCAGCGGCAGGCAGGCCAGCATGACCTGGCCAACGTCGCTGACTACCCGCATGATGAGCACGTTGGTGTCGAATACTTGCTCGCGGTTGAGGGAAAGGCCGGACACCATGCTGGCATTGAGCTGCCGGACCAGGCCGGCGCCGGTGAGCCACAGGCCGGCCCCGGCCGTCATCAGGACGACAAAGGTCGACAGCTCGCGCGAGCGCGGCACATCGCCTTCCTTGCGCGCGTCTTCCAGGCGTTTGGCTGACGCGGGTTCGGTCTTTTCTGCGTCGCTGTCTTCTGCCATCATCGACTCCGGTTAACAGAAGACATTATTGGTCAATTTTCTTGCGGGCAATCTCCGGAACAGGGGTGGGAAGGCGTCCTTGTTCATGCAACACGGGCAAAAAACCCTGTCCGGCTTGCGTTTTGGTCCACAAACAACACGTTTCGGCGCGAACAGCGACGCCAAAATGAAAAGGTTGCTATCATCCCGTTACCGCTAAAGATATGACCATCTTTGAATTTTATTATGTAAGCAATTCATACATTGCTATAATAAAAGACTGATGGTGTTATATTTGAAGATGTACAATTTTTAACGAAAAGGGTTTCATAATGAAGAAAATTATCTCCGTAATCGCCATGATGGCTTTCGTGTCGGGCCAGGCTTTTGCCCAGGCGACTCCTGAAACCGCACCAGCAGAAGCGCCTATGGCTGCTCCTGCTGCTGCTTCCCCAGGCCTGTCGGTCGCTGCAATGATTTCGATCGGTGTAGCCCTGGCAGCTGTTGCTGCTGTTGCTTCGGATGACAGCGAGACGCCAGCGTCGCACGCTACGACCACGCACCACTAATCAAACGGGAGGGCTTTTGCTCTCCTGCTTGTTAAAAAGCCGCCCACCCCGCTAACGCGGGCTGGGCGGCTTTTTTTGGGGGGGGCGAGCCGGTGTGGTGAATTAAAACTTCCCTTGGTAAGATACGCTGATCTCCTTCGGACCCGGCAGCACGGCAAACTGCGACTTGGCATTGTCGCGCTGGCCTTTCCACAGCAAGGTCCCGGTGGCGTAGCCGACAATGCCGCCGGCCACCGTATCCGATACCCAGTGCTTGCGCCCGGCTAAGCGGCCCATGGAACTGACGGCTGCCACGCCATACAACCACGGCGCGTCATACTCTTGCGCGAACGGCGTAATGGCGGCGAATGCGACGGCACTATGGCCCGACGGGAACGACGAATTGGTGCGGGACTCCCCTTCGCCCACGCGCGCCCACGCGCCACGGTTCTCTTCGGGACGGGCGCGCCCCACAACGTATTTCCCGACGGCTGACACGCCAAGCGATGCCGCAACGGCCTGCAGGGAAATAATGCCCATATTTTGCATGCGCTCGTCACCCATGGCCACGGCTACGCCCGACGTCGCCATCAGCGCGATCGGCATGTTCTTGCCAAAATTGTTCCAGCTGCGCGCCAAGCGCGTATTGCCATGCTTACTGACATATTTGTCGACAGGCTTGTCGAGCAGCGCGCTGGCAAGGACTGCCCCGCCGGCCAGCGCCGTGCCGTAGGCAACCGAAGACAACGGCGGCGTGGCGGCCTTGGACTGCTCCAGACGAAGGCGGAACAACGGCCAGGCATCGGGCAGCGGCCGGTCCGGGAGCGTCACGGCCGGCAGCTTCTGCTCGTCCGGACGCTCCGCGAAATTGCCCAATCCGTCGTAGTCGGTCATGTCGCGGCGCGGCTGCTCGATCATGCCGTACAGGTCGCCAGGCGAGGCCACCATCTGGCCTACGTCGCGCGTCCACGGGCCGATCGCCACCCCCGCCGTCGCCTGCGTGTCGGCCGGCAGCATGCTCTTGAGCGGTATCGATACGAAGACCCCCTTGTCATGGTACGGATTGGACGGCGAACCGGGGCTGGTAATGTCGTTGCCGTTGGTCTTGGTATACCAGGCGCCGACTTCCACTCCTGAAGGGAAGCGGCGCTTGAATTCCATGCGCACGCCCGTATCCCTGGCCAGGAATCGCCCGGCCCGCGCGGTGACCGTCATGCCGTAGGGAAGCCGGTAATGCAGCGCTCCAATGGCGGTAACGGTTCTGTAATCGAGCTTGTCGAGCCAGCCTTTGTAGCCGCGCTGCTCGAGCGCATCGACCGACAGGTCCGCCGCCCAGCGTTCGTCCTTCGGCAGGTAGAGTACCTGGCCGCCCACGCCGCGGTACATTTCTTCGTAAAAACCGCCCGAAACGCGCGCATACCAGCGCTCGGCCGGATTGAGATACTGGTTGAGCATCAACCGGTTCAGCTTGAAGCGGCCGCCGCGGTTATATTCGGCAACATCAGAGCGTACGTGCGGCAACAGGCTGTTCGAGCCCTGCGTAACCTTGGACACGTTTTCGACCAAGTTGAGCTGGACGGCGCCGTTCAGGTACAAGCCATTGCCCAAGCGCTTGTTATAGGCGCTGGCGGCCGATAGCTCGTAGCGCAGGGCGCCGCTGGGATCGTTGAAGAAAAAGCCTAATTTCGGGGTGATGCGAAAGCGACTGCCCTCGCGGTCTTCGGAACTGACCTGAATGACATTGCCGTCCCGGTTGGCGTAAATACCCAGGCCGGCACTGTCGTCCACCCCGGCGACCATGGCAGCACGGTCGCCTTCAATCGTGTCGGCAGGAGTGGCATAACGCATTTGGACCGTCTGCAGGAACGTTTCACGCTTGCTGGCGCCGGCCAGGTAATCGCTCAGCGCGCCAATATCCTGGAACTCATAGGTGGCGATCGGCTGCTCGATCTTGGTGTAAGTAATGTGCAGCGCATGGGTCCCGGTCGGGGCAAAAGCGAGCGCAGTGCGCGCGGCCCTTCCAACCGCACGCCCCATCTGGGAAATGCGGCTGTTGGTCAGGGCGATGCGCAGCGTGGCGCCGTCCAAGGTAATGCGGATGTTCTTGAAGTCCTGCTTGGAGAGCGCGTTTATCAAAGGCGCGGCCTGGCGCGGGTCCTCACGCCAGGCCGCGGCAGACAGGCGCACCGGTGCGGTTTTGGGCTTGAAATAAGCGGGTTCCAGCACCTTGGGGATGAATTCCCGCTGTGCCAGCGGAATCGTAGCGTAGACATTTGCACTGAAATGATTAGGATGGCGAGCAATCTGCGCGCCAAGCCAGCCCCAGCGGTACTCGAGCCCGACGACAGCGCCCTTGCGCCGTTTTGCCGCGCCGGTCGAGACGGCTTCCAAGTCGACGCTGTAGTCATTGGCATCATATTCTGCCACCACAGCCCAGTTCGGCGCGCTGACCGGCTGCCAGCGTACACCACCAAAGACACCGTCAGGGCGCCGTCCGCCCACACCAATGCTTGCCTCAAGCTGCCGCGCCGGGCCGAACGTTTTGGTGGCGACCACATAACGGCCCTTGAACAGCCCGGTGCCCTGCAGGTCGGTGGCGCCCACGGCGATGGCCGGCATCCAGACGGACTCGGCCACCAGGCGCGCCTTCAGGTCGAACACCTTGTCCTTGTAGCGGCCGTAGTTCCTGAACGCAGGATCGACTGCATCATCGGCAAACTGCGGCGTTCCCGAGATCGACACATAACGCCCGGTAACCTGCATGAAGGGCAAGAGGGTCGATGAGGCCCAAATCGTGCCATACGGGCTGTCATAGCTGTAACCGAGGCTCAAGTCGCCATCCCTGCCGACATCGGCGTTCGGCATGTTGACGTAGCCCGACTGGCCCTGCAGCGTCGGCGCCGCCGTGGCGGCATGAGCGGCTAGTAAGATACAGCCGCACCAGGTGTAGTGGATGGAGTTACGCAATACGGTCAACAAGATGGCTCGCCTAAAGAATGCCGCAGCGGTGCTGGCGCGGAGCCACACTGTGGCTAAAAGTGAAGTGCTGGTCCAGGGCACAACGAGGACGCCCTGTGAAAATCAGATCGCGGGAAGTGTAACACCGGCTATCTGACAAGTACAGCGCGCGCCAAGCGGACGCGCTGGCGTAGGTTCAGTCGAGCGGGCAAGGGCATGCGCCCAAGTGATAAAATCGCACAAAAGCCACATAGTGGCTTCCCTTAAATCGCGCGGAAGCGATAGTAAAGCAGCGGACGGAGAACCCCTTGGATAGAAATGGCGCGCTAGATATTCTAAAGATCATATTGGCACTGATGGTAGTCGGAATCCACGCCAGCTTTCTCACCGAATGGAGCGCCGTGGCGTCATACTTGACGGTCAATGGACTGTTCAGGATTGCAGTGCCCATCTTCCTGCTAATTAACGGCTATTTTTTCTTTCAAGTCGTCGTTGCTGGTACCGCCTTGAAATGGCTCAAGCGCATATTGATCCTGTACTTGGTATGGATGGCGATCTACCTGCCTTACTGGCTGCCTGATGTACACCAGAACATGATCTCTTTCGTGCTGCGGTCAGGCCACACCATCGTCTTCGGTTATACCATCTTTGGTACCTGGCCGGCATGCTGGGCGCGGCGCTAATGATGCTGGCCGCGGCCAAGGCAAGCACCAAGGTATTGGTCGCCGCGGTGATCGTCACCTTCCTAGGAGGCGTCTTTATCCAGTATATCGGGTCCTATCAACTCTTGGGGAGCACAAACATCTCGAAGATATTTAGCCTAAGCTGGCCGCACCGAAATTTCCTCTTCTTTTCATTCCCGTTTTTTTGCGCTGGCTACTTGATCAATAAACACAAGATTCACAACAGATTTACCACGAGAACCGCATTGACCATGGCCGGCTTTGGCGCCGTACTCATGTTCGCAGAGTCCTACCTGAACTTTATTGGAACCGCCGCCGCCGCTGGGGTGGACAACCTGGTCTCGCTTGCGCTCATATGTCCTGCCATTTTCATCCTGTTCATGAAACTAAACCTGCCAACCGACAGCAGGGAGCTAGCGCGCTATTCCACCGGCATCTACCTGGTCCACGTTCTCATCATTTCACTACTCCAGAAGACGTTCGAGATCCCCCCCACCGCGCTTACCGCCTGGACCGCGATCGCCGCGACGGCGCTGGCTGCTGTGCTTATCCGCCTGGACCGGAAACTCGGTTTCTTGCTGTGATTCGGGCCGGTCGGCAGGCGCTACTCCAACCAATTACGATTACGGCATATGAAAATTTTCGCATTTCATCTTTTGAACGATTACAGCGGCAGCCCCAAAGTGTTAAGCCAGCTCTTAAAAGGCTGGATTGAAAAGGATTACGACGTCAATGTGGTGACGTGCAAAGGCAGGGACGGATTTTTGTCCGATATTACAGGGGTGAAATATCACTACTACAAATACAACTTCGCGGAAAACAAGTTGGTCCGGCTATTCAATCTGGCTCTAAGCCAGTTGATTGTTTTTGCGAAGTTCTTCGGGCAGGTGAGCAGGGATGACATCGTGTATATCAATACAGTCCTGCCCTTTGGCGCTGCACTAGTCGGCAAACTGAAGGGTTGCAGAGTGATCTATCACGTCCACGAAACCACTGTAAAGCCGGCCATTTTCAAGAAATTCCTTTTTGGAATTGCGAAATGGGCAGCGGATGACGCGATTTACGTTTCAAATTTCTTGAAAGAAGAGGAGCCATTTGCCCATGCGCGATGCCACGTAATCTACAACGCGATCGAAGACGTTTTCTATCGCAAGGCCATGGCGGACAGAACGTTCTGCGCAACGCCGGAACATGTGTTGATGGTTTGCTCCTTGAAGGCGTATAAAGGCGTGAGCGAATTCCTACAGCTATCCAGACTGAACCCCAAGTACGGATTCAGGTTGATCGTCAACGCAGCACAATCGGAAGTCGATTCCTATTTCGCAGCGGAGAAACTGCCCGCGAATTTACAGATCTTGGAGACGCAAACGAACTTGCACCCGCATTATCAGTGGGCCGACATCATCCTGAACCTGTCAAGGCCGGACGGGTGGATTGAAACGTTCGGTTTGACGATTATTGAAGGCATGGCCTACGGCCTGCCGGCCATCGTGCCACCAGTTGGAGGGATCACCGAACTGGTGGTACAAGGAAGAAATGGCTACAAGGTCGATAGCCGCAACATCGAAGAATTGAACAGAAAATTAAACGATATTTTGGGAAATCAGGACACTTACCGTGACATGGTGCAACGTTCCCTCGAAAAGATCGCTGAATTCAGCGAGCCTGTGTTTTTAGAAAAGAACATCAAACTGCTCGCACAAGCGTGAAACAGGGACGAGCGCCGACTGCGGGCGCCTGCTGGCCGGATCATGCCGTTTGGCTGAGTGGCTTGCTTGCTTGCCACAGCCGCCGTGCCCGGCCATTCAGCGGCGTCTCAACAAACAGGAAAACCAGATGCCCGGCCACGATCGAGATCAGCGCCGTTGCAACGATGATCAGCGGTACCGATGTCACGTGCAGCTTCCACATGACCAAGCACAGCGCCGGTGCGAGGATCGGATGGATCAGGTAAAGAGCATAGGAACTGTCGCCTAGCCGCGCAAGCATCTGGCGCATGCGGGGGAACACGTTCATGCGCATGGACATCGCCCCGAGCATGATCATGACCGCGCCAATGTCAAAGCGCTTGAACAGCGGGAACCACAGGTTGCGGGCGGAATCGCTGAGCATCAGCAACAGCCCGCCAATGAAAAGCACCCATGCCAGCACTTGCGGCAGGCGCAGCCCGCGCCGGTACAGGTAAGCGAGCGTCATGCCTGCGATGAACAGCAGGTTTTGCTCGCTGACGGCCACCCGCACCATGGCGAAGTCGGTTGGCAGCGCCAGGCCCACCAGCCACAGCCCTACGATCACCGCGCTGCACACGGCGAATGGGGACGCGCGCAACAACAGCGCTGCGGCAAACAGGTAATAGAAGTACATCTCGTGCAACAGGCTCCATCCTACGCCGTGCAAAGGCTCGACGTTGCCAAAGGCGTTGGTCATCGGTACCAGGAAGTACGACGCCAGGGTGTAACCCAGCGTTGGCTGGTTGCCCACCAGCGCCGCCGGCAACGCGAGCGCAAGCACAAGCTTGAACGTGGTGATCAGCCAGTACAGCGGGAAAATGCGCAGGACACGCTTGCGCATGAAATCGGTTGCGCCCGGACCGGTGCGCGGCAATTCTGCCCCAGATAAATAAATTACAACCCCGCTGATAACAAAAAACAAGGATACACCGGCGGCACCCGGGTGCCAGATGCCAAAGGCAGGGTCGATACGCGCCGATACGTAAAAGCTTATGTGCGTCAACAGGACCACCGCCGCAGCGAAAAATCGCAGGATCTGGACGTTTTCGATACGTCCGTCGTGCCCGTCCGGCATGGCTGCGACCGCGCTCATGCCGCCTCCCCGCTGCACATTGCCAGGTAAGCCGATGAAATGCCGGCGCGGCTGTACTTGGCCCGTATGTCCAGCCGGGGCGGCGCCGTTCCATGCTCGGCATCGAGCAAGGCGGCGAGCGCCTGTGCCGAGTCGAAAAATTGTGCATGGCGGCCCGCCGTCGAGTGGTGATAGCAAACGTCCAGGCAGTATATCTGGCAGTCGTAAAACAGCATTTCGACCAGCGAAGGATTGGTGCCGCCGACCGAGTGGCCATGCACGTAGCTCGAACAGGCTTCGCGGTAACGCGCCAGTTCCAGCGGCTCGTAGATCGGATCGAGCAGGTTCAGGCGCGGATGCTGCCCATATTTTTCGCACAGTGCGATACCATAGGGGCTGCGCTGCCAGTTGCCGATAATCGTGTACGTATGGTGCGCCGACGCCAGCACGCCTTCGATCAGCATGGCGATGTTGTTTTCAGGCTCGATCCGGCACACCGTCAGCGCCGTGCGCGGCAGCATCGGCGTAACCACCCGCATGACATGATCGCCCGGATAGGCAATACACAGTGTCTTGGCTGGATAAAGCGGGATCAGCGCATCGCTGTCGATGACGACTTTGTGGGCGAAGCGTTGCGCCAGATAGTCGAGCGCGCGCAAGAACAGGCGCTTGCCCCCGGAAAATTTTCCGCGCTTCCATTCAACGCCATCGACGTTCACGTACAGGCGTTTGCCGGTCAGGCTGCACAGCAGGCGGAACAGGGGGAACCACATCCCGCCCGACACGCCCAGCACGATGATGTGCGTGGCACGGCCGAACACGGCGAAAAACGCCAGCAGGTCGTGCAGGATCGAAGCGGCGCCGTTGGCCGGACAATCAATGAACACGCGCTCGACGCCGTTGTACAGCGTCGCGCCTTCCGGATACATATTTTTGGCACAGGTGACCATGACTGCGTCGGCCCCTTTCAGGATATAGGGCGTGGTGTGCTCAAGAAATGCTTCAAACCCGCCATACAGGTTGGGGATGCCAACGCTGCCGATGAAGGCGATATTCTTCGGGGAATGTTTACTACGAGATTGCAACATAATATCCTTTGGAAGACGAGCCGGCGCAATGCCCCGCTACGCCCCGGCAGCTCGGCGGGGAAGACTATACTGCAGCAATACAAGCGCTACCAAAGTAGTCACCTGGGGCGAGAACACGACGTGGCCAGCCATGAAGGCGTGGGCCAGGGTACCAATCAGGGCGACCAGTATTTCAGGCGGAAACCTCACGCTGCATGCACGCTTGGCGATAGGCCACAGCAGCGCCGTATAACACAGCGTGCCGGCCACCCCATACGCGACGAACAGATCGGAAAAGTCCATTTCGAACAGACTGCCTTCGCCCGACGGCAAGCCGAGCGGGCGCAGCGAGAGATGGCGCGCGTAATACTCTCCCGCGCCGAACAGCACGATCAGCCAATTCATTGGGTGCTCGATCAACTGCGGCACGATGGCGTCGATGTAGTCGTACCGACCGCGAAACAGGAAAGCGATGATGCCTTCATCGAGCAACGCGGCGAAAAAAGTGCCGCTGGCGAAGGCTTCGATGACATCGAGGTTTTTCACGACCAGGTAACAGCCATACAGAAAGCCACCGAGCAGCACTGCGCGTGCGCACCCGCGCGCAGCACCGCTGCGCTGGGCACTCATCCGGTAGACGGCGTACGTAGCCACCACCGACGCAATCAGTGACGACTTGGTAAAGACATACACGCCGGCTGCCAGGTACAGTGCCAGCCCAATGCAGGCGGCGAGCAAAATGTTGTTGCACATTTGAAGGCAATGGCGCACCACAAAGGGTGCCGTCAGCAACAGCAACAGTCCGACTTCGTTGGCGCCGATCATGAACCCCTTGCCGCCGTCGATGTTGGTCCCGCGCGCGCCGATCACCCCGCCCAGTCCGCTGATCTCACCGATGAAAAGCGATGCAAGCACCATCCAGCCATACGTGAGCAACCCGTCGCGCAGGTCGTCGGCCAGCAGCCAGCCCCGATCGAGCTGATCGCGCAAATAGCCATAGAACAGCGGGAAATACAGCAGGCGCAAGCTGGTGCCGACCTCCATGGCCAGCGCCCGCTCGTCGCGCAATATCAGGTAATCGACCAGCACCCTGAGCACGAAGAACCCGATCACGCCCACCCACAGCAGCTTGGTCACCAGCGTCGAGCGGGCCAGCAGGATGGCATGCACCACGAAGTAGAAACACAGGCACCCGCGCAACAGCATGGTGATCGGTACGAAATTTTGCACCAGTGCGCCGAAGGTATCGGCCAGCGCCATGCACCACACCAGGTTCTGCGCACTCCACATGGGCAGGCGCGATGTCGGCAGCAGATGTCTGAGCATTATCATCGATTCACTCCGGCATCAGTGCTGGACATAGTCGATGAAGTGGCTCACGTGGTGTTCCAGCGAGTAGTGGCGCAATGCGCTGCCACTGGCCTCGATCCGGCCCACCATGTCCGGCCGCCGCGACAGCGCTGCGGCAAATGCCGCGGCCAGCGCCGCAACGTCGCCCTCTTCCACATACAGGGCCTGCTCCTGGTCCAGCACCTGCTTGTAAATCGGCGAATCCCAGGCGATCACGAGGCGGCGAGCGCCCATCAGCTCGAGCAAGCCGTTCGAGACCCCGCCCCCGCCCGACTCTTTTGAGTAGGTCAGGCAGACCCCGGCGTCGGTGGTCTCCAGGTACGCCAGCATCGCTTCGTTGGCCAGCGGCCCGCGGAAAGTGACGTGGGAGGCGCACTCGGCGGCGAGCTGGGCCGCCACCTCGCGTAATGGGCCATCGCCGACAATGTCAAACTGCAGTTGCGCGCAGCCGCCGCCGGCAACGTAGTGCCGAACCGCGCCGGCGAAATCGCGCAAGCCCTTTTCTTCACTCAGGCGCCCGATGTAGGCGATGACGACACGCTCGGTGCGGAACGCCTGTTGGCGCAGCCGCGTGTACTTGTCCAGGTCGAGCGCGTTCGGAATTGCTTCGACGTGCCGGCCCAGCGCATCCTCGTAGAATGCCTTGGTATCCTGTCCGTTCGCGATGATCCGGTCAGCGCCGTGCATAAACCAGCGCTCCGAGGCACAAATCAGGCGCTTGATGCCTTGTCCATGGCGGTGGTTGATTTCCTTCGACAACACGCCGCGGATCCACACCACCAACAGCGGCGCGCGCCACGACAGTATCCGTACCAGGCGCATCACGGCCGCTTCGTAAAACGTGCCGACGGCAACCACGACATGGCCCTCGGCCGGCACCCGCAGCAAGCGGCGCGTGACGTGCGAGCAGAAGATGACAATGCGGCGCAGCGACACCAGCTTGCCCGGACCGGCCGGCAGGCGCGTTTCGATAAAGTTGACCGCCGTATGGCGAAACACCGACAGCTTTTCGTGCACGTCTGTGGACGCGTCTGCCGCGTAATACACATCGATATGACCGAACCGGCCATCGGTTACCAGTTTGGGCAACACGTTGTTAAGCCAGGTTTCCCTGCCGCCGCCGTGACTGAGCAAGGCCGACAGCATGACGATGCTGAGCCGCCTATCAGTCATGACGGCAGGTCGCAACGAAGCCGGTCGCTGGCGCGTGGGGCGACACGATCATTGCGCTGCCGCCTTTTTCGGGACAGGGGCGGACTTGCCGCGCAAGGCATTGAAGGTGCGCTCGCATAAATTCCACAGCCCCCGTTCGGACGAATAGGCATCATGCGCAATTGCAGGGCGTGCGATGTACGCTTGCAGCTGCGCTTCGGTCCAGCCCATCTTCTTGAGGAAATAGTGATAATCCTCTTTCATCTGCACCGGATCCGGATAGGGAGATTTGGCCAGGTCAGCGAGCGCGTGCTCGCGCGTCATCTGGCCCGATGCCACCAGCGTGCCCAGGTGAAGCATGCGCTTGTCCACGCCGAATTTGTTTGGCAAGATATAGGCCTGATAGAAGCGCGTGAAAATCGACTCGTAGTGCTTGTACGGATACGGCTTGTAGCCATAGCTCTCCTGCAACTGGCGCAAGACGTCGGCCTTGTTATAAGGCATCAAGTCGAGAATTGAGGTCCAGCGAATGCCGCGCACGAAACGGAACTTGAAGAAATCGATTGTTCCGATGGCCGGGAAGGTGCGGATCCGCATCTTGCCGAACTTCTTTGCAATGCTCTTGATGTTCTGCTTGTCGTACTTGTTCCAGTTCCACCCTTCCGGCATGCGCATGCCTTCGGTGGCCGAGTTGGTGCCGGCCAGGATGTACGAAATGCCGTACTTGGCCGCCTCCCGGTAGTTCACGGCCACCGCTGCATTGTCGTAGAGCAGTTCGACATCGATAACGTCGGCATCGAAAAACGATTGCATCAGTTTGCGGTACTCCTGCCAGTCAATCACGTGGGTGTGCAGGTCAACGCCCAGGCGCTGCACCAGCGTCGAGATATTGTGCTGCGCCAGTTCCGAATTCCAGCCATTGTCCATGTGCACGGCCAACGGACGCAAACCCAGTTCGATGGCGCGCACCAGCACCCACGAGCTGTCCACGCCGCCCGAGACGCCAATGATGCAGTCATATTTCTTGCCGGCGCCGGCCTTCTTGACCTTGTCGACCAGGGCCTGCAGCTTGGCTTCCTTCTTGCCGTCGTTGTCGATGAAGACGTGGCCGCACTGCTCCAGGTAGTCGGTGCAGTAATTGCATACGCCTTGGGCGTCGAACGTGATGTTGGGGACATTGCTGTCCATGATGCAACGTGTGCAAACGGTCTCCGCGTGTTTCATTGTTTAACTCCTACAATTTGTTCAAGATCCGCGTAATGCGGATAGGTAATTAGTACGGCGCGGTGGGGTCCGTAGAAAACGAACATGGCGCCGGCGGCGCAGGCGGACGCGCCGGCGTCGATGGCTGCCTTGAAGTCGGTCAGCTTGCCGGCCCCCCCGGCGGCAATCAGCGGCACTTCGATCAGCGCCGTAGCCTGCCTGATCAGCTCGATATCGTAGCCGCTCTGTTCGCCATCGCGGTCGACCGCGTTAAGCATCACTTCGCCAGCACCGGCGGCAACGCCAATGCGCATGAATTCGGTCCATGCCATCGGTGCCGTCTTGCCGCTGCGGGACTGGTACAGCTTGGCCGTGCGCAGCCAGTCACGCTTGACGTCGACCGACAACACCACCGCCTGGCTGCCGAAGCGGCTGGCGATCTGGGTGATCAAGCCGGGGTCGTCAATGGCCGACGACTGCAGGCAGACTTTCTCGACGCCGCAGTCGAAAATGCGCGCCGCCATCTCGAGCGTGCGGATACCGCCGCCATAGCACAGCGGCATGAAGCATTCGCCGGCAATTTCAGCCAGGGCCTCAAGGTTCGGTCCGCGTCCCTCGCGCGAGGCGTCGATGTCGAGCAAAATTAGCTCGTCGACTTCCTTGTCGTTGAAGATGCGAATCGCGTTAATCGGGTCGCCAACATACTTCGGGTTTTTGAATTTGCGCGTCTTTACCAGGCCGCCTTCATGCAGCAACAGCGTCGGAATGATTCGGTTATTGAGCATGCTGCCACTCTAAAAAATGGGCCATCATTGCCATGCCGAAGCGATGGCTTTTTTCGGGGTGAAACTGGGCGCCGAACAGGTTGTCGCGCCCAAACACCGACACGAACGGTGCGCCGTACTCGGTCGTGGCGATAACGTCGTCCGGGTCGTTGCAGCGCACTTTGTAAGAGTGAACAAAATAGAAGCGGGTACGCGCCAGCGCGTTGTCGAGCAGTGCATTCGGGCGCGCGATCGCCAGCGTGTTCCAGCCCATGTGCGGCACCGGCAGCCGGGTCTGTGCATCGAACTCGAACTTGGTGGCGTTGGCGTCGAGCCAGCCCAGGCCAGGCAACTCCCCCTCCTCGCTGCCCTTGCACATCAGCTGCATGCCCAGGCAAATGCCCAGTACCGGGATTTTCCGCTCAAGCGCGGCGCGGTGCAGGGCTTCGATCAGTCCGCGCTCGGCCAGCCGGCTCATGCCGTAGTCGAAGGCGCCCACGCCTGGCAGGATCAGCTTGTCGGCGGCGTCGATTTGCGCAGCGCTCGCGACCCGTTGCGCGCGGCCGCCCACCTTTTCAATCATCCGGATTACCGAACCCACATTGCCGGCGCCATAGTCAACCACCGAAATCATGCTTTATCCTTTGTTGTTGATGCCGCTGTTTGATAAATCGCCGCCATGACGCTGCAAAAGGCGCGTGGCGAGAATCGCTCCACGGTGGCGCGTGCGATGGCATGCCGGTCGTACCGGCCATAATGCTCGCGCATCGTGCGCAGCGCGTCGGCCATGGTATGGTCCGCATGGTCCGCGGTGATAATGCCGTTGGCGTCGTCGATGATGTCGCCCGGCCCGCCGCTGGGGGCGGCAATCACAGGCATTCCGAACGATAACGCTTCGATCACCACCACGCCGAATGTTTCCTTGATACTAGGCAGCACGAAGCAGTGCGCTCCTGTCATTTCGCTGGCCACCGCCTGGCGCGACAGAAGACCGAGGAAGGTCACCTGGCGCGCAATCCCGAGGTCATCGGCCAGCGTGCGCAGGCGCGCCTGCTCGTGGCCATGGCCGCCGATGCGCAGCAACACTGGCTGGCCCTTGAACGCCGCAGCGAAGGCACGCAGCAGCAAAGCGTGATTCTTGTTCGTATCCAGGCGACCGATGCTAAGGAAGGTAAACGGGCCCGGCGGCGCGGCGACCACGGCGCCGGCGAAGTCGGTCTCGATCACATTGGGCACCACCATGAAGGGCTGCGCAAGCTTGCCGAACAGCACATTCAAGCGCTTTGCCAGCGCACTGCTGACGGCAATATTGCACGCGCTCGCGCGCAGCGCCTGCGCGAACTGTGGCGCCAGCGCCTGCGGATAGCTACCGGTGAGAAACGAACTGTTGTGTTCGGTGATGACAAAGGGGATGCGGTGCCGTTCGGCGACCTGCGCCGCCACGATCCCGGCATATTGCAAGTTGTGCGCGTGGATGCAGTCAGGTCGTCCGTTGTCGCGCATGTACTGTTCGACCGCGGCCGTCAGTTCACCCACATTGATCTGGTCGACGTGTCCCGGACGGCAAAAACGCAGCGGAAGCACGCTTTTCCTGAAACGGCGCGCAATGGCCACGCCACTTTGCAGTTCGCGGCGCGGCCGCCCGCGAAAGGACAGCAGGTCGCGCAGCGGCAGCAGGCCGCCGCTGGCCACGCCCACGCGCATGCCATGACCGTGCAACGCCATGGCCTGGTGCTGC
This sequence comes from Massilia sp. TSP1-1-2, assembly GCF_049896185.1. Taxonomy (NCBI): domain Bacteria; kingdom Pseudomonadati; phylum Pseudomonadota; class Betaproteobacteria; order Burkholderiales; family Oxalobacteraceae; genus Massilia; species Massilia sp. TSP1-1-2. The sequence continues at coordinate 120,752 of NZ_JAFCTU010000014.1, forward strand.
TGGAAGATACCACCCAGCGGCACGGTTGGAATCAGGTAAGGCTCGGAGCTGATGATTAATATATGCATGGAGGTAGCGGGCGAACGCGTGGCGTGCGGGGGGCGAGCCGGGAAACCGTTGTCGACTCGGGCGTTCATACCTTCACTTCGCCCTGTCCGGCACCGGCAGGCAGTGCCCCTTCGGGCTGGGCGACGGCGCCGGAGGTATTGGCATGGCGTGCCAGCTTGTTGAACAGTTCGACGAACAGGGCCCGGAAGCGCAGCACGAAGCCGATTGCCAGCAAATGCCAGGCGATGATCCAGTAGGTTGGCGCCAGCGGGCCAGTGAGCGCGAAAAGGATCGAACACGCCGTGATCGCGGCCATCGGCAGGTACAAGGCGCGACGCTGCATCGGCCGCCATTGGCGGATTGATACTTCCGTGCGCAGGAAAAACATTACGAGGAACGACGCCGCAGTCGCCGTGGCCGCCCCGGTGGCGCCCAGAACAGGAACCAGGGCGAACACCAGCGCCACGTTAAGGGCGCACGCCAGCGCGGAACTGCCCAGCACGGCCAGGTTCCTGCGCATGATGCCAGCACCGATGCCAGTCACTTCGGCGCAGGCATACAGGACCGGCGGCGCCATGCACACGCACACCAGGTACTGCACCGCCGCGAATTCCTGGGGCAGCAGGAAGCGCAGGGTCCAGGTACAGGCACCGGCGGCGCTGATGATGGTCGCGCCCAGCACCACCACGCGGCGCGCGAGCGCCTCGATGCGCTCGCCGCAATCGGGCTCGTCGGCCCAACGGTATGCGGTCGGGATCCAGATCGTTGTAAACAGCACCGCCAGGGTGCCCGCAACCGACGCAATACCAACTGCGACGGAATAATTGCCGAGTTCGCGGAAGTCGCTCAGTATGCGCAACGCCACCTTGTCCATTGCCTCCACCCCCCAGAACAGCAGGCCCGACACCATCAGCGGCGCGCCATAGGCAAACATGGCGCGCAGCGCGATCGTGTCAACCGACGCGGCGGCGGCTAGCCAGGTGCGGCGGGTATTCCAGGCGAAAATGAGGGTGGCCGCCACAAACGACAGCGTATGGATCCCGAGCAGTTGGCCAAGCGAACGCGGCTCCCGCGACAGATACAGGCCCAGCAGGGAGGCAAGGAAAAACAATTTTGGGAGCACCTGGCTCATCGAAAAAGCCAGGCCACGCTCTTGCATGCGCAGAATCAGCGAAAAGTACCGAGAGCAATAAGCAGCCAATACCACCAGTACGATGACCAGGTCAAAATGGGAAATCTCGCGCCCGAAAATACTGCGAGTGAGCAAGCCCGGGGCAAGCAGCACCGATACCAAGGCAACCAGCATCAGTGCGGCAAGCCCGGGCAGCATCGCTTTACGGAACAGCGCAACGCGATTACCCGCCCCGTTATATTCGCGCAGATAGCTTTGGTCGAGCCCCATGCCAAAGACGATGATCGCCAGGTTGGTGACGGTTTGAAGCATGGCGACGCGGCCAATGTCGGCCGCGCCAAACATCCAGGTCGAAGCGGGCAGGCTGACGAACCCCAGCACGGCAGCGCCGATGGGTCCGACCGCAAATCCAAGTACTTTGCTTCGATTCATGGATGTTTCTAGCCCCTGGCCGTCAGGCCGCCAGCGCGGCCGACTGGGTCTGCGCCAATACCGCCACGATCCGCTGCAGCGTGGCCTCGTCCAGATTGGGCGACATGGGCAGGCTCATCACTTCACTGGCGAGCGCTTGCGCTACCGGCGTGTGGCCGGTCACCGACTTGTTCTTATAGGCCGGCTGCTCATTGACCGGAATCGGATAGTGCACGGCGGTCGGCACGCCCTGCTCCAGCAGCGCCTGCTGAACGGCAGCACGGTCGCGCACGAAGACGGAATACTGGGCAAACACGCTGGTGCGGCCGGCACGCTGGCTGACCCGGCGGATCCCGGCAACATCGACCAGTTCGTTGTAGCGCTGGCCGATCGCCAGGCGCTGCGCAACCTCCCATTCGAAGCGTTCGAGCTTGGCCAGCACCACCGCGCATTGCAAGGTATCCATGCGTCCGCCCACGCCCACGCGGGTGTGGACGTAGCGCCGCTCTTGTCCGTGCACGCGGATCTCGCGGCAGGCTTTTGCCAGCGCATCGTCGTTGGTGAAAATGGCGCCGCCGTCGCCGTAGCAGCCCAGTGGCTTGCTGGGGAAAAAGCTGGTGCAGCCGAACGTCGACAGGTTGCACGACTTGCGGCCGTGATATTCGGCGCCGAAACTTTGCGCGGCGTCTTCAATGACAGGCAAATTGCCATGGCGCGCCGCCAGCGCATTGAGCTCGTCCATGTCTGCTACCTGGCCGTACAGGCTGACAGGCATGATCGCTTTGGTGCGCGGCGTGATCGCCCCTTCGACCTTGGAGATGTCGATGTTGCCGGTGTCGGCTTCCACGTCCACGAACACTGGCGTGGCCCCGACCAGCACGATGACCTCGGCGGTGGCGGCAAAGGTGAAGGCGGTGGTGATGACTTCATCGCCCGGGCCGATGTCTAGCGCCATGAGCGCGATCAGCAATGCCTCGGTGCCACTGGCAACGGTGATGCAGTGCTTGGCGCCGCTGAAGCCTTGCAATTGCTCTTCGAGCTCCTTGACCTCCGGACCCATGATGTACTGACCGTGCTCGAGCACGGTGTTGATGCGCTGCTGGATCTGCGGCTTAAGCGCCTGGTACTGCTCCTTCAGGTCGATGAAGGGGATCATTTCGGTTGACATGCAAGGTCTCCATTGTCGAGGGTATAGATGCTGCCCGTGTGCGGGCACGTAACTTGGCCGGAACCGGTCAAGGGGAGCGCCAGGCGCTCGCCGTGCTGGCTCATCCAGCCCACCTGGCGCGCCGGCACCCCTACCATCAGCGCGTAGGGCTTGACGTCGCGGTTGATGACGGCCCCGGCGCCGATGAATGCATAGCGCCCCACCGTCACGCCGCACACGATGGTGCTGTTGGCGCCAAGTGTGGCGCCTTGTTCGATGAGCGTGCGGCGGTATTCATCCTTGCGGGTGACGGCCGAGCGCGGATTGTACACATTGGTAAACACCATGCTCGGGCCGCAAAAAACGTCGTCTTCCAGGGTGACCGCGTCATAGATGCTCACGTTGTTCTGCACCTTACAGTTGTCGCCAATGGAGACGTCGTCCCCGACAAAAACGTTCTGGCCGAAGGAGCAACGCGCGCCTATGCGCGCCTTGCCTGAAATATGGACCCAGTGCCAGATGCGCGAGCCCGCGCCGATCTGGGCCCCGGCATCCACAATAGCGGTTGGGTGGACCGTGTAGTTGGTATTGATGGTCATTTGTTTACAGAGTGCGTGGATGGACCGGCCTGTGCGCAGGCCGGAGCGCTGCCGGGCGCGTTAGAGATCGAGGGGCAGCGACACGGTCTTGCCGTCGCGCGCCGCCAGGTAGGCCGCAATGAGCAGCTCGAGCGACTTGAGGCCTTCGCGGCCATCGGTCTCCGGCTCGGCCAGGCCGCGCATGGTCTCGACTACGTTGTTGTAGTACAGGGGATGGCCGAAACCGTAGACCGACGTGGTCTCGTAGTTGGCGGTCTTGAGCGTGTCATCGTAATCCATGGCCTTGTCAAACTGCCATAACTGGATGTCGTTGACCGCCACACCGCCGATGCGCACAGTGCCCTTTTCGCCCAGGATGGTGATACTGCCTTCCAGGTTTTGCGGATAGGTCAACATCGTCACGCTCATCGACCCGAGCGCGCCATTACGCCACTTGACGTTCAGTACGCCCGTATCTTCCACTTCGATGTCACGCGTTGTGCTCATCATCGACTGCACTTTTTCAACCGGGCCAATCAACCAGTCGAGCAGGTCGACATAATGGCTGGCCTGGTTCATGAAGGCGCCGCCGTCGAATTCCCAGGTGCCGCGCCAGCCTCCCTGGTCGTAGTACGACTGCGGACGGGTCCAGAACACATTCAAGTTAACCAGGTGGATTTTGCCGAAGCGTTTTTCTTCCACCGCGCGCTTGAGCAACTGCAAGGTCGTGTTGCGGCGATTCTGCTTGACCACGAACAGGCGCACGCCGGCATCGTCGCAAGCCTTAACCATGCGCTGGCCGTCGTGCCAGCGGGTCGCCATCGGCTTCTCGGTCATGACGTTTACGCCCAGTTTGGCCGCCATCACGGCTTGGTCGGGATGGATCCCGCTCGGGGTGCACAGCACCACCAGGTCAATCGTTTCCTTGGCCAACATGTCGGCAATATCGCGGTAGCCGGGCACCCGGTACTGCTCGGCGTGGGTGGCCATGACGGCAGCGTCGATGTCGCATACGGCCGCCAATTCCAGATGGGCAGCGTGCTGCTCGATGGCACCGAAATGGTTCTTGGAGATCCGGCCGCAGCCCACAATGGCGATACGGATTTTGCGGCCGGTGATCGGCGTGAAGTGACGCATGCTCTACCTCTGACTAATTGGATGACGTAAATGGATAAGGCCGTTGCGGCGCCGCAGGGGCAGCCGCCGCCGGCCGTTCAGGCGGGACCGCCCCTCCACTGCATGGTGAGCGGGCTTGCGTGGCGCGCTCAGCGCTCAGTTCGGCCTTTAATGTTTCGATTTCGGCTTTCAGGGCGTCATACTCTTCCAGCTTGCGCTTTAGAAAATCGCCCGTCAGCGCTGCTTTCTCCGCAATGCCTTTCGCAGTGAGAATGTAGACATAACCAAACTTGTTCTTGCTATAACTAAAATTTTGCATCTTCACCCAGCCCTTGTTGATCAAGGCCTTCAAGCAATAGTTCAAACCGCTGACGCTAACGCCAAGCCGCTCCGCCAGTTCGCGCTGGGTGAGGTCGGGACTGTCGCGCAAGATATGCATTACCTGGTAATAGGTATCTTCTTGCAGTTTCGACTGGCGGCTCTTGAGTGGCTGATTCGGCTCGTGCATGGGTACGATGAGCGAGCTAACCAGCATCGATGCGGGTCACTGGCAGGGTTTGTACGAAGTCGAACAATTCTACACGATTACTTGCTGTCCGTCCACGGGCACGGGAGCCTGCAAGGCGACCATATGGCAGTGCCGGGGTAGGCAGCGGCAAGGGCTAGCGGATGCCGGTCCCCAGCCGCGCCTTACAACCGGCGCAAGTCCTGTTTCAATTGCTGCCACTCGCGCGCATTTTTTTCCGACCGGAGCGCATCGCGCAACAAGGCCAGGGCAACGGCGGCAAAAAGCGCGATAAAGGTGCAGGCTAAAACCATCAGCATGCGTCGCGGCCTGAACTTGCGCTCGGGGGTGACAGCCGCATCGAGCACCTGGACCACGGCCGTATCCTTGGCCTCGTCGATCCGCGCCACTTCGTACTGCTTGGCCAGCAATTCGTACAGCATCTGGTAATACTTCACGTCACGCAAGCGCTGAATGTTGTCCAGACCTGGCTGCACCGCGTTGCCAGCACCAGCATCGCGTGGGCGACCGTTTTCCAGCTTTGACAGCTCGGCGCGAACACTGGACAATTCGTGCTGCACGCGCTGGTAATCGGTGTTGGCAGTGGTCACAAAGGCACGCATGGAACTTAACTCAACTTCCTTGACCGAGGCCGTCGCTCGCAAGCGCGCGACCGTCTCGACGATTGCCTGCGATTGCCCGTCGACGCTGACCACGCCGTTTGCGTCAAGCGAGCCTTTCAAGGAAAGTTCCGCTTTGGCCAGATTGTTCTTTGCCAACTCCAGCTGGGTCCCAAAAAACAAGCGGCGCTGGCTCGCTTCGGTCACGGCAAGAACCCGCGTCAACGCCAGCAACTCGGCGATATAGCCGTTGGTCAGCGGCGCCACCAGCTGCTGGTTGCGATCTTCGACGAAAATTACAATCAAGCCATCTTTTCCCGACGCGATCTCCGTGTTCGCTTCCAGCGTGCGGCGCGCCAGCTCGTCCGAGTCGGTGCCGTACACCTTTTTGAGGTCAAACTTGGCGACCAGCTTGTCGGCCACGGTCCGGCTGCGCAACATGCCGATATACATCTCATTCGGCGTCTTAAGCGCCGCTGCGCCGACGGCGCCACCAGCCATCCCGCCCAACTGCGACAGAAGCATCGCAGTGGCCGAACTGGCCTGCTGCGGCGGCAACAGTTGCGCGCTGGCCTTAAAGGTGACCGGCAATACCAAGCTCAGCACAGCCGAAAGCACTGCCGCAACCACGGGCAAGCCCACCACAAGTCGTTTTTGCCGGGCCAGGACGGCCAGCAGTCCAAAGATGCCAATATCGTCGCTTGCCGAGGTGCCGTCGCTGCGGGAGGCCGTGATCTGCTCTTTATTCATCAATGTAACCGCCAATTTCATTCACTTCAATTTGCTGTATCGGGCCACTTGCTCGCAAACGATAACACCGGCGTGCAGGCCTTGTGCCACCCAAGACTACATGATGTTTTCACGCTTGCTTTCGACCAGTACCGGGGGCTGGGCGGGATGGGCCTTGCGCCGCCCGCTCTTGCGCCGTTGCAGGATCAACCAGGCGGGCACGTTGAACCGGACAATCTGCGCATACAGCCACACGTAGGAGGTCACAAACACAAAACAGCACAGACCGAGCGTCAAGGTACTTTGCCAAAACAGCGTGGCCGGGATCACCGCCATCAGCGACAGCAGCCACAAATAAGGGGAAGTCATCGCGTTGCGGCGGGTAACGGCGCGCGCATCCCGACTGCGGACCGTCCAGCGCACCAGGCGCTTGAAGATCAGCATGTGCAAATGCACGCCATCAGGCAGCCCGGGCGGTACGCCCCTGACGAATTTGCGGCGGTAAATGGAAAATACCGTCTCTACCACTGGATAGATCAGCAGCAGTATTGCGTACCAGGCAGAGACCCCCGGATTGCGGGCCACGAGCAGTACGGCTAACTCTGCGAGCATGAAGCCGATAAAATAGGCGCCGCCATCACCCATGAAGATCATGCCGTGAGGATAATTCCAGAGCAGAAAACCGGCGATCGCCCCGACCATGACCAAGGCGGCGCTCATTACGTGCACATCGCCGACCTGGAATGCCACATATGCCAGCGAGAGGAACATGAACATGGTAACGGCGCCGGCGAGGCCATTGAATCCATCGATAATATTGACCGCATTGGCCACTCCGGCCACGGCGAAAATAGTCAGCGGCAGGGACAACCACATGTAACTGAGGCACAAGTCTACGAACGGAACATCGATGCGCCAAATCCCCGCGTCCAAAAGAAAGTACGCCACGGTCGCCGACACCATGGTCAGGATCAGCCGCCGACGCGGACTCATGTTCTTGGTAAAGTCCTCGACGATGCCACAGCCGAAGGCTGCAAATGCGGAAAATAGCAAGGTGGCGACCCAGACGCCAACCACGGGCACGCGCAGGTACACCGCCACGCAACCGGCGATGGCGCCCACAAATATAGCCAATCCACCGATACGCGGGACTGGTACAGCGTGAATTTTCTGAATGCCCTTCAAATCACAGTCCAACATTTTCTTGTTGGTGTGAGCAAAACGAATGATAAGCAAGGTTACTAATAATGATGCAAAGAAACTGACGACTGTCGACAACATGGGTACCACCTAACTTGGATGATGCAGCTATCCGCTGAGCCGAATTTCAGTGGTGCGTCGCCTTATTCCGCACACTCACCGAAAAACTCCCGCGTACAACGGCGCACCGGCGCCGCCAAGCGCTGCCCTGACAAATACAGAGCATTTATAAAACAATATTTACTTGAGAGCGTGTTTTGGTGCGGGACCAGCATTGCACTGCCTCAAACGAGGGAGGCTTGCTTGCCAGCTGCTGAATGTTATTCTTGATCCATCGAAACTTGATACGAATCAACCGGCTGTATTTTACCCCAGAATGGCTGGCGTTCGAATGGCGTATACAACTTCAGTACACTTTTGTATAGTGCACATGACATTAATCAGCCAAGTTTCGTAGGCTGGAAATGGAAATAATCCCTCGTGATCAAAGGATATCGATGCGCATCATAATTGGAAAGGCCACGAACTTGCCATCTTTCGCAACGCTCTGGGCACGTGTAGAGCGTGCACAGGCCATTCAAAACGTCGAACCGGGGCGCCGGCCAGCGCGTACCGCAAGCCCGCCAACGCTATTTACAACGTAGTTGAGACTGCAATTCATCCCGTCTCGCCGCAAGCGCGGCCATCGAACGCTGCCTGGCTGCCACGAAAAAAGCCCAAAGAATCGCTGCAAAAAGGGCCAAGAGGGTCGCCACCACCACGATCAAGGGGCGATTCGGTCCGGACTTGCGCTCAGGCTCAGCGGCCGGATCGAGAACTTGAATCAGCGATGCATCCTTGGCCTCGTCAAGCCGCGCCGCTTCATATTGCTTTGCCAACAGTTCATACAGCATCTGGTGATACTTCAGATCGCGCATTGACTGAATATTTTCCAACCCGGCCTGGCCGGTCCCACTCGGCCGGCCTGCAGGCGGGCGGCCTCCTTCCAGTTTGGCCAGTTCACTACGCAAACTGTTCAACTCCTCGCTGGCACGCTGGAATTCCGGGTTTTGCGGCGTCACGAAGGCGCGCATGGCGCCCAGTTGGACTTCCTTCGCGGAAATCTGCGCCTTGACCCGTGCGGCCGTTTCAAGAATCGCACGCCCTTCGCTGTCCACGCTGATCACGCCGCCGGTGTCCATCGCGCCTTTTAGCGACATTTCGGCCCTGGCAAGATTGTCCTTGGCAGCGGCGAGCTGGCGCTCAAAGAACAGGCGGCGCTGGGAGGCTTCGGTAATGGCGAGTAGTTTGTTCAAGCCCTGCAGTTCTTCGACATAGCCATTGGCCAGCTGGGCGACGAATTGCGGGTCTTTATCGGCGACAGCGATGGTGATCATGCCATCTTTGCCAACGTTGACGACGGTGCTCCCTGCCAGTTGCTGTCGGGTGGCATCGAGCGACGAGGCGCCATATCTGCTTTTCAATCCAAAGCGCGCAATCAGCTTGTCTGCAATGGTCCGGCTGTTGAGCATGCCGACATAGAGCTCGCCTGGACTTTTCACGCCCGCAATGCCAGCGGCCAGACTAGAGGCGCCGCCCAATTGGGCCAACAGCGCAGCCGTACCCGATTGCGCCTGCTGGGGCGGCAGCAATTTGGTGGTGGCAGTGTAGACGTTGGGCAGCAGCAGGGACAGTCCCAACGCTAGCAACGCGACCAGGACCGGAAGTCCAAAGACTAACTTCTTGTGCTTGACCAGGACAAGCATCCAGTCGACGATCTCGATTTCACGGCTGGACGCGTCCAAGGGCTGCGCTACCGGAATTGGCTCGGCATCCATCCCGCCGGGGTGTGTACTGTAATTATCCACTGCGTTAATTGCGCAAGGTTTTGATCGCTGCAGCACCGAGCCCGAAATTGGCGAAGATCTGCGCCCATTCCTTGGTGCCCTGAGTGAATTTGGTCCAGCCGGTTTCTTTGTCGAACTTTTCGGGAATCACGATACTATCGCCAGGCATCACTTCAACGCCGCCGAATCCGCCGAAATACCAGTTGCCGGAACTGCGCGACACGACGCTGCCATCAACACGTAAGATGAAAATATTATCCTTGTCAGCGTCAGGCGTCATGCCGACCAGCTTGATATAGTCGTTGACGCGGCTGTTTGGACGCCATAGCGGCGAAGACTCGCCATTGACGGCACCAAACACGTGAACGAAATCAAGCCTGGCAGGCACTACCAGACGGTCGCCGTTTTGCAGCTTGAGCGGCGGCAGCTTGCCGAACGACTGTTCGCGCGGATCGAGGCCAAAGGCAATGCGGCCTTCGGGGCGCAGCTGACGCAGGCGGGCTACGGCTTCTTTCGCCGACAGCAGGTCGGCCTGGCGGCGCGCCTCCATCGACATGGCATCGGCGGTGCTGCGCGCGTTTGCCGCCGCCCTGCTTTGCTCATTGCGCAATTGCGTTTCGAGCCTGCTGGCGGCCTTCTGTAAATTCATTTCCTGCTCCTTGCGCACCTGCTCCCGATAGAACGCGGTACCGAACAGGTAGCCGTTTGCGGTCGGCCCGCCCGCCCGTGCCAGCAGCGACTGCAGCGTTTCGCCCGCCGTCATCTGGTACACGCCCGGCACATTCACTTCGCCTTCAACGCGCACAAAAATGCGGCGCCTTTCCATCGGCACCGCTACATCTTTCTGCGAAAAAATGGTGACCGTGTCGCCTGCTTGCAGCGTGACGTTTTGAGGCCCGGCGGGCTCGGTAAACACTTTGCCTAGGTTGAAGGGAATCAGGCTGACCGTCAAGTCGGAGCGGTTGATGCGCTCGACAACCGCGTAGTCCCAGTTGATTTCATCGATCAGGCCGCCGATGCGCGCGGCGATCGAATCCACCTTGGCGTTGCTGACAGCGTTTTCGGCGACGCGATCGCGGTCCTGATCAGTATCGAGGGCAGTGTCGTGGTCGCGATCACGCTGTTCCTTGGCTTTTTCCTTGTCGCCGGCGTCAAGCGCATTATTCTGGCGCTTGATCGATTTGCGGGTAATTAGGTATTCGCGGTTGGGAATCAGGTCGCTGACGCGCATGCCCGGCTTGAACGGTACGCGCACGGCCTGGTCAACGTTGCCGCGCAAAATTACGGCATTCGAAAAATCCGGCGTGATCGAGGTGATGTTGAGCACATCGCCGTTTTTCATGGTGCGCTTGAGCCCTTCGCCATTGAGGACGAACTGCTCCACGCTGCGCGGCTGGCTTCTGCTCGCGTCAATGCGCTCGAGGAAGGCACGGCGCGGATCGGCCACGACCGGCATGCCGCCGGCAAAATCGAGCAGCGACTCGACCGTATCCTGGTTGCCGCGAAGCTCATAGATGGCAGGGGTATTGACCTTACCAACCAGTGCGACGTAAGCGCTGGCGGCAGGGATGAAGATGGTATCGCCGTCGCGCAACTTGACGTCGGCCGACTTGTCCCCACGAGCAATAAAGGAATACAGGTCCAGTTCGGCGGCCACGACACCACCGCGCTTGACCTGCACGCGCCGCATGCTGCCGTTGGCGTTGGGGCCGCCGCTGGCAAACACCGCCGTCACCAGCGTCGACAGGCTCGATACCGTATAAGTGCCCGGGCGCTTGGCCTGGCCGACCACGTACACCGTAATGGCCCGCAGCTTGCCAAAATTCACGTTCACCGTCACGCCCTTGTACAGGCGCGCCACCGCGTTACCGATCACGCGCTCCGCATCGGCTGCCTTGACCCCGGCCAGCACCACGGAACCGACTGTAGGGATGGCAATAAGCCCATTACGATCAATCTTGGCCCGGTAATTGATGTCGATGCTGCCCGAGCCGCGGATCATCAGCTCATCGCCCACGCCAAGCGTGTAGTCTGCAGGCACGGGAGTATTGCCCAATGGCGCGAACGTCGACGCGCCACTACCGAAGAAGTTCGCGCCGAAGACGGGTAATGTTTTGCCACTGCTGTCAAAGATGAATTTTTGAAACTCGTTGGGAACGGGGCGGAGTTCCTTGCTGGCCGAACGGACACTGGTGCGACCATCCACGTCGCGTTCGTTTTGGCGCTGCGGGTCGCGCGCTAGGTTCAGCTCGCGCTGGCGCTCGGCGTCAGTTCCGGCCTGACGCTGCTGCAAATACGCAGGCGCGCCGTCCGGGTTATATTCTGCCGGAACGTCGCTTTCGTCATCGGCTTCATTGCGAATGATGACACGTTTTGGGACAGGCGGATTTTGCACAGGCTCGGCCGCTGACGGATTCTGTCCAAAATAGTCGGATTTCTCCTGACCAATCGCGGTGACAGACATCGCGGTCAGGACAACAGCCAATAATAAACGAGGGAATTTATGCATTGATCGATTCAAATGGCAGGGAATGTGGTATGGCGGCTCATTGTCGGCATATTACATTATATCGCGTTTCGCAGTCGACATTTCACCCCGGCGCGCGCGCAGGGACAGGGAGTCCGGGCTGTACCAGGCTCCTTTTTTGGGGCGATTCCTGCTCGTTTTCGCCTGCGATTACGCAACATTCTCATTTCCATGGAACATTATAATCGGGACAAGAGCAAGCACACTGCACCGCAGGTCGAACTCTCGGCCACGGCCATGCTCTACCCATTTTCGCCTGCAAAACCGATTATGACAAAGAACCTGCCACCATTGCCACTTGAAAATTCTCTGCCGAAAGGCGACTTGCGCGAGGACGGCGATCTGTCCGACATGCTCAGCGAGTTGCGCATCTTGCTGCCCGGCGCCCAGATGCTCACCGCATTCCTGATCGTGCTGCCCTTCAGCACTGGTGCGCGTCAGATCATCCAGGCCGAGCGACTGGTATTTCTGGCAACTTTCTTTTTTGCGCTGACCAGCCTGGTGTTGCTGAGCGCCCCCGCCATCCAGCACCGACTGATGCGCCCGCTAATCAGCCGCGAACGCTTCAAACGGGTCGCGACGCGCCAGATTGTGGCCGGATCGGCTGCGCTGGCGTTCGCCTTTACCCTGGGCACCAATCTCGTCATCTCCTCGGTATTTGGAAAAATGGTTGGTAATGTCGCCAGCGCCACCATGGCGCTCCTGATCGTGTGCCTGTGGTGTGTGCTGCCAATGTACCTCAAGCGCAGGCACGGCTTCTAGCGTCCCCGCTTCGGCGCTTCCGCCTGCTCTACCTTCTGTTCGATGGCCCCGAAAATGGACTTGCCGGCGGCATCGAGCATCTCGATCTTGATCATGTCTTCAAAGAGCATGAAGGGCGTGCTCGCCACGCCATCGGCAATCATTTCCAGGCAGCGCTTCTCCGCGATGCACGAATAACCTTTCTTCGCATCCTTGTTCGACACCGTACCCGAGCCGACAATGGTACCCGCGCGCGCCTTCCTCGTCTTGCACAGGTGCGCAATCAACTGCGGAAAATTAAACACCATGTCCACCCCCGCATTCGGCTGCCCGACCAGCTTGCCATTCCAGGTCGAGCGTAGCGGCAGGTGCACCTTGCCATCCTTCCAAGCCTCGCCCAGCTCGTCGGGCGTAACGGCGACCGGTGAAAAGCTCGACGCCGGCTTGGACTGCACAAAGCCGAAGCCCTTGGCCAGCTCCGGCGCGATCAGGTTGCGCAGTGACACATCATTGACCAGCATCAGCAACCGAATATGCAGCTGGGCTTGATCGGGCGTGACGCCCAGCGGCACGTCGCCCGTAATCACCGCCACCTCGGCCTCGAAATCGATCCCCCACTCCTCATGCGCCATGACAATATCGCCGGTCGGCCCGCTGAAGTCATCGCTGCCACCCTGGTACATCAGCGGATCTTCCCAAAACGACGCCGGCATCTCGGCGCCGCGCGCCTTGCGCACCAGTTCGACATGGTTCACATAGGCCGACCCATCAGCCCACTGGTAGGCGCGCGGCAGCGGGGCCATGCACTTTGCCGGGTCAAATTCAAAGCTCTTGGCCGCGCGTCCACCATTGAGCAGCTGGTACAAGTCCGCCAACTGGGGCGCGATGAAGGGCCAGTCGTCCAGCGCCGCTTGCAGCGTTGGCGCAATACCGTCGGCCAGGTGCGCCGTTTTCAGGTCGCGCGCCACCACGGCCAGCTGGCCGTCGCGGGTGCCGTCGTTGATAGTGGCCAGCTTCACGCGAGCGGCACCAGCAGGTCGAGCTGGGCAGGCTCCAGAAAGCACCATTCGCCCTCGGCCAAGCCCAGCGACGCAAGCGTCAATTGCCCGATCGCAGCGCGGTGCAAGGCACTGCAATGGTTGCCGGCGGCGGCGAGCATGCGCTTGACCTGGTGGTATTTCCCCTGTTCCAGCACAATTTCCAGCAAGTGTACGCCGCGCTGCACGCACGAGACCGCCGCGAGCGGCGCCGGCTCGTCATGCAGCTTGACGCCGCCGAGCAACTGGGCCACCAGCTCGGGCGTCACCGGGTCTTGGGTTGTCGCCTGGTAAATCTTGGGAATGTGGCGCTTGGGCGACGATTGGGCGTGGATGAACGGTCCATCGTCGGACATCAGCAGCATGCCGGTGGTGTCGTGGTCGAGCCGGCCGACCGGCTGCACGTCGCGCCAGGTGAACTGTTCCGGGAGCAGGGTCAGCACGCCGGGATGGTGGCTGGGTTTGCGCGAACATTCGAAGTTGGCCGGCTTGTGCAGCGCAATATATAGCTGCTCGCGATACACCCACTCTTCGTCGAACACGGTCAGCACCAGGCCGTCCGTGTCGATGGCGTTCTTGTAGCTGGTCTGGACTTGGCCGGCAATGGCCACTTCGCCGTCGTCGATCAGCGCGCGGCAATACTTGCGCGTGCCAAAGCCTTGGGATTGCAGGATGCGGTCTAAAGATAATTTACTCATGGCCGCAACTTTAACAGATGCGCCATGCGGCTGACAGTGGCAGACTACGACGACGTAGGACAACTTCCCTACCCTCTCAGCATTTCGAGAAAGCGGCGATCCGACCTTTGAGCAAAATCAAATTTGACCGGCATCGCGTGGTTACACTGAGACATCATTAGGAATCGGCTGAACAGGAAGAGGGTAACTTACCACCCTCCTTAGGATAAAAAGCGACGAGAAAGAGGACGAGCATGCGCAATCCGATGCACACCGAGCCGACATTGACGGCAAACCAGTTTCCGCCAGCCGATGCGCTGGCCATGTCGGCATTGCAGAGCACGCGCGAAGCGATTGCGCGCTGGAGCGGCAAGGTGCCGCCCGCCGCCGCCGCTCTGCCGCGCGATACGTCCCGCGTGTCGCCCCAAGCGCGCTGGGTGGCTGAGACCCAGCGCGGGCTTGCGGCATTTTTCGAACACGGCGGATTTTCCCAATTTGAAGGCCCCGGCGAACCGAGGCCGGTCGCGCTCAGACCTACCATGCATACCTGCACGCACGAAGTTCACTGCGGTAACGACCGCGTAGATGCCTGACGGATCGGCTCAGCGGGCCGGTTTCGCAAACCACTTGTGGAAGGTATAGTAGCTCTTGAACGGCTCGAACCGCTGGCGGCACCATACTTTTTGCACGGCCAAGTTGGTCACTTGGGTGGAGACAATCATTTGCTTAAAGTTATGGTTCATTGCCCAGTTTTGAGCAAGCAACCTCAAAGCATTGTACAGACTGCGCCCCTGGTGCTCCGGTGACACGCCGAACAACACCCCCTCCATCATGTAACTTTCGACCTTTTTCACCGTTGCGAATGCGACGGCTTTGCCGCCATGCTCGATCAATATGACTTGGTCAGCCACTGCGGTACTGGCGCAAGAACTCGCCGCCCACGATGAGTAGACCGCATCGCAATCGGCGGACGCAAGCCGTGGATCGGCATGGTAATGCCCAGTGTAGCCCGCAAACGTGACCTCCGCCAGCGCACCGACTGTTGCGGCGTCCGCGGCCGTCGCGAAGCGCGTGCTATAGCCTTCCTTCAGCACGTCTGCCGATTGCGTCAGTTCCTTGTTGCGGTAATACACCAGCGTGTCGGTCAGGAAAAACCCATCCGCTTCCAGCTTCTGCACCAGCGCAATATCGTCGCAGCGGCAGCGGGCAATTAGCAACTCCACGGAGTTTGCGTCGCACCAGGCATTGATATCAGGGACTGGTTCATCGCCTGCCAGTTGAATCTTGGCGGTCGTAATGCCGAAGCGGCTCTTGTCAATAGAGGACAGGGATATATTCATTATGCGGTCAGAAATTGTGGGTTCTTGAAGATTGCACTTTATTACACATCAAGGGACTTTGAAAGCGGTAAAAACATGACCCATGACCCACGACCCACGACCCACGACCCACGACCGGCAGGCGTGCATCCTTAGCCGCTGCGCGTCACTTCGCTCATGCTGAGCATACAAAATGAAAACGACAGCATTGCGCTGTCGTTTTCGGGTCCCCATTCGAGGACAACTTGCGAGGAATATAAATTCTCTCAATGCCGCATAGTAATGCAGTCCGTGAATCTTCTATAGGTTTGGTGTCCACTCACAGTTACTTTTTATATTGCCCCCTTTGCAAAGACTACATCTCCACTATAGAACACCTGTCTGAACATTCAAGGGAAATATTGATTAACCTCACCTGACGCTCGGCCGGCTGCCAGCATGCAGCGTCTTGATTGCGCCGGCACCCACCGCCGCGCCAAACTTTTTGAGCACCCGCTCAGGCAAGCCTTCATGCGCGGTGTAGTCAACCACGTCTTCGGCCTTGATCACGTCGCGCGCGACCGTTTCAACGGTGCCAAAGCCGTCCGCCAGTCCCATGTCAACCGCCCGGGCGCCGCTCCAGAACAGCCCTGAAAAGGTTTCCGGCGTTTCCTTCAGGCGCGCACCGCGCCCGCTGCGCACGACGGCGATGAACTGCTGGTGAATTTCGTTGAGCATCGATTGCGCGTGCGCCTTGTGCTTGTCGGACTGCGGGCTGAACGGATCCAGAAAACCCTTGTTCTCGCCGGCAGTCAACAATCGCCGCTCCACGCCCAGCTTTTCCATGGTGCCGGTAAAGCCAAAGCCATCCATCAGCACGCCGACCGAACCGACGATGCTGGCCTTGTTCACATAAATTTGGTCGGCCGCGGCGGCAATGTAATACCCGCCCGACGCGCAAATTTCGTCCACCACCACGTACACCTTCTTGTGCGGATAGCCGCGCTTCAAGCGCTGAATTTCATCGACGATGATGCCGGCCTGTACGGGACTGCCGCCTGGACTGTTAATGCGCAGCACAATGGCAACCGACTGCAAGTCCGAAAACGCCTTGTTTAGCGCTGGAATGACAACATCGGCCGAACCGCTGCCTTCATCTTCGATCTCGCCCTTGATTTCAATGAGCGCCGTATGCTTGCCGACCAAGTCGCCGTCCGCCCCGGTAAAGTTGAAGTCGTAGAGCGACCACAGCGCAAAAAACGCCAGCAGTAAAAAACTGAGCTTGAAAAAAGTGCCCCAGCGGCGCGCGGCGCGGCGCTCGTTGACAGTGGCGAACACCAACCTTTCCAGCGTATCGCGCTCCCAGTTGCCATTAGGCAGCGTCAGCGCCGGGGTTTCGTGCGGCAAGTCGCTGCGGGGGGTCTCGCTCATAGGGTCTTCATCCGTGTGGAGTGGGTCCGGCCGCCGGCGGCTTGATGAATTCGTCGGGCGTCCAATAGATATTGCCGTCTTCTTCCAGCAGGCCGATCGGGCGCAGCCGTCCGTCCTTGCACGGCCCGCCGGCGCAAAAGCCGCTCTCGGGCACGTAAATGGCGCCGTGCGTCGAGCACATCAGATACAGCCCGCTCGACTCGAAAAATTCGCCCTGCGCCCAGTCCAGCTCGATGGGCACGTGGGCGCAGCGGTTCAGGTAGGCATAGGCCATGCCGCTGTAGCGCACCACAAAGCCGGTTGCCTTGTCGCCAAAGGCGCGCACGTCAAAGCGCACGCCGCGCCCACCTTCGAGCACCGCGCCGGAAGCGCACACCAAGATGGCGCCGTCAAGCCTCATGCGTTCGTTGTCAGCCATTGGTGCAATTCCCCGATCGTGGCGGCTGAAAACAGCGGCTTGCACGCGTCGAGCTGGTCGCTTGGATGGGCGCCATACTGCACCGCCACGGCCGCTGCGCCGGCGTTGCTCGCCATCAGCAGGTCGTGCGTGGTGTCGCCGATCATGACGGTGCGCTTCAAGTCCTGGCCCAGTTCGCGCGTGAGCTCTTGCAGCATGGCCGGGTGCGGCTTTGAGAATGTCTCGTCGGCACAGCGCGTGGCGTCAAACAACGACAGCAGGCCGACCGCGTTCAGGGCCCGGTTCAGGCCGACCCGACTCTTACCCGTGGCAACGGCCAGGAAATAGCCATCTTGCGACAGTTCATTTAGCATCTCGCGTACGCCGTCGAACAGCACCAATTCATGGTGCTTGGAGAGGAAATGAATGCGGTAGCGCTCCACCATCTTGGGGTAGAACGCCGGATCGATATTGGGCATCACAGCCTGCATCGCTTCGTGCAGGCCGAGCCCGATCACATGCGAGGCATCGTCGTCATGGGGTATCGGCAAGCCGAGGTCGCGTGCGGATGCCTGGATGCACTTCACAATGGCGGAAGTGCTATCCATCAAGGTGCCATCCCAATCGAAAACGATCAGGTCAAATTGCTTTCGTGCCATGTATTTCAGCCGCTTGTGGCGGCCGGCTCCTGTCAATGTCGGAAGGCGAAACGCAGAATCAGCGTGTCGCGATAGTTAAAGGTTTCCCCAAGCTTAGCAAAAAACGCTCAAGTTCACCGGCCAGCGGCGCGTTGAGTGTCATGGGCTTGCCCGTTTCCGGGTGGGTAAACGTAATTTGATGTGCGTGCAGGAACATGCGCTTGAGCGCGCCGCGCGTGTCATCAGCCTTGAGCAGCACGCGGTTAAGCGCGAAATCACCGTATTTGTCGTCACCTGCGATAGCAAAGCCGGACGAAGCCAGATGTACCCGGATCTGATGGGTACGCCCTGTCTTCAGCTCGGCTTCCAGCAAGGCGAATTTGTTAAATTTTCGCAACAAGGTGAACACGGTGTGCGACTCCATCCCGCCCGCCTGCACGCAGACACGGCGCTCGCCTTCGGGCGTCGTAAATTTATGCAGCGGCAGCTTGATGTGCTGGCGCGCATTTTTCCAGTCGCCATACACCATCGTCAGGTAGCGCTTGTCAGTCAGGCCGTCGCGCATTTGCTCATGCAGGTTGGTCAAGGCCGAGCGCTTTTTGGCCAGCATCAGCAGGCCCGACGTTTCGCGGTCCAGCCGGTGCACCAGTTCCAGGAACTTGGCGTCGGGCCTGGCGGCGCGCAATTGCTCGATCACGCCATACGACACGCCCGAGCCACCGTGCACGGCCACGCCGCACGGCTTGTCGATGACGAGAATATGGCTGTCTTCATGCAAAATCGTAAATTCTGCGCCCGGTACCACGGCCGTGGACTTTTCAGCCACGCGCACCGGGGGAATGCGGATCACGTCGCCCGCCACCAGCCGGTACAGCTGGTCGATCCGGCCTTTATTGACGCGTACTTCGCCGGAACGCAGGATGCGGTAGATATGGCTCTTAGGGACGCCTTTGCAAACTCTTAACAGATAATTATCTATCCGCTGGCCGGCGTCTTCTTCGGAGATGGTGACAAAGTATGCTTGGGGGGTCGCCTGTGTTGAAGGGGGAGCAACATCGGTTTGTATCTTCATTTGCTCTGTCTTCCCAGAAATTCTCTCTAAGTCCTTCATTTTGAATATATAATCGACAGGCGGCGGTCAAACCTCTGCTGGTGTAAGAATTAAAACGATATTTTACACAGGGGCGTCTCCATCGGCCTCGCCAAATTGCAAATTCGATGGAAAAAATGTGTATGCACAGTTTTGCGCGGGTCAAGGTTGCACCGTTGTTGTAATCGGATAGCGCGCAGGGCTGCTGATGTGGATGGCTTGGAATTTTAAGGATAAGTACTGGCAAGCTGGCCGGTGTTGATGGTCAGCTCGCCGGATGTTGGCGTCGATAACGCTTGTCGTTTTCGCCCGACCCGATTGTTCAGCCTCATACCAGGGCTTGAGGATATAGGCAGAAAGTATGCCTCGGTATCGAAGTTAGGTATGTTGTCTGGCTACGGTTTGGCTCACTGAATTGCTCACCGCCTGGCTTTGCCTGCGCCCCCCGGTTCTGACCGGGCCGATACAGGCAGGTTGCAGGTGATGCGTGCACTCGGCATGTCGATCGACCTCACTGCGCCCTGTTGCGGCCGCGTTGCTTCTCGCATCGCTGCACCGCAACGCTAAGGCATTACCCTCCAGCTCTCCCCTTCTAGCGTACATCCCCTGTACTTTTTGCCGCCCTGACAAGGCGGCACTGGAACGGCCTACGGGCCGCGGAGTTTATAAAAATGAAACGCATGTTGTTTAACGCAACGCAGCAAGAAGAATTGCGCGTCGCGATTGTCGACGGTCAGAAACTGATCGATATCGATATCGAAACCGCAGGGCGCGAACAGCGCAAATCCAATATTTACAAAGGCGTCATCACCCGTATCGAGCCATCGCTCGAAGCCTGCTTCGTCAGCTACGGGGAAGATCGCCACGGTTTCCTGCCATTTAAAGAAGTCGCCCGCACTTACTTCCGCGAAGGCGTCGATGTGCGTACCGCTTCGGTCAAGGAAGCGCTGCGCGAAGGCCAGGAAATCATGGTCCAGGTCGAAAAGGAAGAGCGCGGCAATAAAGGCGCGGCGCTGACTTCTTTTGTATCGCTGGCCGGCCGTTATCTGGTCCTGATGCCGAACAACCCGCGCGGCGGCGGCGTGTCGCGCCGTGTTGAAGGTGAAGAGCGCCAGGAACTGCGCGAAACCATGGACAAGCTGGACCTGCCGCAAGGCATGTCGGTGATTGCCCGCACCGCCGGCATCGGGCGCAATGTCGAAGAACTGCAGTGGGACTTGAATTACCTGATGCAACTGTGGCGCGCGATCGAAGGCGCCGGCAAGCAGGGCAACGGCGCGTTCCTGATCTATCAGGAATCGTCGCTCGTTATCCGCGCCATCCGCGACTACTTCCAGCCCGACATCGGCGAAATCCTGATCGACACCGACGACATCTACGAGCAGGCGCACCAGTTCATGAGCCACGTGATGCCCGACATGGTGCACCGCGTAAAACGCTACAGCGACGATGTGCCGCTGTTTTCGCGCTTCCAGATCGAACACCAGATTGAAACGGCGTATTCGCGCACGGTGCCTTTGCCGTCGGGCGGGGCGATCGTCATCGACCACACCGAAGCGCTGGTCTCGGTCGACGTCAACTCGGCGCGCGCCACGCGCGGCTCGGACATCGAAACCACCGCCTTCAATACCAACTGCGAAGCGGCCGAAGAAGTGGCCCGCCAGTTGCGCTTGCGCGACCTTGGCGGCCTGATCGTCATCGACTTCATCGACATGGAAGTGGCAAAAAACCAGCGCGAAGTCGAACAACGCCTGAAAGACGCGCTGCACCATGATCGCGCACGCGTCCAGATGGGCAAGATTTCCCGCTTCGGCCTGATGGAACTGTCGCGTCAGCGCCTGCGCCCTTCGCTGTCCGAAGGCAGCCACGTGACGTGCCCGCGCTGCTCCGGCACCGGCCACATCCGCGACACCGAATCGTCCGCCCTGCAAGTCCTGCGCATCATCCAGGAAGAGGCCATGAAGGAAAATTCGGCCACCATTCACGTGCAGGTGCCGGTGGACGTTGCCGCTTTCCTGCTCAATGAAAAGCGCGGCGAAGTGCTGAAAATCGAGAGCCGTCATCGCATCAGCGTGATTCTGATCCCGAACAAGCACCTCGACACGCCGCACTACAAGCTCGAGCGCATCAAGCACGACGATCCGCGCCTGGAAGACGTGCAGTCGAGCTACAGCCTGGCCGAGTCGGCGGAAACCGACATGGGCTACAGCAAGCGCGAGAAAGAAGAAGCCAAGCCGCGCCAGGAAGCCGTCGTCAAGACGATTACCCCGGCCCAGCCAGCGCCAATGGTCGACCGTACCGAAGCGCCCAAGCCGCTGCCAGTGCCCGTGCCGGTGCCCGTTCTCGTTGCACCAGTGGAAGTGGGTTTCTTCACCAAGGTGATGAACTTCTTCCGCGGGGTCGAAGAGCCTGCAGTTGTTGCACCAGCGCCAGTGGCGCCGGTCAAGACCGCATTAACCACGGCAACCGATCGCAATGGGGCCGACCGCAACAGCCGCAGCCCCCGTGGCCGCAGCCGTGGCGGCAAGCCGGGCGGACGCGAACGTGAAGAACGCGAGCCGGGCAGCAAGATTGCAAGCGAAAACGACAGCGTCAAGGCAGCCGATGCCGACAAGCCGGTGCGCCCGCCCCGTACGCCGCGCCCACCGCGCGAGCCACGCGAAGCGCGCGATCCGGCCGACGTCTCTACAACGCCGGCGCCGGCGCCGCGCGCCGAACGTGGCGAGCGTCCTGAACGCGGCGAGCGCCCTGAGCGCACCCCGCGCCCACCGCGCGAGCGCGCCGACTACCGCACCCCGGTAGCCGAAAGCAAGCTCGATGAGATGGCAGCCGCTCCGTTCGCAGCTGAAGTGCAAAACGCCGGTCCTGTCGGCGAACTCGACGTGATCGTGGCGCCAAAAATGGTGACCGCCATCGGCCCGAACGGCGAAGAGATCGAAGTCGAAGCCAATGGCGACGAGCCGCGCCGCCGCCGCCGCCGTGGTGGCCGCAACCGCAACCGCCGCGACCGCGAAGGTGGCGAGGGCGTTGAAGGCGTGGACGGCGAAGGCACCGAGAACGACGCCGGCGAGAACGATGCCGACGGCGTTGCGCACGAAGCAAGCTTTACGGTTCCGGCAGCACCTGCCGTAGCTACTGAGCAAGCTGCCGCGCCGATGCAAGCCTATGCACCGGTGGAAACGCCAGAGCCAGTTGCCGCCTATGCACCGGTCGAAGCGCCGGAGCCTGTTGCTGCCGTTGCAGCGCCGGTACCGGTGTCGGAATACCGTCATGCTGCCGCTGTTGCTCCTGTTGCGGTTGCCGTTGCACCTGCACCGGCTCCCGCCCTTGCAGCTGCTCCTGCTGTAGATGTTGCACCAGCTCCTGCACCGGCACCTGTCGTTGCAGCGCCGGAGCCGGTCGTGGTTGTCGAACCTGCCACGGTGATCGTTGCCGAGGAAACGCTCGCAGCGCACGTTGCCGTCGAAGCAGCGGTCGACGTTGCCGCTCCTGCCCCCGTGGTCCCGCAGACCATTTTCACGCCGGAAGCCGAAGCTGATGCCGTGGTCGAGGTAGCGCCGGCACCAGTTGCCGAAGCTGCAGCGGTGGTTGAGGCTGCACCTGCACCTGCCCCTGCACCTGCGCCTGCACCTGCGCCAGCGCCTGCCGCAGCCCCTGCGCCAGTACCTGTAGCAGCCCCAGCCGTCATCAAGCCCGTTGCGGATCTGAATGAGATCCTCAGCTCGGCTGGCTTGACGCTGGCGGCGACCGATCCTGACAAGCTGCGCGCAGCCCAGGAAGCGGCAGCCCAGGCGGCCCAGCCAGTACGCGTACCGCGCGAGCGCAAGCCGTTGCCGCCGCAGGTGGACGAGCCACTGATCCAGGTGGACACTAGCCGCCAGTAATCCGGTAGCGATCTTAAAAAGGGAAGCTTCGTGCTT
Organism: Massilia sp. TSP1-1-2; assembly: GCF_049896185.1. NCBI lineage: Bacteria > Pseudomonadati > Pseudomonadota > Betaproteobacteria > Burkholderiales > Oxalobacteraceae > Massilia > Massilia sp. TSP1-1-2. The sequence continues at coordinate 143,820 of NZ_JAFCTU010000014.1, forward strand.
CCCTTTTTTTTCGCCAGCTTTCCCCGTCAAAGCGAGGCCCACCTGTGCATATCCGGCCCTCGTGCTATCGTACTGGTATGGCCGAAAAAATCATCATGCTGGGCGACGCCCGTTCGCCCGCCCCCGCAATTCCCGCGCAACTGGAAGCGCCCACCGGGCTGCTGGCCGACGCGCTGGGGCGCCCCCTGCACGACCTGCGCATTTCGGTTACCGACCGCTGCAATTTCCGCTGCGTGTACTGCATGCCCAAGGAAGTGTTCGACAAGGACTACGCCTACCTGCCCCATTCGTCGCTGCTCTCGTTCGAGGAAATCACGCGCGTGGCCGCGCTGTTCGTCGCCCACGGCGTCGAAAAACTGCGTCTGACCGGCGGCGAGCCGCTCTTGCGCAAGAATGTCGAAAAACTGATCGGCATGCTCAGTGCCCTGCGCACGCCTTCCGGCGCCCCGCTCGACCTGACCTTGACCACCAACGGTTCGCTGCTGGCAAAAAAAGCCCGCGCCCTGAAGGATGCGGGCCTGAACCGCGTCACCGTCTCGCTCGACTCGCTCGACGACGTCACCTTCAAGCGCATGAACGATGTCGACTTTGCGGTCGGCGACGTGCTGGCCGGTATCGATGCTGCGCATGCTGCGGGCCTGGGCCCCATCAAGATCAACATGGTCGTCAAGGCCGGCATGAACGACGCGCAAATCGTGCCGATGGCGCGCCACTTCAAAGGCACGCCATCCATCCTGCGCTTTATCGAATACATGGACGTGGGCGCCTCCAACGGCTGGAACCTGGCCGAAGTCATTTCTTCGTCCGAGGTGGTGCGCCGCATCGCCGCCGAGATGCCTTTGGTACCGGTGCTCGCCAACTACGCCGGCGAAACCGCGGCGCGCTGGCGCTATGCCGACGGCGAGGGCGAAATCGGTTTGATTTCCAGTGTGACCCAAGCCTTTTGCAAGGATTGCTCGCGGGCGCGCCTGTCCACCGAGGGCAAGCTGTACACCTGCCTGTTCGCCACCCGCGGGCACGACCTGCGCGCACTGTTGCGCGACGGTCGCAGCGATGCCGAAATGTCGAGCGCGATTGGCGCCTTGTGGCGCGTGCGCGCCGACCGCTATTCCGAAACCCGCACCATCAACACCAGCGGCATCGCCAACGCCGAAGCGCCGGGCGAGCGCAGGGTCGAGATGTCGTATATCGGAGGCTGATTGACGATCGATCCCGCAACCATCACCGGCCTCATTCTCGCGGGCGGACGCGGCAGCCGCATGGGCACGGTCGACAAGGGCTTGCAGCCGTTTCGCGGCCAGGCAATGGTAGCGCACGTCATGCGCACGCTGGCCCCGCAGGTCGCATCCATCGCCATTAACGCCAACCAGAACCTGGAGACCTATGCAACCTTCGGCGCGCCAGTCTGGCCCGATGACCTGGCCGGCTTCGAAGGCCCGCTGGCCGGGCTGGAAACGGGCTTGCGCCGCTGCCGCACCGATCTGCTGGTGAGTGCTCCCTGCGACTCCCCTTTCCTGCCGCAAGACCTGGTGGCGCGCCTGCACGCGGCCATGCAGGACGCCGGCGCCGACCTGGCGCTGGCCGAGACCGAAGAAGTCTCTGGCGACGGCACCACGCGCATCCAGCCGCATCCCGTGTTCGCGCTGATCAAAGCGAGCGCCCTGCCACAGCTGTCAGCCTACCTGGCCGGCGGAGGACGACGCATGGACGGCTGGTACGCCGGCATCAATGTGGCGCGCGCGCGCTTTGCCGACGCCGGCGCCTTCCGCAACATCAATACCCTGCGCGAACTGCAGCAATATGAAGACGACAAAGACGCATGAGTTCTCCCACCCTGAGTGAAGTCACGAGCTGCCTGGCCGGCTACGATCCCGATGCACTGCCGGTGCGCGACGCGCAGCGCATCATCAGCCAATTCATCGAACCGGTCGGCGGCGTCGAAGACGTCGCCCTGCTGTCGGCCCTTGGCCGCGTGCTGGCGGCCGACATCATCTCGCCGATCAGCGTGCCCGCGCACGACAATTCGGCGATGGACGGCTATGCCTTGCGCGGCACCGAACTCGACGCCCACGGGCCGACCACGCTGTCGGTGGTCGGCACTGTCTACGCGGGCCGGCCATCTGATACAGTTCCTGGGCCTGGCCAGTGTATCCGTATCATGACGGGCGGCGTGATGCCGGCCGGCTGCGACAGCGTGATCCCGCAAGAGCACGTGGCGGCCATCACTGAGCACAGTATCACCATCGCGCCCGGTTCCATTGGCATTGGCGAGAACCGCCGCTTCGCCGGCGAAGACCTGATGGCCGGCAGCGCGGCCCTGAAAAGCGGCAAGATCATCCGCCCGGCCGACCTGGGTTTGCTGGCCTCGCTCGGCATCGGGCAGGTGCGCGTGCGGCGCCGCCTGCGCGTCGCCTTTTTTTCAACCGGCGACGAATTGCGTTCGCTTGGCGAGCCGCTGGATGCCGGCTGCGTCTACGACAGCAACCGCTACACGCTGTTCGGCATGCTCACGCGCCTCGGTTGCGAGATCATCGACATGGGCATCGTGCGCGACGAGCCGCAAGCGCTGGAAGCGGCGCTGCGCGACGCCTGTGCCTGCGCCGACGCGATCGTCACCTCGGGCGGGGTGTCGGTCGGCGCGGCCGACTACACGCGCGACATCATGGCCAAAATGGGCGACGTCACGTTCTGGAAAATCGGCATGCGGCCGGGCCGCCCGCTCGCTTTTGGTCGCGTCGCCGCGAACGGCCATACGGCATTCTTGTTCGGCCTGCCCGGCAATCCCGTGGCGGTGATGGTGTCGTTTTACTTTTTCGCGCGCGCCGCGCTGCTGCGCATGATGGGGGCCGAGGCGCCGCTGTTGCTGGTCAAGGCCAGGGCGGCGGCGCCGATCCGCAAAAAGCCGGGCCGCACCGAATACCAGCGCGCCATCCTGGCGCTCGGCGAGGATGGCCAACAGCAGGTGCACATCACCGGTTCGCAAGGCTCGGGGATTTTGCGCTCGATGTCGGAGGCGAACTGCATGGTGGTGCTGCACGACGAACAAGGCAACGTGGCCGCCGGCGACATGGTCGACATCATGCTGTTCGATGGGCTGGTGTAAAAGCCATCGTAGGGCGGATAAGCGAAGCGCAATCGGCCAAGCGTCGCCGACGGCGCACGGCGGATTGCGCTTGCGCTTATCCGCCCTACGGCCCCTGGCTGTCTTCTTCCGGCCCCAGCATCAGCTGGGCGGCCTCGCTTGGCAGCGCTTCGACCGACTTGAGCTTGCGCGCCATCTGGCGGCTGCGCACTTCCGCGTTCTCAATGTTCTTGGCCGCCCGTTCCAGCGTCAGCCTGGTCTGCGACAGCACGTCGCCGAACTTGCCGAACTCGGTTTTGACCGCGCCCAGCACCTGCCACACTTCAGACGAGCGCTTCTCCAGCGCCAGCGTGCGAAAGCCCATCTGCAGGCTGTTCAAAATGGCCGCCAGCGTCGACGGCCCCGCAATCGACACGCGCAAGGTGCGCTGCAGGTCGTCGGCCAGGCCAGGCCTGCGCATCACTTCCGCATACAAGCCTTCGGTAGGCAGGAACAGGATCGCAAAGTCGGTCGTCTGCGGCGGCGAGACGTATTTGTCGCAGATTGTTTTCGCCTCCAGCCGCACCGCGCGTTCCAGCTCGCGCCCGCCCTGGGCCACGCCGTCGGCGTCGGCCCGCTCGGCCGCGTCGATCAGGCGTTCGTACTGCTCCTTGGGGAACTTGGCGTCAATCGGCAGCCAGAGCGGCGCGCCGCCGTCGATTTGCCCGGGCAGCTTGATCGCAAACTCCACCCGCGCGCCGCTGCCGGCAATCGTCTCCACATTCTTGGCATACTGGTCCACCGTGAGCACCTGTTCGAGCAGCATTTCCAGCTGCACTTCGCCCCAGGTGCCGCGCGTCTTGACGTTGGTGAGCACCCGCTTCAGGTCGCCCACGCCGATCGCCAGCTGCTGCATTTCGCCCAGCCCTTGGTGCACTTTTTCAAGCCGCTCCGAGACGTGGCGAAACGACTCGGTCAGGCGCGTCTCGAGCGTGGCGTGCAGCTTCTCGTCGACCGTCTTGCGCATTTCCTCGAGCCGCGTGCCGTTGTCAGTCTGCAGGTCCTTGATGCGCGCTTCCAGCGTGGCGCGCACTTCCAGCATGCGCTGCGCGTTCGACTCGGTCAGCGTCGAGAGGGTCTGGTTCATGGTGTCGGCAAAGCGTTTGAGCGTGGCCCCTTGCTCTTCGCGCCCGCTGCTGCTGGCCACGTGAATCTGCTGGCGCATGCTGTCAAGCTGCTGGACGGTGGCGCCGTGGTACTGCGCCAATGCCGCCGCCAGTTCCTGGCGCGTGCCCTGGGCGCCGCCCTGCACCTCGAGGCGCAACTCGCGTTCAAGGCGCTCCAGCGCATCTACGGCGCCGGCGCGCAACAGCGCTGCCACCTGCAGCACCAGCACCAGCACCACTGCCGCAGCCAGAAGCCAGAACTGGGTGTCGGTCATCTATTCGTCAGCCTTGTTGCGCATCCAGTCCGCAGTCTGGTAGAAGGACTCCATCAGGCGCAAGCGCAATGGCTGTTCGATGCCGATGTCTTCCATCGCCCACGCCATCGCGCGCAGCCACTGGTCGCGTTCGGACGAGCCAATGGCAAACGGCAGGTGGCGCGCGCGCAGGCGCGGGTGCCCGAACTGTTCGACGAACAGGTCCGGGCCGCCCATCCAGCCGGACAGGAACATGAACAGCTTGTCGCGCGAGCTGTCCATCGGCACCGGATGCATGGCGCGAATGCCGGCGAACTCCGGTTCCAGTTCCATCAGGTCGTAGAAGCGGTCAACCAGTTCGCGCACGCGTTCGCCGCCGCCGATCACGCTGTATAAAGTTTGTGGTTCATCCATGGCCGACATCATACCAGCGTCAGCCGGCGCAGGCGGCGCGTGGACGACCAGCCGTCCAGGTCCACTTCGCGCCGCATGTCGGCGCAGGCGTCCAGCAGGCGCGCGCAGTCGTCCCCGCTCATGCTGGCATTGAGCGTGAGGCGCACCAGCGAGCGGTTCTTGGCCGTGGCCGGGGCGCAGAACACGGCGCCGTAAATGCCGCGCCGCTCGAGCGCCTTGCGCAGCACCAGCGTCTTGGGCTCCGGCCCGGCTTCAAGCGCGATGATCTGCTCGCTGCCGTCGGCAACGTTGTAGCCCAGTTCCGTGAGGCCGGCGCGCACCGTGCGCGCGCTGGCGTGCAGCGCGCTGCGGCGCGCGTCGGCGAGCGCGATGAAGTCGAGCGCGGCGTCGAACCAGGCCAGCTCGTGTTCGAGCAGGCAGGAGCTGAAAATCGCCGGGCGCGAAGCCGACAAAAAGTAACCCTTGAAGTGACTCGAGCACGTCAAAAAGCCCGCCCGCCCGGCAAACGCCTTGGCCAGCGAGGCGGTGCGAAAGTGCACCCGATCGGCCAGCCCCAGTTCGGCCACGATGCCGGCGCCGCGCGGCCCATGCGTGCCGAGCGAATGCGATTCATCGACAATCAGGATGCTGCCGCTGCGTTCGGCAATGGCGACAATCTCATGCAGCGGCGCGATGCTGCCATTGGTACTGTAGAGAGCATCGACGACGATCACGCCGGCGCCGTGCTTGGCGACCTGGCGCGCCAGGTGGCCCGCATCGTTGTGCAAAAAAGGCACGCCCAGCGCCTGCGCCGACTGCACGCCTTCCCACAGCGAGGCGTGGGCCAGCATGTCGAGGTAGACCGGCACGCCCGGTTCGGCGATCGTCTGCAGCAGGCCCACGTTGGCGGCCCACCCGGATTGCGCCAGGATGCCATCCTCGGCGCCCATGAAGGCGGCAAATTTGGCTTCCAGCCGGTGCTGGCTGCTGCCTTCCTGCAGAAACACCGACGACATCAGCATGCCCTGGTGAGCGCCTAGCCTGGATTTTGCATAAAAAAGGGCAAGAATGCCGTAAGTGCTTGATATGATGTGAGTATCTCGAAACACACT